>CAYRJA010000088.1:0-13909 GCA_964424455.1 uncultured Bifidobacteriaceae bacterium
CTTTTTTCTTTTATACTTACCTGCCTTTACTTGTAGTTTTCATGCAACAATACCGGTGCAGGATATGAACACGGCTATTCGCTTTTTCAAAAAATGGAGTAACTCATATTTTGTTGACTCCTCCCAGATATTTATTGGTGGAACTTCTGCCGGCGCTATTATGGCTATGTATTCGGCATACATGGATAGGGATGACTATCCCGCACATATTGATACATTCCTGATGGGCGGAATAAATAGTACCGGAGGAAGTATCGGATTTAGTTGTAACACTGTTGGGGTATTGAACAACTGGGGAGGAATACTCGATACAAATCTGTTGTCCAATAATCATTTTCCGCCTGTCAGCTGCATTCAATCAATCTATGATCCAACCATTCCTTATACCCAGGGAGGATATATGGGAAGTGCCATGATCATCTACGGGTGTTACACTATTAACCGGAAAGCTTTGGATGCGGGAATTGAATCTTCTCTTTTTCCGGGTATTTCGTATGCTCATGGTCTCAATCCCGGAACTGTCGAGTGGGATTCATTGATTCAGCAGAGTACCCGGTTTCTGTATAATCACCTTACAGATAAAAATGCTACACGGGCGTGCTTCCAACTTCAAGTACGAAGCGATTCTTCCTCTTATACCTGGCTGCCTGCCGATGGACTGAATACAACTGATGGTCCTAATATAACAGCCACACCGACTGCTTCTCAAACCTATACTGTTACAGCAAACGGATTAAACGGATGCTCTGCTTCTCAAACATTCTCTCTGACGGTTAATCCCAAGGTAGGGATTACACTGTCTCCGTCTGTAGTGTCTGTTTGCTATGGTCAGTCTGCTGAAATCATTGCAAGCGGCGGCAATTCCTATCAATGGCAGCCCATTGATGGATTGAGTAATCCTTCCGGTGATACTGTTACAGCAAGCCCTGATGTTACAACCACTTATACGGTTACCGGCTTTGATGAGAATGGATGTACCGGAAAATCCATGATAGTTGTTACAGTAAATCCTTTGCCTGTATTAACTGTTACAGGTCTCCTTGAACAATACTGTCATTCATCCGGCGATGTATTTCTAAATGGGTTTCCCGGCGGTGGAACTTTCTCTGGTATGGGAATAAGCGGAGACACCTTCTCTCCTTCTGTTATTGATTCCTTCGGGTACAAGATACCGGTTACTTACAGCTATACCGATTCTCTTGGGTGTTATGCTGACACTATATTATCTGTTGTTGTTTATGATAACCCACAGGTAAGTTTTTCTTTACCGCAAAATCACTATTGTATTTCTGATGCTGCCGATACTCTTTCCGGTTTTCCTGCCGGCGGAATATTTTCCGGTGAAGGAATTCAGAATAATATTTTTTATCCTTCTACTGTAATAAACCTCAGTAATCCGATCCAACTCAACTATTCATACTCGGATTCTAATGGATGCGCTTCTGATACTTCTGCTATAACAACGGTGTTTCCTCTCCCGCAGGTAACCCTTTCCGGTTTAAGCAGCCATTATTGTGAATCTTCAGATACTGTACTGCTTACCGGTTTGCCGGTTGGTGGCACTTTCACAGGAATAAATCTGCATGAAAATATTTTTTATCCTGATTCAGTCTTTTTACTCAATCAGCCCCTCACGATTCAATATAGTTATACCGACTCAAACGGGTGCACTAATTCAGACAGTGTAACAACTATTGTCTATTCCAATCCTGTTGTGCAACTGACAGGTCTGTTAAATGAATACTGTCAATCCTCTCCTTCTTCCATTTTATTGGGTACCCCACCCGGAGGTTTTCTTTATGGAGATGGAGTAAATGATTCGATATTCTCTCCTGAATTTGTTTTAAACAAAGATGAAATTATCCCCATCACTTACCAATATACAGACAACAATGCTTGTACTGATTCATCCATTGTTGAAACGACAGTTCACTCCTCTCCTCAACTTACCATCACAGCAAGTAAGACTTCTATTTGTAAAGGAGATACTGTTACACTGAGTGGTGCGAGCGACAATACAATCAACTGGTACAGTTCTGATTACGCATTGAGTGATACAGGAAGTAATATTTTGTTTGCCTTTCATCAAACTACCAATGTTTATGCCACCACACAAAATATTTATCATTGCGCTGTTACAGACAGTCTGCTGATAGAAGCTCATGATTTTCCTGTTGTTACAGTTTACCCTGACGATACTATAATTTGTTTAGGTGATAATGTAATATTATATGCCTCAGGCGCTGATTACTATCACTGGCAGCCGGTTGATCTGTATCCGCCTGACGGAAGTGCTGTAACAGCTTCTCCTTATGCCAACACTACTTATACCGTTATTGGTGAAAATATTTTTGGTTGTACTGATACCATTTCGGCAAAAGTAAATTTGAATAATCTTCACTCTATACATATTCTACAGGTTTTTCCCAACCCTTCATCCGGGTTGTTCACTGTTTCTTTGGAAAGGAACTGTATCAAATCTCCTGTTGAGGTCTCCATCATGAATATTCTGGGAGATGAAATCCGGAAATCGAATACGAAAGCTGACCAGGCAATTACTATTGATTTAAGTGGAATTCCTACAGGGATTTATTTTATCGGAATAAAATCAAGTGTAACACAGGTGTATAGGAAAGTAGTTGTGGATTAAATCATATTCGCGTGCGCCGTATGTCTATACCGGCAGATGAATCCACAGGTATATAATCTCATAAATTGATAAAATTGTTCGTGGAAATAAACCGAAGTTCCCTCCCATCTCAAAATGCTATCTTTCGCACGATGAATAAAATTATCTTTCCTCCATCTTTAAAAGCAGGTAATAAAATCGGCATTGTCAGCACAGCCAGAAAAATTTCTTTGGAAGAAATTCAACCGGCAGTTGAAATCATCAGAGGCTGGGGATTAGAAGTGGTTACCGGAAAAACTATTGGCAAAGAGAGTTTTCAGTTTGCCGGAACAGATGAAGAGCGCATTGCTGACTTCCAGCAAATGCTGGATGATGCATCTATTCATGCAATTATATGCGCACGCGGAGGGTATGGAACGGTTCGCATTATTGATGAACTGGATTTCAGGGATTTTCAGAGAACCCCAAAGTGGATTTGCGGATTCAGCGATGTTACAGTTTTGCACTCTCATCTGCTGAATGTCTTTCATTGTGTCTCGCTCCATTGCTCTATGCCTGTCAGTTTCCCGACTAATACCACTGAGTCTTTAGAAAGTATTCGTAAAGTTTTATTCGGTGAAATCCTGAAATATGAAATCCCTGCAAATGATTTTAACAGAGCCGGAGAAACTGAAGGAATTGTGTGTGGAGGAAATCTCTCCATACTGTACTCATTGTCAGGTAGTGTTTCGGATATTGACACAACGGATAAAATTCTTTTCATTGAAGATATTGATGAACATCTCTACCATATTGACCGGATGATGATGCAGTTAAAGAGAAGCGGTAAATTAGAGAATCTGTCAGGGTTAATTATCGGACATTTTTCTAAAATGAAAAACTTGGATGAATCAAATCCTTTCGGAAAAAATGCTTATGAAATTATTGCCGGTGCAGTAAGCGAATATGATTATCCGGTCTGTTACGGTTTTCCTGCGGGGCATGAACCGGATAATTGTTCCTTGATAATTGGAGAAAAGGTAAAGCTGACTGTAACAGATAACAGAACGGAAATAAATTTCAACGCTTTCTGATGATTAGCTTTTTGCAAATCGAATAATCCTTTTTTGATATCCGCAGGAAATAAATTCCGCCCGGCAAATTATTCTCAGACAAAAGGATTTGATTGTATTCCGATTCTCTTTCGAGGATTAATTTTCCCATCGAATCAAAAAGTGAAATATTCATTTTCTCAAACGGCATTTCAATGATAAAATATCCATCTGAAGGATTGGGGGAAATATTTATGCCGGAAGAATTCTTTTCAGGATGAGAAATATCTGTGGGAACTTCATATTCGTAAGCGCCTATATCAATCACTCCGCCCGCAACAACGCGCTGCAATAAAGAAGAATCACAGGACTGATACATACTAACCGGGATTAAAGAAAAGCCGGTATTCGTAGTTCCCGCATCAATTCCTGCATTTATAGCTATGGTTGCTGATGATGACAATGAATAATCACCTGTAGATGGATTTGTAAAACCCAATGACAGATAATCATTGTCAGTAAGATTATGAGAGGAGTCTAAGCTGACGGGAACATTCCCGGTAAACATAGAGACATTTGTACCTGTAACAGAAGCAAAAATGTTATTGTAAATTTTGAAAGTATTCACTCCGGAAACAGGTGCGATGTTAAAATATTTTATGTTGCCTTTATGTTGATTGATAACAGTATTGCTGATAAAGTAAAAATCTTCCAGCACATTTGTAACAGCATCATATCCCACAATACCATGGTTAGCGCCTGCCGAACCCTGAATGATTATATTCCCCATGATTATATTCAGTCCACCCTGTGCAATGTTTATTTCCCAGCTTCCATATCCTGAAGATTCCTCATCTATCAGGTTGTATAATATATAACTTCTCTGTGCTCTTGTTTTCAGCGAGTTCGCCTGTCCCCGCGGATGGTGGAACCAACAGTTCCTGACCAGCAAGGTATCAGTGCTGGCGCTGATATAAATATGGTGCGCATAACCGGAATAAGTGGCGTTGTTCTGCTGCTGGTAGCCATTGTTATAAAATTCGGAATTCAGAATAGTAACATTGCTGGTTGTAACACTTCCATTGCCTTCCAGAATTCCATTCTGGCAATTCATAAATTTACAATTAATTACTGTTAGGTTATTTGCCTGAAAGCGAATGCCAGCTCCGTTGGCGCCATCCCCATCTGTAACCTGAGCACCGTCAAATACGATGTCTTCGATATGGGCATTGTCACAGGTGCCGGGTGTTTCAAATACAAATATTCCTTTGTGGTTAGGAATATCCCCATTGTATTGCAAAACAGTTCTGTTACTGCCGGTGCCCAACCCGATGAAAGTTAAATTTCTGTTTATCCATTTTGTAGCATCGTTTGAATAAACACCGCCATCTATATATATAGTGTCGCCATTGTGCACGAGGGCTGAAAGTTGGCTCGGTTTTGTGAAATTCTGGAAGCCCCGACAAACCAGGTTGTTGCAGAGGCAGGATATACTGAAAAAAGTATTAGGGAAGAAAGAAGAAATCTCATGTTAAGATTTTGTTCAACCGTGTGTCTTGCATTTCATTTATACAAATCATCAAATCATGAATTCAGCATCCTGCCAATCTCTTCCGCCACTATATTTTCATTCGGTAACATCGCTTTTTCCAATTCCATATTCATTGCAACAGCAGGCAATGGTTTAGCTCCTATGGTTTTTACAGGAGCATCCAGTGATTGAAAACATTTTTCTGAAATTTTTCCTGCGAGCGCTTGTGCAAAAGAATTCTGAACCGGTTCTTCCGTCAGCACAATACATTTCCCATGCTTTACAACAGAAGCAAAAATGGTTTCTTCATCTAATGGGTTAAGTGTGCGCAGATCAATTATTTCCACACACCCCGGATATTTTCTGCTTGCATTCTTTGCCCAGTAAACACCCATGCCGTAAGTGATAATCGTTAGTGTATTTCCGTTTTCTGTTTCTTCTTTGCACGCCGGCTGAACGATATCTGCTTTGCCAAGCGGAATCATATAATCTTCCGATGGTTCAATGGTTTTTGCTTCATTTGTCCCGGGTACCTTACTCCAATACAATCCCTTGTGTTCAAACATCACCACCGGGTTTGGATCGAGAAAAGCTGATTTGAGCAACCCTTTCATATCAGCAGCATTGGAAGGATAACAAACCTTTATACCCCGTACTGCGAGAATACTCGATTCAATACATCCGCTATGATAAGGACCGCCGCCACCATAAGCGCCTATCGGAATACGGATAAGTGACTGTACAGGATATTTTCCCATAGTGAGATAGCAGCTTTTTGATAATTCTGTTACAAGCTGATTTACTCCCGCCCAGATGTAATCGGCAAATTGAATTTCCACAATCGGCTTTACTCCCACTGCGCTTAACCCCGCAGTGCTGCCCACAATATATGCTTCCTGTATCGCTGTATTGAATACTCTGTCATCACCGAATTTTTCGGCAAGCGTTGCCGCTTCGCGAAACACTCCGCCTAATCTTCTGCCCACATCCTGCCCGAAGAAAATTGCTTCGGGATATTCCTTCAATATTTCCTCTACTGCATGAAGCGCTGCATCCACCATCATTACTTCTGCTTTATCCGCAGGGCACCGTGTACCCTGTTCTTCTGTTACAGCCGGAGATGCAAATTCATGAAATGTTACAGTCTCCGGTTCAGGTTCAGGAGAATTAACGGTACGTTCAAAGTCAGTCTTTATTATTGATCTTGCTTTTATTTCAATGTCGTCAAGAGCAGCTTCTTTAATTCTTAATTTCTGTACTAACTGATTTCGTAATTTGGGCAGAGGGTCGTTCTCTGAATGTTTTTTCAAATCTTCTTTACTGCGATACCACTCTTTACGCACTCCTGAGGTATGATGACCAAGTAACGGAACTTTTGCATGAACAAGAATTGGTTTACGCTGCGTACGCACAAACTCAATCGCATCTTTCATACATTCCCATGATTGGATAAAATCACTGCCATCTACCCGTACCCGTTTCATTCCTTTGAAACCTGCTGCATATTCATAGGCATCCATTGCCCGCGCTTCATCAGATGAAACCGAAATCCCCCAGTCGTTATCCTGAACTAAATAAATTATCGGCAACTGTTTCAATACCGCAAACTGCCATGCTTCGCTTACTTCTCCTTCTGTAACACTTCCATCACCAAGCGAGCAAAGCACCACCGGTTTTATATCTGCCATCAGTTGTTTCGTCTTTTCCAAATACTGAATTCCCTGTGCCATTCCTGTAGCAGGAATTACCTGCATACCTGTAGCCGATGACTGATGAGGAATTTTCGGACGGTCATCCCTCTTTGAAGAAGGATGCGAATAGTAGCTTCTTCCTCCTGAAAATGGGTCATCTCTTTTTGCCAGCAACTGTAACATCAGTTCGTAAGGTGCCCAACCCATGCCGAGCAGCATGCTTTCATCGCGGTAATAAGGTGAAACATAATCACACGGCTTCAACTGCATTGCCGCTGCCAGTTGTATGGCTTCGTGTCCCCGCGAAGTGCTGTGTACATATTTGCATATCTGGCGATTATCGTCATAAATTTCCGCCATGTATTTCACACAGCACATCAGTTCATACGCTTTGAGATAAGGTGGTTCCAAAGTGGGCTTTTATATTTCTTTTCGCTCTAAAAGTAGTATGATTTAGATAATTGTGTCGTGTAACAGATTACACTTTCTGCAATTAAGCTAAATTATCAACGCCCGGAAGGAGGGTAATTTATTTTACATCAAACTCCAACAAGCTGTCGTTTTCAAGAAATGCTTCCAGCTTGTCACCTATTTTCACAGGACCAACCCCGACAGGGGTTCCTGTAAAAATCAGATCTCCTTTCAGCAGAGTGAAGAACTGTGATGCATAGCTGATGATTTTTTCAAATGAGAAAATCATATTTTTTGTGTTTCCCCTTTGCTTCAACTCTCTATTCAGATACATGCAGAAGTCAATATTCTTTAAATCCTTAAAAGCTGTTACAGGCATCCATTTACCAATAGCCGCCGACTGGTCAAATGATTTGGCTATTTCCCATGGCAATCCTTTTTTTTTCTGATTGTTTTGTAAATCCCTTGCTGTAAAATCTATTCCTACCGTAAGACTGTCAATGTATTTGAGTGCAAATTTTTCCTGAATATTTTTCCCGTGTTTCGCAATCCGCATAACAACTTCTGTTTCATAATGCAAATCTTTTGTAAAGTCCGGGTAAAAAAAAGGTTTGTTGTCTGTTATCTTTGCGGTATCGGGTTTCATAAAGATAATGGGATCCTCCGGAACCTCGTTATTCAATTCCTGAGCATGGGCAACATAATTTCTTCCGATACAAATAATCTTCATGATTTATTATTTTTATCTTTTCCATCTTCCTTTGCATTAAATGTATTCATTGTTCTTTCCAACCCGATTGTAACAAAACTTTTTATTGTATCACATGCGCCTTTGATTTTCTCTGAAATAAGTTTTTGTTCTTCTTCTGTCCATTGTCCTAGCACATAGTTAATCTGCTTTCCTTTGTTGAAATTATCTCCTACGCCAAAACGCAGTCGCGGGTATTGTTGCGTACCGAGCAGCTCCTGAATGCTGGTCAGCCCGTTGTGGTTACCGTCACTTCCTTTTGCACGAATGCGTAAAGCGCCAAACGGAATGGAAATATCATCAATAATTACAAGCAGATTTTCTTTTGGAATTTTCAATTCATCAAGCCAGTACTTTACTGCCTTACCACTAAGATTCATATAAGTAGTGGGCTTAATCAGATGTATTGTTTTTCCTTTCCACCGGTAAGTAGCATGAAGGGCAAGGCGGTCTAAAACAAAAGAGGCGCTGGCTTCTTCAGCCAATGCCTCTACTATTTTAAATCCTATGTTGTGACGCGTATTAGCATATTCGTCACCTATATTTCCAAGTCCTGCAATAAGAAATTTCATATTCTAACATCATTCTGAACCCGGCAAAGAATCGCGCTACAGAAACTTTGATACTTCTTCGTCAGCAAGTCGAATTATTTCTTTTTCTCTTCAGCAGGTTTTGCAGCGCCTGCAGCAGGAGCAGCAGCGCCCGCAGCAGCAGGTGCGGCACCCGGAGTACCGGCAGCGGGAGCAGCAGCGGTAGGTGCAGTGGCCGCTGGTGTTTCTACTACAACTCTCGGTACAAATACGGATGCTATCGGAATATTTGGTGCAGTAATAACTTCTACATTATCTAATTTCAATTCAGCAACTCGAATAGATTTTCCCAATGCAAGGTGAGTAACATCCACATCAAACTGACCAACTAATTTATCAGCAGGTATTAATACCTTCAGTTTTCTCACTTTCTGAAAAAGTTTTCCTCCTTCCACCACTCCTTTCGGAGTACCCGCAAGTTTTATCGGTATTTCCAGTGTGAGTTTTTTTCCCGGAACAAGTTCAATAAAATCAATGTGCTTCAGTTTATCATTTACCGGATCGAACTGTAATTCTTTGTAAACGCAAACAAATTCTTTCCCATCCACTTTAATGTTTGCTGTTTTAAATTCTGAGGTATAAATCAGATCTTTGAATACTCGTGCGGGAGCAGAGAAAGAAATATTTTCTTTTCCTCCGTAAATTACACAGGGAACATCCCCTGTCTTTTTCAACTCGCGTGCTGCAGCTTTTCCAAATTCTTTGCGAAGTGTCCCTTCAATGGTTATTGTTTTCATGACTTTTGAATTATGAATTGATGAATAGTGAACTAATGGATTTATTCTCGTGCAGGTTGCGGATTACCTGAGCAAACAGCGGCGCTACACTGAGAACTTTTATTTTAGGTGAGAACTTACGAATGGGAATGGTGTTACAAACTACCATTTCAGTAAGTTTTGAATTGTCAATTTTTTCTATGGCATTTCCTGACAGCACAGGATGTGTACACAGTGCGCGAACGCTTTTTGCTCCTTTTTCTATCAGCAAAGAAGCAGCATTGCATAATGTGGTTGCTGTGTCCACAATATCGTCAACTAAAATCACATTACGGTCTGTAACATCACCGATTACGGTCATGCTCGCAATTTCATTCGGGCGTTTACGGTGCTTATCGCAAATCACCATTTCTTTTCCAAAGTACTGTGCAAAAAGACGAACACGGTTGGTGCTTCCTACATCCGGTGAAGCAAATGTTACATCGGGCAGGTTTAATGATTTTAAGTACGGAACAAAAATGGTGTTACTCTCTAAATGATCTACCGGAATATCAAAGAATCCCTGAATCTGCGGAGCGTGCAAATCCATAGTCATAATCCGGTTAGCGCCGGCTGCTGTTAAAAGATTAGCTACTAATTTACTCGCAATGGACACTCGGGGTTTGTCTTTCCTGTCCTGACGCGCATAACCAAAATAAGGAATCACCGCAGTAATGTAATCAGCCGAAGCACGGCGGGCAGAGTCCATCATCAACAAAAGCTCCATCAGGTTTTCAGCAGGTGCAAAAGTGCTCTGCACCATAAAAACATAATCACCGCGAATGGACTCATTAATTACAGGCTGCATTTCACCATCACTGAAGCGCAACACCTTTACCTGACCTAAAGTAGTTCCATACGCAGCGGCTATCTCTTTAGCGAGATATTCCGATTCTGTCCCGGAAAAAATTTTAACATTGAAATTCGCTTTCATCAGGATTTTAAAAAGGGAGGGCAAAGATATACGAAAAAGCGAAACAGGAAAAGGGTGAGTGATAAATCAAAATAAATTCTGTTTAGTGGCTTTCTCCCTTGTTTTAGCATAAAAAATATTTTTGTATGGCTGATTATTCAAATTTCATAGAGAATTTTTTGTATGTTATTCGCTTCTTCAAAATCTATTTATAGATTTGCACACTTCTTAACAGCTTGTAAATCAAAAATTAAATGAGAAAAGCAGATTTAGTAAATAAGATTTCAGAGAAAACAGGCATCCCGAAAGTGGATGTGTTGGTAGCAGTAGAGTCATTCTTTAAAGAAGTGAAGGAGTCGCTTCGTGAAGGTGAAAATGTGTATGTGCGTGGTTTTGGAAGTTTTATAGTAAAAAAGCGGGCTGAAAAAATCGGACGCAATATTAAAGCTAATAAACCGGTAGTAATCCCTGAACACTATATCCCTGCATTTAAGCCGGCAAAAGCCTTTGTAGAAAGAGTAAAGAAAGCGCGTAGCAAAGCAACAGCAGAGATAAAGTAATTTAGTGTGGGCTTCAGGCAGATTTCTTTTTTTTTAACAGGTGTGGTTTTGGTTACTGTTCTTTTTCTTTTCGGGAAAACCAGATTTCCGGAAGGAAAGGAGAATGGAACGCAACAAACTTCTGAACAATCAGGGAATAAAAATCAGCAATTAGATTTTTCATCGCTCTTGTTATTAGCTCAGAAAACTTTAAATGCAGATGAACTGGATTCTGTACAAACTCTCTCCGGAAAATTAGAAACCGCTAAAGACAATAAATCAAAGAAAGAATTACTCGGCAAACTTGCTGATACATGGCTTAAAACCGGCAACCTGATTGTTGCAGCTAATTATTCGGAACAACTCTGCGCCCTTGAACCGACAAAGGAAAACTGGGAACGGACTGCAGACAGATACTTTCTCGGTATGCAAAACACAACTGATACACTTGCCCGCTTTTTTGCGGCGGAAAGAGCAATCAGCAGTTTCAGCGAATTAATAAAAATGGATTCGTCGAACATGAACTACAAAGTATCTCAGGCGCTTTGCTACATTGATGGGAAAAACGATGTAATGGAAGGTGTACAGATATTGAAAGAAGTAGAGAAACACGATCCCGACAATGAAATAATGAATCTGACCTTAGGCGGTTTGTCAATCATGTCAGGACAATACGACAAAGCTATTCCCCGGCTGGAAAGATTAGTGAAATTACATCCTCAGAATGCTGAAGGATTGCTGCACCTCGGAGAAGCATACAGGGCTGTAGGAAAAAAGGAAGAAGCAATACAGGCATTTGAAAAATGTAAATCGCTGTTACAAAATACAGAAGCAATAAAACAAATAGATAATTTAATTCATCAACTCAAAAATTCATGAACTATGCCAAGTGGTAAGAAAAGAAAAAGACATAAAATGGCAACGCACAAGCGTAAGAAAAGATTAAGAAAGAACAGACATAAGAAGAAACAGAAATAAGCTCGCTGCTATCTCTTTCTCCTGTCATTCTGAGCGAAGCAAAGAATCCTTTCATAAATAAACAGATGTTTCCTTCATCGGCATGACAAAATGTTCAGGAGCAATCACGACTGCTGCTTTTCCGTGTGACACGAAAAAGATTTTTTTCACTCCTTCATTGCTCCTCTTTTACTTGCGATTGTGGCGCTTTCAATTTTTTACATTTCAGGGTAATACCCTGAAGATTTTGAATTCGTATTTCTTTACCACAATAGATTATAGTTCGTGAGTTAAAAAATTTAACTCAGTGAACAGAGAACTGTATGTGAATACAACGCAGAATGGCGTTGAGATTGCATTATTAGAAGACAGAAAATTAGTAGAACTGCATCAAGACCAACTAAATGCTTCATTTTCGGTTGGCGATATTGTATATGCAAAAGTCCAGAAGACACTTCCCGGACTGAATGCCGCTTTTGTGGACATCGGCTTTGTAAAAAACGGATTCTTACATTATTCGGATTTAAGTCCTCAGATTCGTTCGATACTAAAATTTACAAAGCAGGCGATTGAGGGAACTGCAAACCCTGACTTATCAAACTTTAAATTAGAACCGGAAACTCACAAGACAGGAAAAATCACTCAGATTTTTACCAAGAAACAGCAACTGCTTGTTCAGATTACCAAAGAACCTATTTCAACAAAGGGTCATCGTCTGTCCTGCGATATTTCATTCCCCGGAAGATACATTGTACTGATTCCGTTTACCAATGGTGTAAACATTTCTAAGAAAATTACTTCACAGGATGAGCGTAAGCGATTGCTCCGCTTAATTGAAAGCATTAAGCCAAAAAATTTCGGAGTGATAGTGCGTACAGTGGCTGAAGGCAAAACGGTGGCTGACTTACATGAAGACATGGAAAATCTTATGTCTAAGTGGAAAGAAATGATAACTAACCTGAAAAGCGCCGAGCCGCCTAAGAAGGTTCTAAGCGAGATGAATAAAACTTCCACCCTGTTGCGCGATATGCTGAATGCATCGTTCAACAAAATAGTGGTAAGTTCTAAAGAGATGCTGGAAGATGTGCGTAACTACATCAGCAGAATTGCTCCCGATAAAGAAAGCATTGTAACCCATTACACAGGCAAGGTGCCGATGTACGACCAGTTCGACATTACCAAGCAAATAAAATCTGCTTTTGGAAAAAATGTGAACATGGCAAGCGGCGCTTATTTAGTGATTGAGCATACCGAAGCGCTGCATGTTATTGATGTAAACAGCGGACATAAAATGGATGCCGACCAGAACCAGGAAACGAATGCTCAAAGAGTGAACATGGAGGCGGCAGAAGAAATTGCACGCCAGCTTCGCCTGCGCGATATCGGCGGAATTATCATAGTGGACTTTATTGACATCCGCAATCCTGAGAACAAGAAATTGCTTAACAAAGCAATGATTGATTTTATGAAAGCGGATAAAGCACGGCATACCATTTTACCCTTGAGCAAATTCGGTGTTATGCAAATAACCCGTCAGCGCATAAAACCTCAGGTGGATATTGTAACAGCAGAAGTATGTCCTACCTGCAATGGCACCGGAAAAATCGGACCTTCTATTTTACTGACTGATGAGATTGAGAAAAATATGAAGCACTTGTTTGAAAAGCAGAATCTGAAAAAGATTACGCTCGTTGTTCATCCGTATATAGAAGCTTACCTGAAGAAAGGCGGCTTTCTGAATTTCGGCTCACCTCAGTCTAAATGGAACAGTCAATTCAAACGGAAGATTATTGTTGATTCTGCCGAGAGTTTAGCGCTCACCGAATACCATTTCTATGACAGTGAGGGTGAAGAAATAGAAATGAACTAAGTATAATAAGGCGAAAGCAGCAGGTATATCATCACTCCTGTTACAGAAACATACTCCGGGAACAGCCGAGATGAACCGGTACGGATGCAATCCGGATTATTTGATTGCACCCGGTTGCAAACCGAGTGCAACGGATTATCGGCTTTTGTTTATGCTGACCTAAAGTAAAGGAATACGCTTTATCTGTACTTATACTATTTTTATTTCATAAATAGTCTAAAAGTATTATATTTGCCGCATGGCA
>CAYRJA010000089.1:0-13411 GCA_964424455.1 uncultured Bifidobacteriaceae bacterium
AACAACCCTTTATTGTGGTTGATTCATAGTTCTAATGAACTTTTTGGGTTAATTTTATTATTTGACATGATTGATACCTTATTTAGAATCGGTACAAATATAAAAGATGTTCGTTGGTTAGTAGCCAGAAAAATCAAAAATTCTTTAGCTTTAAAAATTATGTTAAGAAAATAAGCTGTAATACTCCTATGAACTACGCTCATATGAAGTTATGTAATGAGCGAGAGACGATATGTGATAGAGCAATAAAATGTAGAAAGTTTCTTTCAATAGGAAAGAATTGAACAATTGCATTAACGCTTTCAGACCTTTTGTCTTGAAACTTGTTCGCCTAAAGAAAATATGTCAGCATATTCCCTATGGAATATCATTTGATTCGATAGGAACAAAAAACAAAAAGCAATGACCTACTTAAAATTAAAGTCCGACAAATTTCCGGCGCCCAGAGTATTCAGTGATTACTTTGAGGATTTCTTAGGTAAAGATTTCCCCTTTACAACACCGGCATTCAGCAAGATGCCTCCTGTAAACATTTCTGAAAGTAAAGATCAGTATGTAATGGAGTTTTCTGTTCCCGGCAGAAACAAAGCAGATTTCAAACTGAATGTTGATGGCAATCTGCTTGAGATTTCTTCTGAAACCAAAGAGGAAAAAATTGACAAAGAAGAAAATTATACTCGTAGAGAGTTCAGCCATTCATCGTTCAGCCGCAGTTTTACTTTACCTGAAACTGTAAATATGGAAAGCATAAAAGCTGAATATACTGATGGAATTCTGCGTGTGATTCTTCCTAAGAAAGAAGAGGTAAAAACAAAAGGACCAAAAGAGATTTCTGTTTCATAATTGGTTTAGAGTTGGTTGAGTTTAAAGCGCCCTGCAAAGTCGGGGCGCTTTTTATTTCAGCATTGTACAATCAAATAAAATTTTATGAGTGCAGAGAAGAACCTGTTCATCTTTACTGCAAAATTAAGATGTATTGGGATTCTCCTTTGAATAGTAAGTTTTTTTACTGCGATACTGACTTCAACCCAACGATTGAACCAATAAGTGTTACAAGAAAAAATACTCTCCAGAAATTTGCAGGATCTTTAAAAATAAATATTCCGATTAGAGCAGTTCCTGCAGCGCCGATTCCTGTCCATACGGCATAAGCAGTTCCTATGGGAAGTTGCTGTATAGCTTTTAATAATAAAACCATGCTGATAGTTATTGCTATGGCAAATCCTGCATACCACCAATAAACAGCGCTGCCAGTTGCTTCTCTTGCTTTGCCTAAACAAAAGGTAAAAGCAACTTCAAATATCCCTGCTGTGATTAATATAAGCCAGTTCATTTTTTTGATTTGTAATCAAAAGTAATTTATTAAATCTCTAATTCCGGACTTTGAATGAAAGTGGTTACTGTTATGCTGACGAAGAAAGAATCTTATTGTTTAATGTTGAGATCCCTCACTGCGTTCGGGATGACAGAAAAAAAGGGATGACAGATGTTACAGTTCTCCTTGTTACAAAAGAAGATATATTGTTCTTATTATAGAGCGGGAGACGAGACTCGAACCCGCGACCCCAACCTTGGCAAGGTTGTGCTCTACCAACTGAGCTACTCCCGCTTATAAATTTTACTTCAATATATTTAAGAACACTTCTGCTTTATGCAGTTCAAAAATTGCAGCGCAAATATAAATAAGGAATGCAATTTTCAATGTTCAATATCCATTTATCAGATTTTTATTTTTAGAGTGAAATTAAATGATGCAATGGAAAACAACTTTCTAAATTAAAAACTTAAATCCGGTTAAGGCGATTACTCCTTCACCAGCTTTTGTATCTCATTCAACTTTAGCAGCGCTTCCACCGGTGATAAAGTGTTGATATCAATATTAAGCAGCATTTCACTTATACGCTGCAACTGTGGATCATCTACCTGAAATATATTGAGTTGGAAATCTTTACTTCCTGATTTTTTTATTACTTGAGATAACTCTTTTCCTAACACATTTTGCTCCATCTCTGCGAGTATTTCATTTGCCCGATTTATCACCTGCTGAGGAATGCCCGCCATCTTTGCTACATGAATACCGAATGAGTGCTGACTGCCGCCCGGTTTCAGTTTACGCATAAAAATCACTTTGTTGCCGGCTTCTTTTACAGAAACATTGTAGTTTTTTATGCGTGAAAATTTTTCTGCCAGTTCATTCAGTTCGTGATAATGTGTGGCGAATAATGTCTTTGGTCTTGCTTTGCCGTTGTTGTGCAGAAATTCCGCAATAGACCATGCGATGGAAATACCATCGTAAGTACTTGTACCTCTGCCGATTTCATCCAGCAGGATTAAACTACGGTTGGAAATGTTATTCAGGATACTTGCTGTTTCGCTCATCTCCACCATAAAAGTGGATTCGCCTGAAGAAAGATTATCCGAAGCGCCAACACGGGTAAATATTTTATCAACGATACCTATTTGGGCAGAGGATGCTGGAACAAAACTACCCATCTGAGTCATCAGTGTAATAAGAGCTGTCTGGCGGATGAGTGCAGATTTCCCTGCCATATTAGGTCCTGTGATAATAATTATTTGCTGCGTTTCATTATCGAGAAAAATATCATTAGGAACATATTGCTCACCTAAAGGAAGCTGTTGTTCAATCACCGGATGACGGCCGTCTTTAATGTCAAGAATAAAACGGTCATTCAACTGCGGACGGTGATAGTTGTATTTCACTGCATTACCGGCAAATGAAAGAAGGCAATCCAGACGGGCTGCAACTGAGGCATTCAACTGAATGGTCTGAATATAATCCTGCAACTGCGACACTAACTGTTCAAATAGTTTTAATTCAATCTGTAGGATTTTTTCTTCTGCCCCTATGATTTTCTCCTCGTAATCTTTCAGTTCCGCTGTTACATACCGTTCTGCATTCACTAAGGTCTGTTTGCGAATCCATTCGCCGGGCACTTTGTGTTTGTGTGCATTCGTCACTTCAAGATAATATCCGAATACATTGTTGAAAGAAATCTTGAGTGAAGAGATTCCGGTACGCTCACTTTCTGTTTTCTGAATCTGTAACAGATAATCTTTTCCTGAATGAGCAATGCTGCACAGTTCATCTATTTCAGGTGAAACACCTTGTTTGATAAAACCACCCTTTATAGCCAATGCAGGCGCTTCTTCTGAAATTTCTTTTTCAATTTTTTCTCTGATGAGTAAACAGGGATTAAGTTGCTCTGCCATCAGTTTCAACGACTCTGATGGCTGCTGTGACAATAAATTCTGCAGTTGGCCTATGGCAACAAGAGAGCGTTTCAACTGTAACACCTCTCGCGGACTGATTTTCCCCAGCGGAACTTTTGCAATCAGCCGCTCCATGTCGCCCATTTGTTTAATGAGTTGTGTAAATTGTTTTGCCGCTTCTGTTTCTTTAATTAATTGCTCCACTATGTCCATCCGCTCTTCTATCGGTTGAATATCTTTGAGGGGCAGCACTATCCATTTCCGCATCAGGCGGGATCCCATCGGGGAAACGGTTCCATCTATAACATTCAGCAGCGATTTGCCGGTTTCATGTGAAGGATACAGAATCTCCAGATTGCGGATGGTAAATTTGTCGAGCCAGACATACTTGTCTTCTTCAATTCTTGAAATAGAAGTGATGTGTCCGATATTCGGATGTTCTGTATCTGACAAGTACTGGATAGCTGCACCACACGCTATTACCGCCGCTTTCATTTCTTCTATCCCGAATCCTTTAAGTGATTGCACTTCAAACTGTTTTTGTAGCAGTTCGCGTGCAAACTCTTCAGTAAAAATCCAGTCGTCCAATGCATAAGTGTAGAACTTGCTGCCGAACTGACTGATGAAATCTTTCTTCCTGCTTTTTTGAAAAATAATTTCTGAAGGTTTCAGTGACTGTAACAGCTTATCAATATAACCGGCGCTGCCCTGAGCAGCATAAAATTCTCCGGTAGAAATATCAAGAAATGATGCTCCGTAAATTTCTTTCTCTTCGTAGAGGGCACACAAAAAGTTATTGGTCTTGTGGTCGAGCAGGCGGTCATTATCTGTAACACCGGGAGTTATCAATTCTGTAACACCTCGTTTGACAATTGTTTTTGTGGTTTTGGGATCTTCCAACTGGTCGCAAATGGCTACGCGGTATCCTGCACGAACGAGTTTGGGCAGATAAGTATCTAACGCATGATGAGGAAAACCGGCAAGATCAATATAAGCGGCAGCGCCATTTGCCCGCTTTGTCAAAACAATACCCAGTACTTTTGAAGTGATGACTGCATCGCTATCGAAAGTTTCATAAAAATCGCCTACACGAAACAGCAGAATGGCATCCGGATATTTTGTTTTAATCCGTTTGTATTGTGCCATTAACGGCGTTTCCTTAACTTCTTTTACCTTGTTCACGGGTTTTGAATGCAACAAACATAAAAGTTTGGGATAGGTTTCGCAATTTTTTTGGAACTTGCTGCCGGATTAAATTAACGAATCAAATAATTTGTAAAACTTTTGAATAATTGAGTCGTAGGAAGCGATGAATTCAATGAATTTTACAAAAAAACAAAACACTGAGTTCGTAAATATGAAATTACGTCAGCTTCTTATGCCAAGAGTTAGCCAAAAACTTAAACTGAGAAATCGTCAGTTAATATTGGTCGGAGGATTATTCATTGGGTTAATAGTAGGAATTGTTGCTTTCATCTTTAATTTGTCAAAGCCGGACAGTTCGCTGGCAGAGAATGTCAGAACAGATTCGTTCCGTTCTTTTCAGGGAATGAACTTCCAGAAGATTGTACGATTGTCTGATGGAAATTTTGTTGCCTCTGATGGTGCGAGTTTTATAAAAATGGATTCAATTGGATCGGTGATATGGTCTAAAACTGTAACAGTTCCGTATTCTATGCTGATTACCGGCTTGTCACAAACCAATGATGGAGAGATAGTAGCTGTTTGCCAAAGCAGCGATACATCCAATTACAAGATTGGAGTTATCCGGTTGACTAAAAACGGAGGGCTTCGCTGGTTTAGAATCTTTTCTGCCAAAGGGTCTGATTTTGCTTACGGAATTATGGCTGATAACGATAATGGAGTAGTGCTTACCGGAGGCGGTTGTAATATTTCACACTTTATCATGAAGATTGATGCAGATGGTAATGCCAACTGGATGAAAGATTTTGCAATTGCAAATACTACAGGGTCAGCTTACAAAATCCTGACAGAAGATAATGGCAATATGCTGATAGCCGGAAGAATCACTTCTCACGGCAACCATTCCATTTCACTGATGATGACGGATGAGTTTGGTAATTTCCTTTGGGGAAAACAAATTGCGGACCAACAGTTGCCGGTAGTAAAGTCAATCATTAAAACAACAGACGGAAACTACATACTTGCCGGAGTATATATTTCTCAGGCAGGAGCGCCGACACTTAATCCTTTTATGATTAAAACAGACCCGAAAGGAAATGTAATATGGTTTCGCAGGATAGGCAATGCCGGTTATGAGTCCATCAATGACCTTGCTGCCACTCCGGATGGCGGAGCAATAGCTGTTGGAAATATTTATTTAGATGAAGCTGAAAATGTAAATGCGCTCATCTTCCGTATGGATGCACAGGGAAATCTGCTCTGGCAGAAAACGGCGGGTAATTCAGATTTCAATGGTGCAGGTTACGATGATGCTTACAGTATATGCAGAAATTCGTCAAACAATTACTGTGTCATTGGAATGGCTTATTGGGCTTTCCTCAGTAAGATGGATGAAAACGGAATTGGTTTTTGTCATGAGACTCCTGTTACACTTGCAGCAGAGAATGTAAATGCCCAATCGTCAAATGCAGTTTATCTGCAAGTGCCAGGCGATGCTTTTACTGGAGAAACAATTCCTGCGACTGTTCAGAATATGTATGCAGCCATTCCGAACTCCTGCTCCGCAACACAGATATCCACTTCAACAAATGATATAAATGGATTTGAAAAATCAGAAGTGATGCTATTCCCGAATCCTAATGATGGAAACTTTAATGTAAATTATACTCTTCCTGAAAACTCGAAAGGGCAGATAATCATTTTTGATCTTTCAGGAAAACAGGTAACTGCTTACGATTTACCTTCATTCACACATTCTGTTTCTATACACCAGAATGATCTTACTTCGGGAATTTATTTATATAAAGTGATGGGCGGAGAAAAGGTGCTGGCTCAGGACAAATTTGTAGTAGCGAAATAACGCTATTGCATCCGGGTTCGCTTCACTAAATAAGGAGTGAGTATCTGACTGAATCCGAGATTGATATCTGCTTCCACTAAATCAATTTTATACTGACCACAACGCAGCTTAATCTGATGAAATAGTTTTTTCATCTGTGCAGTGTAAGTGTCTTTCACCTGCGAAGGTTGCAGCTTCAGTTTCTCGCCTGTTTCCATATCTACAAACTGATAAGGACGGTTGCTGAACTGAAAATCAAATTCTTTCTTTTTATCGGTAACATGAAATAGTATAACCTCATGTTTAATGTGCCGGAGATGCTGAAGAGCTGAAAAAAGATTTTCAATTTCGTCTCCTGTACCGGTAATGTTTTCCAGCATATCACTGAAGATAATAACGAGCGAACGTTTATGAATGCTTTCTGCAATCCGGTGAAGCGATTCAGCGGCTGAGGTTTTTTTCTTTTCACCGGAAAACTGTAACAGTTTTTCTAAGTAGGAGAGGAGCAACCTGTGATGTATGGAAGTGCTCCGTTCCAATGTATGCAAATCAATCTTATCAGAAAATAAAGTCAACCCAAAGGCATCGCGTTGTTTTTTCAGCAGTTGGAATAATGAAGCAGCGGCAAGTGCAGAGAACTGAATCTTACTCAAGATTTTTCGTTCGTTACACTCCTTTTCATCAGGATAAAACATGCTGGATGAACCATCCATCACCACATGGCATCGGAGATTGGTTTCTTCTTCGTATTTCTTTACAAACATTTTATCTGTCCGCGCCAATACTTTCCAATCAAGGTTACGCAAACCTTCTCCTGGATTGTATTGCCGGTGTTCGGCAAATTCAACAGAGAATCCGTGAAAAGGGCTTTTGTGCAAGCCGATGATAAATCCTTCCACCACTTGTTTTGCCAGCAGTTCCAGATTGCCGATATGGCTGATTTCAGTAGAGTTGAGAAAATCCGTTTTCATTTTGTGAGAGGTTAAAGATAAAGTGTTTTCACTGAAAGAATTTGTATCAGGGTTATTATTTGTGGTTACACAGCAATCAGCATCTCACTTCTCTGCCGTAATACATACAAAACCATTAGTGATATTGTAATAAAGTCAGAGGAATAAAATTTTAATCCAATTTTCTAAGTGTTACAGTTTAGAAAAGGTTATAAAAAACTAAGGGACGGCTTGTTTACCGTCCCTTGAGTTCTTGAAAGAAGTTGAAAGTTATTTCTTCTTCTTTGCTGCTTTCTTGGCTTTGCCTTTTTTAGCAGCTTTCTTTTTTGTAGCCATAGTTAATTGATTTTTGTTGAGTCAATATTAATTCTAATTACTTGTTTGTAAAATGTATTATCTCTTTGTTGTTCACAAATAAATTGTGAATAATGTGAATGGTGCAGAAGATATTCTCTTTAACAAAAATGAAGTAGGCGAAATTTTTTTCATTTGCTTCCGCTTCATGCAGTAGTCTGTTACAGCAAATGAATGAAGATGTAAATATTCTCCTATTAAATAATTCATAACTGTAACACTTTTGAAAATATTTTTTCTGAATTGACATACATAAAACATTGCACAGAGAGGAAGCAGAAGCATTAATAAGACAAAAAGTGGGAGTGTAAATGATATTAGAACTGTTCACTAATCAGCACAAGATGACAGAATTATTTTAGCAGACAGTTGATTGTTGCGTGAAATATCTTCTCTGAAAGAAGAGTTAGTTCGTGTAAATTTTTACGAGCCATGAAGAAGTAATCAACTGCTGAGAAGAAATTACCGGCTCATTCATCGGAATTTTCCCTTTGTAAATTTCTTGCAGTTTCTGTTTCACTTCATTGTTATTCCAATCAAAATCTTTCAGTGGTTTTGTTTCTGCAAGTTTAATTCCGGTAGTGAGAAAATAAATCTTGTAAACCAATTCAGAGTTGTAAACTTCTTCATCGCTCCAACTGAGTTTATTATCTTCATTCTTTCCGATATATGCAGAAGTAATTTTTTTCATCTTACTGAGAATACCTTTTGTAAGGATGTTTTCGGAATTTTTTATTCTGAATACTGCAAATTTTTTTTGTTCACCCCCGCTCACCCATTTTTTCAGAGGAGCTTCCTTTACTTGCCGAGTGGTTTCAATCACAATCAGATTTCCGATACTGTCTCGCAGCACTATGCCGCATTGATTCCAATCGGAATGAGTTAAAGTCTGAATGATTTGGTTTTCTGCAGTTGGAAGGTTCTGAAAAACAATATCCCCTTCTTTTACCATTGACACATCAGGGCTGCATGAAATTAGAAACAGGCACACTAACAAACAAAGAGCGGTTGTACAATAGTATTTTTTGTAAAAAGCAATCATGCCGCTTTGTAATAAATAACCAGTGATTTTGAATCATCAATATTCTGAAGGATCAATTCAGTGTTAGTGAGCTTAATAATTTTCAGATGATAAATACTATTGACACGCTTATCATTTATAATGATGAGCATATTCTTTTCATCCAGTTGCCAATTACTTTGAATAAATCCATCCGGTGCAAGCCCTTGTAACATTGTTGAATCTTTATTAAACACCAACCGGTAATCAGCCTGTGCATTATCTGACGGCTGTACTTGTCCGTTGTCTTCCAGTTTTAATATACGCCATGATTTACAAAGACGGTTAAATAGAAGATCTGTACTCTGTGCGTTTATGGTTTCAAATGAA
Source organism: uncultured Bifidobacteriaceae bacterium (assembly GCA_964424455.1). Classification (GTDB taxonomy): domain Bacteria; phylum Bacteroidota; class Bacteroidia; order Chitinophagales; family UBA10324; genus CAYRJA01. The sequence goes on from CAYRJA010000089.1 coordinate 8,909, forward strand.
AGAAACACAAAAGCGAATACAATGCAGATTCTGAACAATTTCATCAGTCAGTAAAAATCTTACTAATTAAAGATTACCACGGTTTGCTTGTTCACGCTCTAAGGATTCAAACAGCGCTTTAAAATTTCCTTTGCCAAAAGATTTCGCTCCTTTGCGTTGAATGATTTCATAAAACAAAGTCGGGCGGTCTTCTACCGGTTTGCTAAATATCTGTAACAGGTATCCTTCATCGTCGCGGTCAACAAGGATTCCCAGTTTGCTTAAAGATTCAATAGCTTCGTCAATCTTTCCTACACGCTTAGAAAGCCCTTCATAATAACTGTATGGAACCTTCAGAAACTCAACGCCTCTTTTAGTCAGATCTGTTACAGTGTCAATGATGTTGTCAGTGGCAAGTGCAATGTGCTGTACGCCTTGTCCGTGATAGAAGTCAAGATATTCCTCCACCTGCGATTTCTTTTTTCCTTCGGCAGGTTCATTAATAGGAAATTTTACATAGCCGTTTCCATTACTCATCACTTTACTCATCAGCGCTGAGTACTCTGTGCTGATGTCTTTATCATCGAAAGACAGAATATTTCTGAATCCCATTACTTCTTCATAAAACTTTACCCAAGGATTCATTTCATTCCATCCGACATTTCCTACACAGTGATCCACATGCTTCAATCCGGCTGGTGATGGATTGTAGTCTGATTTCCATTCTGAATAACCGGGAAGAAAAATTCCCTTATAATTTTTTCTTTCTACAAAGAGATGAACAGTATCGCCATAAGTGTGAATTCCCGACAGGCGGACTTCACCTTTATCATCTTTGAGCGTTATAGGTTTTAAATAAGATTTTCCTCCCCGCTTAGTGGTTTCTTCATAAGCTTTGTAAGCATCATCCACAGATAATGCAAGCGCTTTCACTCCATCGCCATGTTTGGTGATATGCTCTGCTATTTCTCCTGTGGGATGAAGCGGCGTGGTTAAAATAAATGTGATTTTGTTTTGTCGTATAACGTAGCTTGCACGGTCGCGTACTCCGGTTTCAGGACCTGCATAAGCAATGGATTGAAAGCCAAAAGCTGTCTTGTAATAATGAGCTGCCTGTTTGGCGTTGCCAACATAAAATTCAATATAGTCAGTACCATTGAGCGGAAGAAAATCTTCCGTCTTTGATTTTGGTGTTGCAGTTAGTGTCTCCATAGTAAGAACGTTAAATCTGTTTAGTAAAATTATAAAAATCAGAACATTAGCGAAGCGCTAAATTAATAGAACCGGCTTCTTTTATTGAAACAGGTTCGGGTATGTATTTACTGAGATGAATACTATCTGCTGTAAATCTCACTGTTACAGTCAGATTACTTTTTCCAGGATGCCAGCGTACCTGAGATAAAATCGGCGTAACCCTTTGCGTTTTCTTTCTTAGCTATATCTAACGCCTTTTCTGCTAACGAGATGGCTTCACTGTCTTTGCCGCCTTGTGCTTTCAAGATTCTTGCCTTTAAAAATAATCCGCTGTATGACTCTTTAATCTTGATAGATTTTTCTACATAGTCTAATGCAGTTGAATAATCTTTATTAGAGAAGTAATAGTTGGCTGCGCTGTTATATACTTTGTCTAATTTCTCTCCTTTCTTAACAGCATTGTCTATGTTGCGCTTTGCTGCTTCATCTGTCTTTAAAGTAAAGGGGACATCTACACGCAGTTTTTCCCAAAGGATAACAAGGCTGGCTGACTCATTTCTTATTTTATCAAAGCCTAAAGTTAAAGTCTCAGTAAATGAATTCTCAACAGCTTTTGCTTTTACGCGCAGCACATCTTTGTCTTTGCTGTAATCTGTAGTTCCATCTTGTTTGGTATCGCTATTGAAAATAATATCCCATGTACCGTCGCTGTTGGGAATAGCGAACATTGCATAGGTACCGGGAGCCAGTTGACCATTGTCGAAATACAAAACTTCATCAGTTGAAATTTTAGTACAGGCATTTGCACCTAAGCGCCATAATTCACCATAGGGGAGCAGTTCTCCGAATATTTTCCGGTCTTTCACTCCGGGACGCGAATACTCTAATGTTACAGTAGCAACGCCAATATTTTGTTCCACTTCTCCGGTTGGGCTTGGCTTAGGAAGGGTTTGTGCGTTAACACCTAAAGATATAATGCTGACCAATGCGAGCATCATAGATAACTTTCTCATGATAGTTTGGTTTTAGAATTGAAAAAAATGTATTGTATTAAAATGGCAGACAAAACTACCAATAAACTTCCAATAATATTATAGTGCAGATAGCTCAATGATATGTAATTATAAACAGTCGCTAAGTGTAACAGTAGCACTGCTGCCTGACCAATTATTCCTGCAATAAGTACTGCGCTTCCTCCAACCTTTTTAAAGAAGAATGCCACTAAGAAAACTCCGAGAATAGTTCCATAGAACAATGACCCAAGAATGTTTACCAATTGAATTAAGTTTTCAAATAAGCCGGCAACCAGCGCAAACAGAATAGTGACTACTCCCCACAATACTGTAATCCATTTGCTTGCCCGTAAGTCGCGAACTTCATCATCTCCTTTCACAAAAAATTTTTTGTAGTAGTCAACGGTTGTGGTGGATGCTAGGGCATTAATCCCCGCAGCAGTGGCAGACATGGCTGCTGAAAAAATAACTGCAAGTAAAAATCCCACCAAACCTTTAGGAAAATAATTAAGGATGAAAGTGAGAAATACATAATCGCTGTCCTGGGTTACATAATTCTTGTCTGAGTTTTGTAATTCCTGTTTGTATTGTTCACGCAACGATTCCTGTTGACTTTGCAAACGATTTACTTCTTTAAAGTCGGAAGTCTTCTCATTTTGTACCCACTGAAGGAGCGCGATTTTTTTTTGCTCATGCACTGCATTGTATTCGCTTTCTATTGAAGCTAATTTTGGATTTTCAAGTGTGGCTTGATTTACTGTGGATGTATTGAAAGCTATCGGCGCTTTGTTGAACTGAAAAACAACAAACACCATTATTCCAACCATCAGAATAAAAAACTGCATCGGTACTTTCACTAATCCGTTAAACATCAATCCCAGCCGGGATTCGGTTAGCGAACTTCCCCCCAGATAGCGTTGCACCTGTGACTGATCAGTACCAAAATAGGAGATGAACAAAAATACTCCGCCCGTAAATGCTGAAAGCAGGGAGTAGCGGTTTTCAATACTTAATGAGTAATCCACTATTTCCATTTTACCCATTCTGCCAGCAATATCTACTCCTTTAAAAAAGCCAACAGAGTCAGGAAGACACTGCACTATGAAATAAAAAGCTGCTGCCATTCCTGTCATAATAATTGTCATCTGCCATTTCTGTGTAAGTGTTACAGCTCTGCTGCCTCCGGAAACCGTGTAGATGATTACTAAAATTCCTACAATTATGCAGGTGATTTGCAGATTCCATCCGAGTACGGCAGATAAAATAATAGCAGGAGCATAAAGAGTAATACCTGTTGACAGTCCGCGTGAAATGAGAAATAAAAACGAAGTGAAAGCGCGAACTCTTACATCAAACCGCTCTTCTAAATATTGATAGGCAGTAAAAACATTTAACTTATAAAAGACAGGCAGAATAAAAAAGGAAATGAAAATCATCGCCAACGGAAGCCCTAAATAAAATTGCACAAAGCCCATTCCGCTTTGGTATGCCTGACCGGGAGTAGAGAGAAAAGTAATAGCGCTTGCCTGTGTAGCCATTACTGACAACCCGATAGTCAGCCAGTTCTCTTTGTTGTCATTTTTTAAATATCCTTCTAAGTCTTTATTCTTTCTTGTTTTCCATGAGCCATATAAAACGATAAAAGCCAGACTACATATAAGTATAAGCCAGTCAATCCATCCCATCACTCAAAAAGATTTGTTATTACAGTGAATACGATAATCTGAATAATTAAGAAAATGACCAGCGACCAATACCATATATTCCAATTTGTGGTTTTAGAATTACCGGCAGAATTGTCTTCTGTAATTTTTTTTGAGCTATTATTTCTGTTCATAGCTCAGCAAGTTTGCAAATAACCGGTAAGCGCCTTCAACTCCTGCAGGAAGTTCTCTGAAAAATGAAATACCTGTGTAGATAACACGACCTTTACCATAGTCAGCGCATATCAAAGCGCCTGTCAGCGCTTCTTCGCCTTTGTCATGCCACGACAGTAAAGGATGGTATGTGCTGTCCCATTCACCGGCAAAATATAATCCGCGCTCTTGCACCCAGTTGTCAAAATCCTTTGATGTAATCTTGTTAGGGTAATTGAGTAATTTATGTTGTGGTTCTAAAAATGTAACAGCAGCATCTTCTTCTGTTACACGCTTGGAAGTAAGGTGAAAAGGCAACACGCCAATCATTCTGTTTTCATCGCCGCTAAACCGTGAAGCAGTATTATATTGAATCACCAGATTACCTCCTCCCTTTACATAGCTAAATAGTTTATCGTCGAAGTTGTGCAGTTCTGGATGTACATTGTAAATTCTTATTC
>CAYRJA010000090.1:0-13298 GCA_964424455.1 uncultured Bifidobacteriaceae bacterium
AGGAATCTGCAAATTCTCCGTGTCATGCTGACGAAGGAAGCATCTGCACATTTAACGATGAGATTCTTCGCTGCGCTCAGAATGACAGCGTTGTTATTTATTTCCCCTGAATAAGCTCAGAGATTCGTTCTAAATCATCTTCTGAAAAATAGGAAATAATGATTTCCCCCTTATTACCACGACCGGGTTTTAGTAATACCCGTGTTGATAAATGGCTGGTAAGTTTATCCTGAATCTGCTTATAGGCAAGCGGGAGTTTTGCAGACGAAGATTGTATTGAAGATTTAGATGTTGGTTTTGATTGTGTGCTTGATTCACGAACCATTTGTTCTACCTGCCGGACAGATAAACCTTTCTTAACTGTTTCGTGGAATATATGCAACTGCACTAATGGATTTTCAATACTAATCAGTGCGCGGGCATGTGCCATGCTGATAGATTTGCTTTTGATCGCAGATTGAATATCGGGCGGAAGTTTCAGCAGGCGCAGGTAGTTGGTCACTGTTGTGCGGTCTTTACCAACCCGTTCTGCCAAATCTTCCTGACGAAGATCACATTCATCAATCAGCCGTTTATAATTGATAGCGACTTCAATTGAATTCAGGTCTTCTCTGTGTGTGTTTTCAATCAACGCCATTTCGAGCATCTCCTGATCGTTGGCAGTGCGTACGAAAGCCGGAATCTCATGTAGTCCCGCCATGCTCGAAGCTTTCAGTCTTCTTTCACCGGCAATCAACTGGAATTTATTTCCTGAAACTTTGCGTACGGTAATCGGCTGAATCACACCATGTATTTTGATAGAGTCAGCCAACTCTTTCAACCGCTCTTCATCGAAATCAACGCGCGGCTGAAATGGATTCACCTCAATGTCTTCGAGTGGGATATTGAAACTGGCGCTGCTGACCGTTTTAGCCGGCAGTCCTTTTTCTGCTTTTATGGATTCATCCATGCTGTCGAGCAGTGCGCGAATACCTTTTCCTAAATCTTTTTTATTAACCATCAGGGTTAGAAGTCGAGTATTTTATCTTTCGATTTAATGCGGGTAAGATTATTCTTCTGCAAAATCTCACGGGCAAGATTCAGATAATTGATAGAACCTTTGCTGTCTGCATCATACATAATGATAGACTTACCGAAACTCGGCGCTTCACCAATCCGTGTGTTGCGGTGGATAATAGTATCGAAAGCAAGTTCAGCAAAATGCCGCTTTACTTCTTCGGCAATCTGGTTGGACAGGCGCAGACGGGTATCGAACATCGTCAGTAATATTCCTTCGATTTCAAGATTAGAATTTAAACGGCTCTGAACAATCTTAATCGTGTTCAGTAGTTTACCTAATCCTTCCAATGCAAAATATTCACATTGTACCGGAATCACAACTGAATCGGCAGCAGTAAGCGCATTAACAGTAATCAACCCAAGCGAAGGAGAACAATCAATGATGATGAATTTGTATTTATCACGAACCTGATTAATAACTTCGCGCATGATGGTTTCACGGTTCGGGTGATTGATGAGTTCAATTTCTGCGCCTACTAAATCAAGGTGGGAGGGAAGCAGGTCAAGAAAAGGTGTGTCACTTTCAATAATTCCATCCTTCATTTTAGCATTGCCAATCATACATTCATAAATGCTGGTTTGTACTTTCTTCGGATCGAATCCAAGTCCGGAAGTGGCGTTTGCCTGAGGGTCGGCATCAATCAATAATGTTTTAAATTCAAGCACGGCAAGACTGGATGCAAGATTTATGGCAGTGGTAGTCTTTCCAACTCCTCCTTTTTGATTGGCAATAGCAATGACTTTACCCATTTGTAATTAACTGTTTTATAGTGCACAAAGATAGAGTAAATATAATTTGACTATGTTTTCGTTTGACGAACTTATTCACAACATATACACAGAAATAAGTAGTAAATACAGTACCGGATTTCTTATTACGGGCTTTGAAAACAGAGATTTGTATAACCTGTTCTTTATTTATTATAGCACATATCACGAAGCTATATCAAAAAGTGTTACAGTTCATAAAAAAAGCCTCTGTGTCTTACCACAAAGGCTTTTGAAAAAATATATGCAGTTGTTTATTTACTTTCAGCAGGTGCCGGAGCAAAAATCATTGAAGTGGAATCTTTGGAAAGAACTAATTTTTCCTGAGTGAGTTCAGTGATATTGATACTGTCTTTTTTCTCCTGTCCGTCAGTTTGGCTTATTAAATATTTTCCGGAAGCATCAATTTCCCATTTGCCTTTTTCAGCGCCGCCGCCCATGTTGGCTTCATAAGTTCCGTCTTTTTTGAATTCCATGAAAGAATTATTTTTCATTTCTTCCATTCGTTGATTCAGCATGTCCATCATGGCTTTGGTTTCATCTTTGTGCATGGTGTGTATTCTGATTTTAGCTGTATCCGTTGCAGCAGCAATGCTGTCGTCAAGCATTTTCAGCGTTGCTTCAGAGCCTGATTTCATGCTCTCAATATCGGGGCTTTTGAGATCTGTTAATTTCCATTTGCGGATAATCAAACTGTCGGACCCGCCGGAACAGGAAATAAATAATACTGTAACAAGTATGGCAAGTGTGCCAAAAATAAAATGGGTTGATTTCATTGAGTGAACTTTTTTTTGAGGAGGCAAATGTATTCTTTCTTTTTAATTTGTTGAAAAACACTTTGCCTTCCTTAGCAATCTTTTTGAAAAAGTTCTTCGCACAATGATAACAGTCCGGCGAGAGGGATTTACTTCAGTGCGTTGTTAACGGTTTCAAGAATTTCCTTCTCTGCTGTTTCCGCCTTTTCTTTCAGGTCAAGGGCTTCGGAGATGAACTGCTTCCGGAGTTGTTCGTTCTTTAAACCCTGTGCATTGATGAGCACATTCAGGTAAGCGCCTATAACAGCGCTGCGGACAGCAACTGCGCCAACGCCGGCATCAGAAACAGAATTCTGATTTCCTGTAACAGCCATTGCTTTTATAATGGGCATTGCACTTAATGAAAGATGCATCACTTTCAAAGGAACTTCAATGGCATAACGGGTAGCCGACTGAATGGCTTCGGTTCGTTTTGATTTTTCTTCTTCTGAATTTTTAGGAAGAGAGAATGCTTCCATAATCTTGTTGAATGCAGCAGTGTCTTCATCCACCAACTGTAACAGTTGATCTTTTATAGCTTGTCCTTTTTCTGCCCAATCGGAAAATTCTTTCCAGCGGTTGTCCCATCCTTTTTTATGCGAGGAAAGATTAGCCACCATTGTTCCGAGCGAAATACCAAGCGCTCCCATATAAGCGGAAACAGAACCACCGCCCGGAGCAGGAGATTCGGCAGCGGTTTCATCGGCAAATTCACGAAGATTCATCCGGACTAACTTCTGCTGTGAAGCATCTTCAAGCAGGTATTCAATTATTTTTTTCTTAGGGTCGAAAGGTGCGAGTTCATTTAATCCTAATGACTTTACCGCAATGCGAATCAACTCTTCTTCCGAAACACCTGCGGAGCGTTGTTGTTTTTTAAGAAAATATTTCCCTGCATCAACAAGACATTTCTTAGGTATCAAACCCACCAGTTCGGATCCTGTAACACGAATACCGCGCTGTTCCGCTTTATTACATACCTCATCAAATGCAGTATGAACAGAAGTGATATTGATATTAGTCAGGTTCATTGAAATCTGAGCGATGCCATATTCTTCGATATACCAGCCAATGGCTTTTACTGACTTTAGAGTTCCGGCAACATATACCGGATTGCCGGCTGCATCTTTTTCTGTTTCGCCTGTTACAGTACTCCGTTTTACACGACCTTTTTCCCGCACATCAAATGCAACAGCGTTTGCACGGCGGACAGAAGTAGTGTTCAGATTGATATTGTAAGCCACTAAAAAATCTCTTGCGCCGATTACGGTAGCGCCGGATTTTACATTGAATTTAGCTTCGCCATAATCCGGTTTCCATTCGGGAAGAAGAATTTTTTTCCGAAAGCCTTCATATTCACCGGCACGGATGTCGGAAAGATTTTTTCTCTCAGGCTTACTGGCGGCAGATTCATATAAGTAAACAGGAATACCTAATTCTTTTCCCACTCTTTCTCCTAACTGTGCAGCGTACTTTACGGTTTCTTCCATAGAGATATTTGCTACAGGAATCAGCGGACACACATCGGTTGCACCCATGCGCGGATGTTCACCGTGATGTTTGCTCATGTCAATTAATTCTCCGGCTTTTTTTATGGCAAGAAAGGCAGCTTCCACTACTTTATCCGGAGATCCTACAAATGTTACAACAGTACGGTTGGTTGCTTTTCCCGGATCTACATTCAGCAACCGCACATCCTCAACACTTTCCACAGCATCCGTAATTTGTTTAATGATGGTTAAATCATTTCCCTCACTGAAATTCGGGACACATTCTACTAACTGATGAAGTTCCATTTATTGTCCGGCTGTATTAACTTTTTATTCCTAACTTCTGTGCAATGTCTTTTGGCAGCGCTTTTTTGTTTACCATAATAGAGGTGGTCTTATATTTAAAGTAAGGAACAGAACAATAAAAATAACCTTCGAGATCGTTGCCTTCGGTTCCCCATGAATTTTTAACTATATAATAATCACTGCCGTTTTGGTCCTTAGCCATTCCAACGATTTGCATACCGTGATCATCCGTAGTGCTTAAATTATCAAAACCTTCCTGACGCATTTCCTGAGTGATTGTTTTTTCTTTTCCTGGTTTAATGAGCATAGAATCCTTTTCACTTTGCGACATATCCTCATAGTCCTTTTCTGGAACAATGGCAATGCCGTTTTTGAAAGAAAATCCTTTTTCGCTTACATCGCTTGCCCATACAGCAGAGTAGTCGTTCATGATGGCGTTATCTAAGATTCTTTTCATGTCCTCCATCGGAACATTGTAAAACATTCCGTGTGCCCAGTTGTCCGACACTTCCAGAATGAAAGGTGCATAGAACGGGTGATGAGTGAATGAAGAGATTTCAATGTAATCGTCCGGATTAAAGCCAATAGACTTTACCCATTCCTGAGGAGTATAAGTTTTTCCCATGTAAGTAAATGAAGCAGGAGGAGTTCCCATGTAACCGTCAAGCGCTCCTATAAATGCTTTTTTCCAATTAGGATTTAGTTTGCCATCGGGAGTTCCTACCATTGCATCCAACATTGCTTTCAGCACTTTATCCATTTCGCTGTGTTGCGGTTTGGTCTGTCCGGCAGGCATACCCATGTACGCTTCCTGAGGAACCAAGCCGTATTCACGGACCGAGTTCATTACATCGTGAGGTTCGCCGCCGGCGCTGAAATTTATTTTTCCCTGATACCGGAGATATTGTTCTGCTTTTTGAATGTAGGTGTTGTGTGCCACAAACATTTCGCTAATGTCAAAGTTGCCTTTCCCCATTCTCATCAGTTCAGATTCTATAAAAGATTCGGCAGAAAAAATCCAGCAAGTACCGGAACGGTATTGGTTTTTTACGGGTGTAACACCTACTTGCTTGGTGGTGGTAAAGATGTACTTTCCGTCTTTCTTGTTTGTATTGATGGTGGGTTGAGCTGTAACAGTTACGGAAGCCAGCGCTAAACAGGCGATTAAAAAGCGGGATAACAAATTCATGATGTTTAATTTATTTTTTGAGAGAGGCGAAAGTAGCAGAAATTTAGGTTATGAAAAAATTATGGATGAATGGAAACCGGTTGAGTAAGAGTGAGTTGTTCTTACTGAAAAAAATCCAGGTGATTATTAACAGGCGTTCATTAGTGTAATTCATTATTTTTCGCCCGTGCTTAGTTTTCCTAATTGTAAAATTAATCTGGGCTTACACATTCTTGATAAGCGCAGCGACGGATTTCATAATATAGAAAGCGTTTTCTATCCGGTAAGCTGGTGCGATGTACTGGAAGTGATAGAATCAAAAACTTTTGATTTTTTTCTGGATGGAAGAAAAGTAGAAGGAAAGACAGCAGACAACTCTTGTGTGAAAGCATATCAGTTGTTAAAAGACAAGTACAAGTTGCCGCCGGTGAAAATATTCTTGTTAAAAAATATTCCAGCCGGGGCAGGATTAGGCGGCGGCTCATCCGATGGCGCTTTTATGTTGAAGCTGTTGAATGAAAAATTCGGATTAAACATTTCAAAACAAGAGTTAAAAGGACTGGCTGCCCGATTAGGAAGCGACTGTCCTTTCTTTATAGAAAACAAGCCGGTAACTGTAACAGGCAGGGGAGAGGTGATGAGTGAAGCTGCTGTTACACTGAAAGATTTTTTTATCGTTATAATCTATCCTTCTGTTCCGGTAAACACTGCATGGGCTTATGGCGAATTGGCAAAGCAGCGAAAAGCAGGAAAGAAATTGTCTGATTATGAAAAGCCGTTACAAAAAATAATTCAGTTGCCGGTTGAAGAATGGAGTAAATTTTTGCAGAATGATTTTGAGGAAATAATTTTTGCCCAACATCCGGAAATTGCACAGATAAAAAACGATCTGTTACAGCAAGGAGCCGTTTATTCCTCTATGAGTGGAAGTGGTTCTTCTGTTTTTGGCGTATTCAGGAAGGAAATAAATATCAAAAAGATATCAGATGTATATGGAAAAGAAAATGTTTTTTGTCATCCGGTCAGGTAGTGTAAAGACTCAAATATTGTTACATTTGAAAACTTGGAGGGAACATCAATATAATTCACTTCTTCAATGACTAAATATTTTACCATACTTCTTCTTTTTGTTTTACTTTTTATTGCAGGGAAAGAGTCTTTTGCCACTCACATTATGGGTGCTGACATTTCTTATAAATGTTTGGGTGCTGATAATTATGAATTTACACTAAAGATTTACAGAGATTGTATTGGAAACCCTTTGGCTCCTACTTTCACAATTAATATAAGATCTGCATCGTGCAACATCAACAAAACATTAATAGTAAAACCAGTTGACAACGGATCGGAAGTATCACCGCTCTGTTTAGCCCAGATACAAAATTCAACCTGCAATGGGGGATCGCTTCCCGGCGTAGAGCAGAGAATTTACAAAGGCACAATCAAGCTGACAGAGAACTGCAGTGATTATGTTTTTTATTGGGGTGCATGTTGCCGTAATGCAGCACTTTCCAGTACATTAGTTTACAATGCGAACACAACAGGAATGAGAGTAACCGCTACTCTTAATAAACAGGCGGCAGACGGTTGCGATAACTCACCCGAGTTTACTTCAATGCCGGTTCCTTATATCTGTATGAATCAATTGGTTAATTACAATCAGGGCGGATATGATTCGGACGGCGATTCTTTAGTCTATAATATAGTACCTCCGATGAATGATACGAGTACTTATGCAGGTTCCACACCCATTAAGTATCAGTCGCCATGGAGTTATTCATATCCTTTAACTACAGCATCAGGCACAGTGGGTTTCGATCCGGCAACAGGGCAGATTACCATGTTTCCTACTGCACAGATGTACACCATCATGGCGCTGCGGATTGATGAGTACAGGAAAGGGGTGCTTATCGGTTCCACCATGCGTGATATTCAGGTAGTAGTACTGCAATGCAACAATATGAGTCCTGTTATTTCCGGCAGTCAGTTTAATAATCTGAAGGGAGGAAATCAAACTGATTTTAACAGAGTGGAAGTTTGCCCGGGCACGACTTTATCCTTTGAGTCTTTCTTTGCCGATTCGGATTATAACAAAATCACTCTTTCATCCAACGCCACAACCGTTTTGGAGGGATCTGATTTTATACCAACTTATTTTAAAGATGATTCCGGTAAAATAAACATCACATGGACACCTACTCCGTATGACACAGGAACACATGTTATTACTGTAACAGTTAATGATGATGCGTGTCCAGTCTATGGGCAATCTGTTTATTCATATATTATAGTGGTGCCTAAATCTACCTACGCCGGACCCGATGTAAGTATATGTAAACCGTCAACTTCAATTGTGTTAAATGTTACAGGAGGTAATCAGTTTACATGGTCGCCGGTTACCGGTTTATCTTCTACTACAGGAAAAAATCCTGTTGCCAGTCCAACAGTAACTACTACTTATTATGTGCAAAGTGAATTAAGTGTTCTTTGTAAAAACAAAGATACTGTGGTAGTCTATCTTATCCCACCTTTAAATGTTGAAGCACAAGTGTCAACGGATACAATTTGCAGCGGAAGTCCGGTAGGTTTATCAGCAAAAGTTATTGGTGGAAGCGGTTCAGGTGTTACCTATAGCTGGACATCATCCGGAAGTTTTAGCGCTAACAAACAATATGCAACAGATTACCCGGGTGTTACAATTTCCTATTACCTTACAGTAAATGATAATTTATGTATTCAAAAAGACACTACACAGGTCGTTGTTGAACCATCTCCATCATCGAATTTCTCCATAGCTCCGGCAGATATTTGCGAAATGGAGCATACATATATTCAGTATAACGGAAGTATTGCGAATACCACATTAACATGGGATTGGGGCGGAGCAACCATCATAAAAGGAACAGATCCCGGTCCGTATGAGATACTTTGGAATACAGAAGGCGACAAAACAGTAACACTGACAGCAACGGCTGATAATGGATGTGTAACTACTGCACAGAAAAGTGTTACAGTCAGAAAGAAACCAACAGCTCAATTTACCGCTTCGCCGGTCAAAGGATGTGAACCACTGGTAGTTAAATTTCAAAATCAATCTACCGGCAGCGGATTGTCTTACAAATGGAGGTTTAATGACGGGAGCACAGCGGACAGCAGCAAAAATCCTTCTCATTCATTTAAAGCGGGTGTGTATGATGTAACACTTGTAACAACCAACTCTAACGGATGTCCTGACTCTGTAACACATTCCGGTTTGATTAATGCAGAAGCGCTGCCCAAGTCAGAATTTAAGGTCACGCCGGCTGTTGTTTGTGAGAAGGATGGAAAAGTGACCGTAACCTATCCGGGTGGGCCGGCAGGGCTTACCTTTGAGTGGAACTGGGCAGGAGGAACTGTACTTTCCGGATCAGGAGCAGGTCCATTTATTGTTTTATGGAAAACAACAGGTATTAAGAAAATTCAACTGAAAGTAACCGACGCATCCAAATGTTTTTCATCTTCTTCAAAAGATGTTACAGTAAATACAAAACCGAAAGCAGACTTTGTTTCAGTTCCTTCTGCAGGATGTAACCCACTGGTAGTTAATTTTAAAAATAATTCCAGCAACGCTGCAAATTTTAGCTGGAACTTTGGCGATGGAAACTCAAGTGCAGATAAATCACCTTCACACATCTTTGCAATAGGCAATTACGATGTAACTCTGATTACTAAAACTTCTGAAGGATGCAGTGACACATTAAGTAAACCCGGATTGATTTCAGTATCATCTCAACCGGTTGCATCGTTTGTAACAGACGCAAAAAAAGGTGTTGAAACAGACTTGTCAAAAGCGAACTTTAATTTTACAAATAAATCAGAAGGAGCGAATCATTACCAATGGATTTTTGGCGATGGTGAAACATCCGTTGAAGAGAATCCTTCTCATAGATACAACAGGGTAGGGAAATATGAAATCATGCTGGTTGCCTTTAATAATGATTGTTCAGACACCTTCAGGTTTTCTCCGGTAGATATCGTTTCCTTTGACGATGTGTTTTTTCCGGGGGCATTTTCACCCAACGGAGATGGGAAAAATGAACTATTCCGTGCAGTATCATCAAAAGGGATAACAGAGCTAACTCTTAGAGTGTACAATAGATGGGGCACAATGGTGTTTGAGACCAACAAAGTGGACGGAGCATGGGATGGTAGTTATAAAGGAGCGTTGCAGGAGGCGGGAGTTTACACCTATTATGTAAAAGCCAAAATGATAAACGGAAGCACTGTGGAAAAGAAAGGAAGCATAACACTACTGAGATAATATTTTTGCGGAGATTTGGCAGAAAAATATTAGTTTTGAAATAGAATAGATTTTGGAAGATTGAGTTTTCATAAAAAAAGAAGCATGAAGAAAATCTTACTCCCAATTATAATTGCAACAACTTTCCTGAAAGGGTTTGCTCAGGATGTTCATTTGTCGCAGTTTTATATGTCACCTCTTACTTTAAATCCTGCGCTAACCGGCGTATTTAATGGGAACTACCGCTTGACAGGGAACTACAGAAACCAGTGGGCAAGTGTTATCAGTAATCCCTATGAAACCGTTGCCGGAGCAGTTGAACTCTCAGGAAAATCAGGCGCTTACAATAGAATAGGAGCAGGGCTGCATGTACTTGGCGACCATGCGGGTACTTCACAACTGACAACAAATATCTTTTCCGGTTCACTGTCCTACAATATTGCGCTTTCAAGAGATCAGGATTATTTTGTAGCAGCCGGATTGCAGGTTTCCTATTCACAGCGCTCATTTAATCCATACGCATTAACATTCGGAAACCAATATCAGAATTCAGGGTACTGCCCTACCTGTGATAATGGTGAGAATCTTGCCTCTACCCATTATTCTTATGTAGATGCCGGAGCAGGAATGCTGTGGTATCATATTAACCAACGCACCAAAAGAAGCAGCCAGTTTTTTGGTCTTTCTGTTTTCCATGTCAACAGGCCTAATGTGGCCTTTATTACTCCGGATGAAGATAAACTTTATACCAAGTTTGTTGGCCATGCAGGATTAGAAATTCCGATAGCTCCGAAAGCTTCACTTACTCCTTATCTGTTAGGAATGTTGCAGGGACCTTCTTTTGAAACAGAGGTAGGAACACTTGTTAAATTTATTCTTGAAGAAAGGAAAGGATCTACTTTCGGCGGCACAAACTTTTATGTAGGACCATTTTACAGAATGGTAGGAGATCAAAATTCGCCTATCAGCAGCGATGCAATGATTCTTGCTACCAAACTGGATGTGGGAGGTTTTACTTTTGGGTTAAGCTATGATATTAATCTTTCAGGATTGTCGCCTGCAAGCAGCAGCCGTGGCGGACCGGAATTAGCTATTCAATATACCGGAACATTCAAGAATACTTCTCACAAAGTTTATTGTCCGAGATTTTAATATCTGACTTTTAACTTATGCAGATTAATCTTTCCATAAATAAGGAAAGAGGATTAAAGCCATTGCCAATATTACGCAATCAAGAGAAAAAAGAATCAGTAAATCCCTGAACGGATATTCGTCCGGAGAAACAAAAACAGATGCCATTGATAATTTAATCAGCAGCAAAAGAGAAGGGATAATAATCGGAAAAGAAAGAATAGCCATCAGCGTTGAATTGTTATTTGCTTTTGCTGCAATAGCGCTCATCATTGTAAGTGTCAGTGAAAAGTTGATACTGCCGGATACAACTGCAACAAGAAAATATCCTGTGTGCAGAACGGGATTGCCAATGACGACGCTGTAAAAAAATAATCCGACAATAGCGAGAAGCAGCATAAGCGCTGTATTGTAAATCATTTTTGATAAGATAAAAGATTGCGGACTTGCAAGTGTATAATAGTAAAGCAAGCGGGTCTTTCCTTCAGCTATAAAACTTTTTGCTATTGAGTTTACCGAAGCAAAGAGCATGATAATCCAAAACAGCGCAATCCAGAGAAAAGGTGTTACATCAAGTATGGAAATATAAATTACAAATATGGTGGATAGCATATACAGAAGCAGCCCATTGAATGCGTATTTCTGCCGCCATTCCAGGAGCACTTCCTTTTTAACCAGCAACATGATTTGTTTCAACATTCAGTGCGAATATAAAAATGCATTGAAATTTTTTCTGTTACAAAAAAAGAGGCAACAAAATATCTATTGCTGCCTCTATTAAATTTTTAATGTTTATTGCGAAGATATTCGCAGGCGAAAAGTCAGATGTTAGTATTCACCGCAATAAAAATAATTAACAATACAATTCCTAAACTTAAAGCTCCAATTGATTTAACTTTTTGTGTCATTTATTAATTTGGGTTTATTGTTTGAAAAAAAATGCAGATGTAAATGTATGTACGATAACTGAAATTTCAACAGTATAGTAACAAAAGAGGATATTTAAGTAACGCTGTAAAAAGCTATTCATCAACCTTTCACTTTATATTTTCTGCTTCCTTCGTACAGTTCGTATTCAAGCAAGCGACATTCAATTTTTGCATTGAAGAAAGGGAGCTTCTTACTTGTTCGTAATCCGATGTTTTTTGCAAGTTCAGGATTGCCGGTAAAGATATAGCCGGTATAATTTTTACAACTCAACTTCATAAAATCACCCATCTGTTTATAAAGAGGAAGGAGAGTTTCTTCCTCTCCAAGGCGTGAGCCATAAGGAGGATTTATCATTACTACTCCACTGCCTTCGGGGATATATGTTTTTTCAAATGAACAACACTCAAACTGAATAAGATGATCAACACCGGCGGTTTTTGCATTGTTCTTTGCAGCTTCAATTGCTTTCCGGTCTTTATCTGTTGCAATAATATTGAAAGGTAAATTCTTTATCACCTTTTTCTTTGCATCACTTCTGATCTGCTGGTACATCTCTTTATCAAAACCTTTGATATGCATGAATCCATAATTACTTCGCATCAGCCCCGGCGGGCGATTAGCCGCAAGTAATGCAGCTTCAATAGCCAGTGTTCCGCTGCCACACATGGGGTTGATGAAGTGAGAACGTTTGTCCCACTTTGTAGCCAGTATCAGTGCGCAGGCAAGGTTCTCCTGCAGAGGAGCCATGACCGGTCTTTTGCGGTACCCATGCTTGGTAAGTGTTTCTCCCGAAGTGTCAAGATACACTGTTACTTCATCTTCATGCCAAAACAGAAATATCACCGCGCCTTTTTTATCAGAACCGGAGTCCGGACGGATATTGAACAAATTTCTGAAACGGTCAGCAATAGCATCCTTACATTTCAGATTAGTGATAAGCGTATTGTTTACTGTTTCATTGGAGGTATAAGAGGTTATAGAGAAATAACTCTTCTCATCAATATAATTTTCCCATTCCACTTTCAATAACTTTTGATACAGATCTTCTACATTTTTTGCAATTAATTTATCAATTTGAAAAAGCACTTTGCTGGCGGTGCGCAGATAAAAATTGAAAACCATTGTGTCAGCAAGAGTTCCTTCCAGTTCCACTCCATTTGGCATTTCACTTTTTACAGTATAACCTAATTCTGCAATTTCACTTTTAAGTTGTGGAACTGCATGAATCGGGCAGTTAATAATGATTTTATTCTTCATCAGGGTTTTTAAAAATTAATCAGCCAAAGGTGTGAAAGATTTATTTATATCCTGAAGAAAGACCAGGGCTTTCGGGTCTAAAATAATTGATAGTCAAACTTTAAGTGGGTATAAAA
>CAYRJA010000091.1:0-1494 GCA_964424455.1 uncultured Bifidobacteriaceae bacterium
TTCTTTTATACTTACCTGCCTTTACTTGTAGTTTTCATGCAACAATACCATTTAAGAATACAAAAAAACACTCCCCCTAACATTTCAATTCTGATAGATTCTTTATTCATATATCTTCGTGTTATGCGCAACCTTAAAAAACGACCGTTCGTGCATAAAATTACGGACGACTTAACTGACAATTTTTCTACCTTTGAGCAATGCAAGAGAACGACAAAAAATTTAAAACCGTCATAGATAAAAACACCTTCTATTTCTACAATCCTGCTTTCCAAGACAGGTATGAAAGCTATATCAACTCATTGAAAGAAACACTTCTCGTTCTCAAAAATCAAGTAGAAACACAAGGACTAAAAAAGCAGCACTTTGAAGACCTGCTTGCAGACAAAGAAAACGGACTTCGGGCTTTACTTACCTTGACTGGATTTGCAAACGAGAGTTTAAAACGGCTAATTACTGTTGTTCGGGTAGCAGACAACAAAGAACTTTCAAAACTGCTTTACAAAGATAAGTGGGCTGACAACGAAAATAGCAACGACCTCAAAGAATGGGGCGACAAAAAAATTATAAACCTTTTAAAGAACAATTCATATTTCAGAAAAGGAGTTGTAAATCTTTTCTTTGAAGGTTCAACCACACCATTTTTAGCACAGACACTTCCTCTATTTGAGCTAAAGAAGCTGAGTATTTCAAAATTAAAATTTGAAATACCTGCCATGATTGATACGCTTGTTCGTTATAAAGAAAAAGGTTCCTATTCAGGACAAGCTGAAAATAATCCTGAGTATTTCATTGCCGAAATCTTACAGGAAAATCAAATTGAATTTGAGAAAGGAGATTTAACCGAATTAATCAAAAATGAACCTGTAGAGAAGCGAACTATGGACTTCATTATCCCGAATAAAAAATCTCCACAAATAATTATTGAAAGTTCTTTTCTCGTAACAACATCTTCCGGACAGGGAGATAAATCGAAAACGGAAGGCAACATCAAAAAATTAATTTCAAAGTACTACCGCAAAGCAAAATTCATTGGTTTTGTTGACGGCATTGGCTGGTATGTTCGGAAAGGTGATTTAATGAGAATGGTTTCAGCTTATGATGATGTTTTCACCTTTCATAAAGAGGAAGTGGAACGCTTCAAAAAATATCTAAAAAAAGAATTATGCTAAAGGTTGAAAACTTTCTAAACAAAATTACTCAGGGCGATTGTTTGAAACTACTCCGACAACTTCCGGATAATTCCGTTGATGTAACCTTTGCTGATCCTCCATTCAATTTAAAGAAAGGCTATAATAGTTACAAAGACAGTTTAAAATTACAAGAATACCTAGAATGGTGTGAAGAATGGATTACTGAAATGGTGCGTATCACCAAACCTACAGGCTCAATTTTCCTTCACAATATTCCAAAATGGTTAACTTACTATACTGCATTTTTAAATAAGCAAGCAGATTTTAAACATTGGATAAGTTGGGACGCACCAACAGCACC
>CAYRJA010000091.1:1504-13289 GCA_964424455.1 uncultured Bifidobacteriaceae bacterium
AGCACCAATGGGAAAATCATTACAACCCGGACACTATGGTATTCTATTTTACGCAAAGGATGCAAAGCAATTAAAGTATTATGAAATTCGTCATCCACATAAACGCACAAGAAAAACACATATTCTTGCAAAAGATTATGGAGGTAAAAAATTCATGCTTCACCCGTATGGACCTTTAGTTTCTGATGTATGGACAGATATTCACAGAGTTAAGCATAACAAATTCAGAGATGAACATCCATGTCAACTTCCTATTCATTTACTTGAACGAATAATCTTAATGAGTTCAGACGAGGGAGACATAATTCTTGATCCATTTAATGGAACCGGAACAACAGCATTAGCAGCCAAGCGACTTGGCAGGCAATACATTGGCTTTGATCTTGACAGAGAGTATGTGAGAATTACACAGCAAAAATTAGAACACGAAAAACCTGTTTCTAAAATTGGCGACCGTTGGGTTAGTTTCTACCTTGACGAAGTTGTAACACTTCGCAACAACGATTGGGATTACTTAAAGGACTTCTATTACATTCCAAATAATCCAGAAGAAATTGACACTACACCAATTGTTTTAAAAACAAAAGTTACTATTCAAACACCATTAAAAAGTTTAGCGACACTTAATGGAAATGACAATGGAAAACACGACCATCAGACGACTTTATTTGAACCGATTGTTGAATATGGAAAGAAGAGAAAGGCAGCGCACAAGGGCTTAGCGAAAGCGAATAAGCAGTAGTTAATTGAATAGTTATGCTTATATCAAACATTTTTGCTTAGTGAAATTCTAATGTTTCTAAATGCCCGTTTTCTCCAAGACCCAGCTTGATTGAATTATAAACAAATTTAATGAAGATACTTTTTACAATCCTTATTTCACTTCTTCTTCCTCAAATTATTTTATCCCAGCCAATCCCTTTTCAGGCAATTGAAAAAATTGCAGCCGGAGAAATAAAAGCGACACAAAAACATTTTCGTTCTGAACGCACCGCAACGGGTACTAACATCAATGTTATTCAGCAGATATGTGTCTGGAACATTGACCCAGCAGTGCGGTATATATCCGGTCATGTGAATACTCTATTTATTCCTGTTCAAACTAATCAAACTCAAATTTCACTTGATCTGTCTGATTCGCTAATGGTTGATTCAGTTCTTTATAATGATACAAAGCTCAACTTTACTCATTCTGATAATCTGTTACAGATAGATTTTCCCACGACACTTGTTAAAGGAAACCTGTACAACGCTGATATTTATTATCATGGCATACCCGGCAATAGCGGATTCGGCTCATTCGTACAAATGAAACATGGACCTGACAGTATTCCCGCTCTCTGGACTTTGTCAGAGCCGTTTGGAGCCAGTGACTGGTTCCCATGTAAAAATTCTCTTGAAGATAAAGTGGATTCACTGGATATTATTGTAACAACTCCTGAAGCGTACCAGTGTGCGGCAAACGGTGTATTAATTTCAACTGTTACATCGGATAATAAAACCACTTATCACTGGAAACACCGTTACCCTATCGCCACTTACCTTATCGGAATAGCTGTTACAAAATATTTTATTTACACTGACAGAATTATTATAGGCGGCGACACGCTGAATGTAATGAACTTTGTGTGGCGCGAAGATTCACTGAACGCAAGAACATATATCCCTGACTTATATCCTGCAATGGCAATTTTCGATTCACTGTTCGGTGAATATCCGTTCAAAAAGGAAAAGTATGGTCATGCACAGTTTGGCTGGGGCGGTGGCATGGAACATCAGACGATTTCATTTGTTACAGATTTTAGTTTCGATTTGCTTGCTCACGAATGTGCTCATCAGTGGTTTGGTGATAAAATTACCTGCGGCAGTTGGTCTGATATTTTTCTGAACGAGGGCTTTGCGGTATTCGCAACCGGCTTGTGCTATCAGAATTTATTCGATGGTCAGTGGTGGTATCCGTGGAGAAGAAAAGGAATTGATTTAGTTACCTCTAAACCGAATGGCTCCATCTATGTCAATAATTCAGGTAGTTTAGGTAATATTTTTGATTACAGAACTACCTATGTAAAAGGCGGTTTATTTCTGCATCAGCTTCGATATCAAATCGGTGAGAAAGCTTTTTTCAAAGGGATAAAAGAATACATAAATGATACCTCTCTCATTTACCAATTTGCCAATATTGAAAATCTGCAAAAACATTTAGAAAAGACTTCGGATAAAGACCTGACTTATTATTTCGACCAGTGGTATTATGGTCAGGGCTACCCTTCTTATCGTGTTGAATGGTCGCAGAACGAGAACGGGAAAGTTCGCATTATACTTGGACAAACACAGTCAGATAAGAGTGTTCCGTTTTTTAAACTGCTCGTTCCGGTACAACTAAAGAATAGTAACAACGATACTATTATCCTCTTAGACCATAAATATTCCGGTGAAGAATTTGAATTCACTTTGCCTTTCACTATAGATAGTTTGATTATAGATCCTGAACTCCATCTGATTTCCGCAAACAATGTAGTTCAGCGTGTGCCTGCTTTATCTGATAAGTCTAATGTTATAATGTATCCGAACCCTTCTGACGGTAGTTTAACTATCAGTTTCAGTAATATGCTGAACCCGTTAGAAACCATTGAGTTGTATGATATTTTAGGAAGAAAAATTTTATACTCTTCTCCTGTCATTTCTCCTGATCAAATATCCGTACAATATGACTTTTCTTCACTTGCAAAAGGAACATATTTTCTGAGAATAGTTACAAAGGAAACTGTGCTGATAAAGAAATGGGTTAAAACCAGATGATTAAATCATTAGAGAGTTTACTAATGCTAAGATAGTTTTATCTTTATCCAGACTCTTAAAATAAGCAGGGTTATAGAGAATAATAGTATCTATTACCTTAATTCTCAGACCTTTTATTGTTGAAAGTGTTCCTTTGCCCTTTACTCTTTCACATGTATATTCGCACCACTTTTAAAAATCTTAAACAAAATTTCAAACTGACATGAGTAAAATTAAAGTTGCCATCAATGGTTTCGGTCGAATCGGTCGTTTAGTTTACCGCCGTATTTACAAGATGGAAGGCATTGATGTAGTTGCTATTAATGATTTAACCAGCCCGAAAGTGCTGGCACATTTGCTTAAATATGATTCTGCTCAGGGCAGATTCAATGAAGATGTAAAAGCCACTGAAAATTCTATCGTGGTAAACGGACAGGAAATAAAAATCTATGCACAGAAAAATCCTGCTGAAATACCTTGGAAAAGCCATGATGTAGATGTGGTGCTGGAATGTACCGGCTTCTTTGCTGATAAAGACAAAGCTGCAGCCCACCTTACAGGCGGAGCAAAGCGTGTAGTAATTTCTGCTCCGGCAACCGGCGATTTAAAAACCATTGTGTTCAATGTAAATCACAATATTCTTGACGGAAGCGAGACGATTATTTCCTGTGCATCCTGTACTACCAACTGCCTTGCGCCAATGGCACAGGTGCTGGATGATAAATTCGGAATTGCCGTAGGTACTATGACCACAGTTCACGCTTACACTAACGACCAGAACACTCAAGATGCCCCTCACCCGAAAGGTGATTTGCGCCGTGCGCGTGCTGCCGCTCAGAATATAGTTCCTAACAGTACAGGCGCTGCAAAAGCAATCGGATTAGTATTACCGAATCTGAAAGGTAAATTAGACGGCGCTGCACAGCGTGTTCCAACTTTAACCGGCTCACTCACTGAACTGGTTACTATTCTGAATAAAAAAACAACACCAGAGGAAATTAACGCAGCGATGAAAGCCGCATCAAACGAATCGTATGGTTACAATGAAGATGAAATTGTAAGCAGCGATGTTATCGGAATGTCTTACGGCTCTTTGTTTGATGCCACACAGACAAAAGTTCTCACTGTCGGCGATAAGCAATTAGTAAAAACCGTTTCATGGTACGATAATGAAATGAGCTATGTATCACAACTTGTTCGTACTGTAAAATATTTTGCAGAACTGATTAAGAAGTAGAACTAAGTAAAACATGAACAGTGAAAGACCGGGAGAATATTTCTATGGTTTTTCACTGTTCTTATTTTCATTTTCACCTTTTATTTTTCACTTTTTAGATGATTACAGTATCAGATTTCAATTTCTCCGGATTAAAAGCGCTGGTGCGTGTTGACTTTAATGTTCCCCTCGACAAAAAAACTTTTGATGTTACAGATGACACCAGAATAAAAGCTGCCCTGCCTACGATTAACAAAATTCTCAGTGATGGTGGTGCGGTAATTCTTATGTCACATCTTGGTCGCCCTAAAACAGGACCGGAGGATAAATATTCTCTTCGCCATATAGTTAACCGGTTTTCATCTTTACTGGGTAAGCCGGTAAAGTTTTCACCGGATTGTGTAAGTGAAGAAGCAAAACACGCTGCATCTCAACTGAAAAGCGGTGAAGTATTGCTGTTGGAGAATCTTCGCTTTCATCCCGAAGAAGAAAAAGGTGATGAAGAATTTGCAAAAAAGCTTTCCCAGTTGGGTGATGTGTATGTGAACGATGCCTTTGGAACTGCACACCGTGCTCATGCTTCTACAACTATTGTCGCAAAGTCTTTCCAAAGAGGAAAAAAGATGTTTGGCTTTCTGATGGCAAATGAAGTGGCAAGCGCTGAAAAGGTGCTGAAAAATACTGTTCATCCTTTCACAGCTATTATCGGAGGAGCAAAAGTTTCTGACAAGATTTTAATACTTGAAAAACTTCTTGAAATAGCAAACAACATCATTATCGGTGGTGGGATGGCATACACATTCTTTAAAGCTGCCGGTGGAAATATCGGTAATTCACTTTGCGAAGAAGACCGTTTGGAAACAGCAAAGCATTTATTGGAAAAAGCAGAGAAGAAAGGAATAAAAATTCTTTTGCCTGTTGACTCTGTTACAGCAGATGCTTTCAGCAACGATGCTAAGACAGGAATATCTGAAAGTAATAATATTCCGTCAGGATATATGGGATTGGATATAGGTCCGAAAGCAATTGATGAATTCACTAAAACTATTCTTGCATCAAAAACTATTCTTTGGAACGGACCGATGGGTGTTTTTGAAATGCCTAACTTTCAAAAAGGCACTGTAAAAATTGCTGAAGCAGTAGCAGCAGTCACACAACAAGGCGCTTATTCACTCGTAGGTGGTGGAGATTCAGTAGCAGCAGTCAACCGCTTTGGTTTTGCTGACAAAGTGAGCTATGTATCTACCGGGGGCGGTGCGCTCCTCGAATATTTTGAAGGGAAAGAATTACCCGGAGTGGCAGCTATTATGAAGTAGCTGATATTAAACTTTTACTTGCTCAGCCACTTTAGCTTTACGAATCATGTCCTCTACTTTATCAACCATATCTGTAGAGCCGATAAAGATTGGAGTTCTCTGATGAAGTTCCTTCGGTTCAATTTCCATAATTGGCGATTCACCGTTTGACGATTTTCCTCCTGCCTGCTCTGCAATAAATGATAGTGGGTTACATTCAAACAACAAACGAAGTTTTCCTTTGTTGGAAGGAGCCACAGGCGGATACATATAGATACCACCATGAATCATATTACGATGAAAATCTGCTACCATGCTTCCAATATATCGGAATGAATACGGACGACCTGTAGCTTTATCCTCAGAAGTACAGTAATCAATATAGCGGCGAACCGGTTCAGGGAATTTCAGGAAGTTTCCCTGATTCACAGAATAAACTTTTCCCTTCTGCGGAATACGGATATTCGGATGTGAAAGGAAAAATTCCCCTACTGAAGGGTCAAGAGTAAATCCGTTCACACCATTTCCTGTAGTATAAACCATCATAGTAGAAGATCCATAAATAATATATCCGGCGGCTACCTGTTGAGTTCCTTTTTGAAGAAAATCATCCAATGTACATTGTCCTCCTAGTGAAACACGACGATAAATAGAAAAGATAGTTCCGATAGAGACATTCACATCTATATTACTACTGCCGTCGAGTGGATCAAGATTGATAATATATTTTGCACCTGCTGAGTCAATCGGCATGAAATCCTCATTTTCTTCAGAGGCAATTCCGCAACATTCCCCACTCACTTTCAGCGCAGAATGAAATTGATCGTTTGCAAAAACATCAAGGTTTTTCTGGTCATCGCCCGTAGAATTATGAGAGCCGGCGCTGCCAAGAATATCTGTAACAAGCCCTGCTTTATTCACTTCACGGTTTACAATTTTTCCTGCTAAGCCAATATCACGCAACAAGCCGGATAATTCACCGGATGCAAAAGGGAAATCCTTTTCGCGTTGAAAAATAAATTCGTCGAGAGTTATAAGTTTCCTGTAATTGTCCATCGTTCAAAAATTCTGTGAGGGCACAAATATACAAACCGGAAGGAAAGAAGAACGAAGAATTTAGTTAACTGATTGGTAGATTAAATTAAATATCAACTATTTAACAGTAAAAAGAGAATTGAATATTAATTTCAACCGATGAATATTATTGTCAGAAACGCAACAAAAGAGGATGCCCCGGCAATGTATTACCTGATAAAAGAACTTGCTGAATTTGAAAATGCTCACGGCGAGGTAAGTAACACAGCAGCACAATTAGCTGAAGATGGTTTTAGTAAACATCCTCTGTTCCATGCTCATGTTGCAGAAGCAGACGGAAAAATTGTTGGAATGGCGCTGTATTACATTGCCTATTCCACATGGAAAGGGAAATATGTTTACCTCGACGACTTAATTGTAACAGAATCATTCCGTCGTTACCGGATTGGGAAAAAACTGTTTGATGCCTGTGTAGCTTTTGCACAAGAGCAACAAGCCAATCAACTTCGATGGCATGTGCTTAACTGGAATACAAACGCAATAAAATTTTACGAGAAATACAATTGCACATTTGACGATGAATGGGTTACCTGCAAGCTAACCGGAGAACAAATCAAAGACAGCGAAGATAAATTCACCATAAAAGCGTAAGCATCCAGCTAATTGATTAACAAAGCACATTCCCCTCTTTATTATTTACCTTCTGTAAGTTGGTTTTTGAAAAATATTCACTCTGACGAAATTCACTTTGATATTGGAATAAATTATCAAAAGAATTTAAAACTGAATCGGTGCCACATCGCAGGAGCTAATGGAATCATTCTGCTAAGTATTCCTCTTGAAAAAGGCAGACATCAATACGGACTGATAAAAGATTTGCATATTTCGTTTACGAACAACTGGCAGAAAATACACTGGAATTCAATCTATTCATCTTATGGTAAAGCTCCTTTCTTTATTTACTATGAAGAAGGATTTAAAAAGATATTTTCTCTGAAAATCACTTCATTAACTGAATGGAATTTTCAACTGTTACAGTATTGCTTCGGTTGTTTAAAATTAACAAATACACTTATTATTAATGAAGAACCAACAGTAGTTTCAATCATACAAAACACAACGGGCGCAGCAAATCTTCCACAATATTCTCAGGTGTTTGAACAAAGACATGGCTTCATGCCTGATCTCAGTATTCTGGATTTGATTTTCAATCTCGGTCCTGATGCAAAAGATTATCTGACAAGAATAGCGGTCAAATGATTTCTTACACTTTTATCTAATCTCATTATATTTCGCCTTCAATACATCTTATCCATGAAACAGTTTTTCAAATTCTTCTTTGCTTCCATGCTCGGCTTTATTGTCGGGGCAATCATTCTTGTTTTTATTCTGACAGGTATAATCGCCGGTGTAGTTTCTTCCTTTTCATCTAAAGAAACAACACCTGTAAAAACAAACAGTGTGCTTACCCTCAATATGAGCTATGTAATACCTGAGCAAACGGATGCCGACCCTTTCCGTTCTTTTAATTTCAGCGACTTCAAACCAAAAGTAAATCTGGGACTGAATGATATTCTGAAGAACATAGAAAAGGCAAAAACAGATGATAACATCAAAGGAATTTACATCAGCTCCGGTACATTTTCTTCGGGTACTGCAACAGCTGAACAGATTCGTAACGCTCTTATTGATTTCAAACAATCTAAGAAATTCATAGTCGCTTATGCTGAGTTGTATTCTCAGAAAGGATATTATGTAGCTTCAGTTGCAGATAAAATTTTCCTGAACCCTCAGGGACTTGTTGAATATAAAGGATTAGGTACTCAAATAATGTTTTTCAAAGGGTTGTTGGAAAAGCTCGGTGTGGAAGTACAGGTATTTTATGATGGAAAATTTAAAACAGCAACAGAGCCGTTTCGTTATGACAAAATGAGCGAACCCAATAAAGTAATGACATTGAGTTTACTTAATGATATTCAGACTCATTTTCAGCAGAAAGTTTCAGCATCGAGGAACATTCCTGTAACACTTCTTGACAGCATAGCGAACAATTTACTGATTCACGATTCTAAAACAGCAAAAAGTTATGGATTAGTGGATGACATATATTACGATGATGAAGTACAGCAATACATAACCGGACAGTTGAAATTAGAAAAGAAAGACAAAATAAATTTTATTTCACTTAGTAAATACAATCAAACTCCCGATAATAAAAAATATACTCTTGATATGAGCAAAGTAGCCATACTCTATGCTCAGGGCGACATTGTGGATGGTGAGGGCGAGGAGGATAACATCGGTTCAGCACGACTACTGAAAGAAATCAGCAAACTGAGAAAAGATGATAAAGTGAAAGCTATAGTGCTGCGTGTAAACTCTCCGGGTGGCAGTGTACTGGCATCCGAAGTTATCTGGCGTGAAGTTTCTATAACCAACAGTGTGAAACCCGTTGTAGTATCAATGGGAGATTATGCTGCTTCAGGCGGTTACTATATTTCATGCAATGCCTCTAAGATTATTGCACAGCCCAACACACTCACCGGCTCTATCGGTGTTTTTGGAATTCTTCCGAATATGAAAAAATTTTTCAACGATAAACTTGGAATTACTTTCGATGGAGTGGGCACAGGAAAATATGCTGACTTCGGAAATATTTCCCGTCCGCTTCGTGAAGATGAAAAATTACTTATTCAGAATGAAATTGATTCGATTTATGTAAACTTCAAAAGAAAGGTTGCTGACGGCAGAAAACTTCCGATTGCGAAGGTAGATTCTATTGCACAAGGAAGAGTATGGACCGGCTCACAAGCGTTACAGTTGGGATTGGTTGATACACTCGGCAACATTAGTGATGCCGTAGTAATTGCAGCAAAGCTCGCAAAGCTGAAAGATTATCGTGTTGCAGAATACCCTCAGCAGGATAATAAATTCTCTAAAATATTTGAGATACTAAATGATGACATGAATGAATCCATTATGAAAGAGAAACTCGGAGAATACTATTCGGTTTATAAAAAATTAGAAGGCTTAATTGGAATGAAAGGGATTCAGGCACGAATGCTGTTTGAGTACGACATAAATTAATCTGTTACAGTTTTATTTTTTAATCTTAAAAGTCGAAAGAGAGAACATTTCGGACATACTTGTCTGAATGTTTTTATCTTTGCTTGAATAAGAGTATGTTTTCCAACGCCTGTGAATATGGATTAAAGGCTATGATATATTTAGCTGCTCATTCAACAAAAAATGAGTTACTGAAAGTTTCTGAAATAGCAGATAATATAGATTCTCCTATTGCTTTTACTTCAAAAGTGTTACAGCAATTGGTTAAAGCTAATTTAGTAGATTCCAATAAAGGTCCAAATGGAGGATATAAAATTGAAGTCCAAAAATTGGGGGAGATCAGTCTGTTACAAATAGTAACTGCAATAGATGGAGATACACTGTTAACAGGATGTGGATTGGGTTTAAAAACATGTAATGAAGACAAGCCCTGCCCTATTCATAATCATTATTCTGTAATCAGGAATAATCTGAAAGACATGCTTAAGAATACTTTGCTAAAAGATTTCTCTGCCAACAAGTTTCAACACAACCTCATTTTAAAAAGATAAAATAATAATACAATGGAAAATTTAGATAAACAGACTGTCGGCTCTACCGTAGCCGGTGATTACAGAACAGCTTCTGTATTTCAGAGATATGGTATAGATTTTTGCTGCCACGGCGGACAAACTATTGATGAAGCTTGTTCCAAAAATGGGATTGATAAAAATAAACTGATGAATGAGATTACAAGCGTAGTTGCTTCTGCTAACACTTCTGATGAAGGTTTCAATTCATGGGAGTTAGATAAACTTGCAGAATATATCGTACAGAAACATCATCAATATGTGGTTCAGCAAACGCCTGCATTGTTACAGTTCCTGGATAAATTATGTAAAGTACACGGAGAAAGACATCCAGAATTATTTGAAATCCAAACTGAATTTAAAACTTGTGCTCAGGAACTTGCCATGCACATGAAGAAGGAGGAAATCAAATTATTCCCTGCTATAAAGAAATTAGTGGCTGTGAAGGAAAACAAAGCGAACCGCGCACATTTGATACCCGGTATTGTTCAAAATATCGTTGAGATAATGATGCAAGATCATGATGCAGAAGGAAAACGATTTGAAAGAATCAAGAAATTATCTAATGGATATACCGTCCCTGCCGATGGTTGCTCTACGTATAATGCAACTTATCAAACGTTGAAGGATTTTGAAGAAGATTTGCATAAGCACATTCATCTTGAAAATAATATTCTGTTTCCGAAAGCGATAGTCCTTGAGAACAGTTTTAAATAATCAGATTAAGAATTAATAGTTGCTGTAACAGCTTTTCTAATCAGGTATAATTATCTTCTCTCCTAAAAATTTCGGACGAGTTTTAAGTAAATATACATCAAGCACAGCTTTTACCCTTGCTAAGTATTCACGGTAATAAGTATTAGGCGCTGACTTGAATGGAATTTCTTCTGCATTGTATGCAACTGCATCTATTCCGTTTTGTCTGCAAAGGAATACTGCACGGTAATTATGAAACTGCTGCGAAACAATAGTAATATTTGTCTGTCCGAAAATTTCTTTTGAACGCAACACTGCATCTAAAGTGCGGAAACCGGCATAGTCAAGAAACAAAGCAGAAGACGGAACTCCTAATGCAACAAGATCTTTTTTCATTTTCACCGGCTCGTTGTAATCCATGGTAGAATTATCTCCGCTGAGTATCAGGTATTTTACTTTTCCTGAAAGATAAAGTGCAAGAGCTGCATCAATCCGGTTCTGATAAAACGGATTCACCACTCCCCTGCTGACATACTTGCTGGTGCCGAGTACAAGCGCCACTTTGTTTTTGGGAATGGAATCAATACTATTGTAAACATCCTTCTTAGTACTTGAAATAATCCAGTAATTACAAAAGATTAGAAAAGACAGAACGAACAAAAGAGACGCTGACAGCAGAACAAATATCCACTTCAGCCATTTCCATTTCCCTGATGATTTCCTTTTACTCAATTTTTTACCTTTCTCTTTTAATAGAATTTGCAATAACGGAAAATTCATTTAATGAAAAAAATTGTTGTGCTTACCGGTGCAGGAATCAGTGCAGAAAGCGGATTAAAAACTTTTCGTGATTCTGATGGATTATGGGAAGGATATGACATAGAGGAAGTAGCTTCTCCGTCTGGGTGGCAGAAAAATTCTGAACTTGTGTTGGATTTTTATAATCAGCGAAGAAAAGCAGTGATTGAAGCTTTGCCGAATGCAGCGCATCTTGCACTGGCAGAATTAGAAAAGAATTTTTCTGTAACAATTGTAACACAAAATATTGATGACTTGCATGAACGCGCCGGCTCTACCAGGGCTTTCGGGTCTAAACTCTAAGGAGATATTGTCTGAACTCGTCATTTCGC
>CAYRJA010000092.1:0-12141 GCA_964424455.1 uncultured Bifidobacteriaceae bacterium
TGCCATGCGGCAAATATAATACTTTTAGACTATTTATGAAATAAAAATAGTATAATCTTATAATTATGACTGTTCAATTCAATTAAAAAAATGAAAGTCAGAGAAGTTTGCTGTCAACAATTGACAAATTAATTTTAAATAAATCGTGTCCTGACAACTGGAAATATATCAGTTATGGAATTGCAGAGAAATAGAATTATTACTGCTGAAAATTTTATCCATGCAAGGTTACGCGAAGTGAACTTCGTGTGGAAGAGTAAACGACAGAACATCAGCTTAGCCATGATTATTTCACAGCTCAATCATATATAGAGATCGTTGAGATAGAATAACAACAAAAAACCCTCTCCGGATTGGAAAGGGTTTAATGGGTGTTTACTGAAAT
This sequence comes from uncultured Bifidobacteriaceae bacterium, assembly GCA_964424455.1. Classification (GTDB taxonomy): domain Bacteria; phylum Bacteroidota; class Bacteroidia; order Chitinophagales; family UBA10324; genus CAYRJA01. The sequence continues at coordinate 386 of CAYRJA010000092.1, forward strand.
CTTAATATCAGTTTGAAGCGCTTGCTTCAACCGGAATGATATTGATATAATCGCGGTTCTTTGCCTTGCGCTTAAACTCCACTACTCCTGCTGTAACAGCAAAAATGGTATGGTCTTTTCCCATCATTACTCCTTTTCCGGGGAAAAACTTAGTGCCGCGCTGACGAACAATAATGTTTCCGGGAATAGCTTCCTGCCCTCCGTAAATTTTTACTCCGAGTCGTTGTCCGTGTGAATCTCTTCCGTTTTTGGAACTACCTTCACCTTTTTTGTGTGCCATTGCTGAATTATTTTATTGTGTCAATTTTTATTTTAGTCAGATACTGACGGTGTCCGTTCAGTTTCTTGTATCCTTTTCTTCTCTTCTTTTTAAACACAAGTACCTTGTCGCCTTTCAGATGTTCAACAATGCTGGCTGAAATCTGTCCTTTCACATAAGGGTCGCCCACAGCGATTTTTCCCTTATTGTCTGTCAGGAGAATTTTATCAAAAGTCACCTTATCACCCGGATTTCCTTCGATGCGGTGAACAAATATTTCTTTGCCGGCTTCTGCCTTAAACTGTTGTCCTGCAATATCTACAATGGCGTACATGGTTAGCGTATTTTCAAATTTGAGCCGCCAAAGATAGTTTTTACAGAATGAAAAACAAAAATGATTTCAACTATTTTTGCAGCATTATTTTTCACTATGGGTACAGTGGATAATCTCTCTTTTTATAGGCGGATTCTTCATTACTCCGAATAAAATAAAATGGGTTGTTAGCTCAGTTGGTTTAGAGCACTGCCTCGACAAGGCAGGGGTCACCGGTTCAAGTCCAGTACAACCCACTTTTACAGATAACCTGTTGTTTTTAAAAGTGTTAACAAAACATTACATTATATAAAAGATTGCCGCCACCTCAATCATCCCAAGTACAAATCCAAGAAGAGCAATAAAAATTTTTAATTTATAAATTTTATTTCCCGCTATTTTATAAAAATTTTTTTCCAACTCCTGAACAGGATAGGTAGAAATAAACTCTCTCACTTTTGTTTTAACATCAAACTGCTGCTGAATTTTTCCGGAATACATTTTTATAATCTCAGGTATCATTTTGTCCAACTCACCTACCAGGCTTTCTTTCGCAGTGTTGACTAAACTGTCTGTAATGAACATGGAAAGCATCGGTAGTTTTTCAAGTAGTTTTATGCGCAGAAATTCCTCCGCTTTCTTATCTAAATAGTCATGTATCTCTTTCAGACTTTCCGGAGATAGGAGTTTTTCTTCCATCGCTTTAAAGTTTACCAACTCGGCAGAAATATATGCTGCCACATCTTCAGCTAATGAGCGCTGAAGGGAAGGAATCAGTCCTTGTACTTTAATAAAAAGGAAATTTTTCCTGTGAAACGGACGGAATATAAAATAAATAATTGCTGTTACAATAAACCATCCGAACAGCACATTCAGAACGGGAATCAGATAGATAAAATAAGTCATATAGTCTTGCGTTTAGTGTCCGGAGAAAACTCAAGACTCAATGCGCTTTACAATTTTATAATCCCTTGCTCCATTCATTGGGCTTTAAGCGCCATGATTTAAGTGCATCCATTTCGTCTTTCTTTACATATCCGAGTTCAAGCGCCTTGCTAATCATCATTTCATAATCGGTGATGGTATAAAAGGGGCAATCTGCATTGAGGAAATTATTTTCAGAAGATTCAAATCCATAGGTAAACAATGCTATCAGTCCGAGTACTTCGCAGCCTGAGGCGCGCAAAGCATTTATGACATTAATACTGCTTCCGCCGGTAGAAACCAGATCTTCCACCACCACTACTTTTTGCCCTTCCTGCACTTTTCCTTCTATCATGTTGGTAAGCCCGTGTGCTTTCGGCGATGAGCGCACATAGCAAAATGGCATATCAAGCACATCAGCCACTAATGCGCCGTGAGCAATTCCCGCAGTAGCCACGCCGGCAATCATTTCAGTATCAGGAAACTTTTTTTTGATAATTTCTTTCAACTGCTCTTTAATAAAAGTTCTTATTTCAGGATAGGAAAGTGTAAGACGGTTATCGCAATACACCGGCGATAGCCATCCCGAAGCCCACGTAAATGGTGTTTGCAGATTAAGTTTAATGGCTTTTATTTGTAACAACTGCGAAGCCATTTTACTCGCAGCAGATTTTGAAATAATCATGGGTTCAAACCTAATAGATTAATTTTAGATTTTGGATTGAAGATAAAAACAATGGTAAAAATTTTCATTAATAAAACAGCAGTATATCTTCTTGAACGGAATGATAAACCGCTCATTGATGTAAAATATTCTGGAGAAAAAATTACCGGCTATGACTTTTCAGACAAATCATCGCTACTTTCATTGATTGAAAAGTCAGAAAGAAATACTGAATCTTCCACAATATTTATTGAACATAAAAATGCTGATGAACTTTTTGAAATCTTCAAATCATTTTACAAACCGGTTTCTGCAGCAGGAGGTGTTGTAAAGAATAACAAAGGTGAAGCGCTGATGATTTTCCGCAGGGGAAAATGGGATTTGCCAAAAGGAAAAGTGGAAAAGAATGAGTCAGTAAAGGAAGCGGCTGTGCGTGAAGTTCAGGAAGAAACAGGTTTAAAAAATATTGAAGCCGGAAAACAGATTTATTTATATCCGTGGAAACAGTCCTGCACTTATCATACTTATAATATAGGCGACAAAAAAATTTTAAAAGATACTCACTGGTTTGAAATGAGGAGTGCAGATACTTCACTGCTGCAACCTCAAACGGAAGAAGAAATCACTAAAGCAGAATGGGCTCCTGTACAGAAAATCCCTGAGCTAATGAACGAGTCTTATGGCTCTATCGCTGATGTAATCAGGTATTCACTGTAACAGAATTCTACCAAACCTTTTTACCGCTTGTATTAATATACTCCCATCGGTTTTCAAGTTTTACATGAGCCAGTCCGCGAAAGAAACTTTTCGCTTCTTTATATTGAAAATTAATTACAGCAGAACCGTTTGTATCAAGAAATCCGTAGTAGCCGCCCAGTTTTACTAATGCAAATCCGTCGTGATAATCTCCTCCTTCTTCGTACTGCGGACTTGCCACATATTTTCCCTCCTTATTAATGTAGCCGACAAATCCGCCTGTCAGTTTTATGTTTTCATTATCGTATTTCTGGCGCTCTGTAGTTTTAGCAAACCCTTCTGAAAAATCAGATACGGCTTCAAACTTCGCAGGAATAATAATTTTCCCCTGCTTATCAATAAACCCGTATTGACCATTCTCAACAAACCATGCAAAGCCCTCTTTAAAATCTCCGGCATCTTCAAATGTTCCTTTGCTCCACAACTTTCCGGAGGTATCAACAAAAGTACGTAAGTTACCGGGTAAGACTACACGCATATATCCTTCGCTGAACTGAGTGGGCTTAGCTTCGTCTATGTAATAACTATCGGGAGTGAAAACAGTTTTTCCTTGGCGGTTAATGATGTAGTAATCGCTGAAAGTTCCATCGCATAAATGAATTAATGCGCGGTTGTCATGAAAGTCTGTTACAGTACAAATGCCCGGCAAGTCAATATTAAGAACCTTTCCTGTAGTATCAATAAATGACCAATAAAGAATGCTATCATTTCCTATTGCTGCCACAGCCGCCAATCCTTCAGAAAAATTTCTTGCTGAATCAAATTCTGCTTTTATAACCCGCTCACCTTTAGGATTAATATACCCATACTTTTTACCTTCCTGAACTACAGCCAATCCATTATAAAAATATTCCGCATGTTGAAAGATAGGCGGTATTACAACATCACCCGAATAATTAATGTATCCATATCTTCCGTTCTGAACAACAGGATAGAGGAAATCGCCCACACTTTTTTTAGTTTCCTGAGCATCTGTTTGAAAAAAAATAAATAATAAAACAAAAGGAATAATAATACTTCTGACCATAGGTAAATTTTAAGAGAAACAAAAGTATTAAAATATTGTGCCGTAAATTTTATTTGAGCTGTTTTGCATTGAAAAAAGTTTTAAGCAGAATTCTTCTCCACAAGTCTGTTGTTAATAAGCTATTTTAGTTGTTTCTCCTATGAATATTAGTTTACATTCGCAAAAAAATAAACATAAATACCGTGCGATTAGTCAGTTTAGAAATTAAGGGCTTTAAAAGTTTTGCCGAAAAAACGACAATTAATTTTAATGATAACGTCACCGGCGTAGTAGGACCTAACGGCTGCGGCAAATCGAATGTGGTGGATGCCATCCGCTGGGTGCTGGGCGAGCAAAAAACGAGTGTGCTCCGTTCCGAAAAAATGGAAAATGTGATTTTCAACGGAACCAAAGAACGCAAACCTTCATCACTTGCAGAGGTATCACTCACTTTTGAAAACAACAAAAATCTCCTTCCTACCGAATTTAATACGGTTACTATTTCCAGACATTACTTCCGCAATGGCGACAGTGAATACAAACTGAACAATGTCACCTGCCGTCTGAAAGACATTACCAGCTTGTTTCTCGACACCGGAATCAGCAGTGATTCTTATGCCATTATTGAACTGGGCATGGTGAATGATATTCTGAATGACAAAGAACACAGCCGGCGCAAGTTGTTTGAACATGCCGCCGGTATCAGCAAGTACAAAGCGCGCAAGAAAGAAACACTGAATAAATTAGAAGCCACACAGAACGACTTGAATCGTGTGGATGATTTGCTTTTTGAAATTGACAATAATTTAAAATCACTTGAAAGTCAGGCAAAGAAAACGGAGCGGTACTATAAACTGAAAGAAGAATACAAAGAGCTATCCGTTGAACTGGCTATTTATACGATTGATGGATTGAAAAAATCCTTTGATGAAATTCAGAAACAACAGGAAACTGAAGAGCAGAAGAAAATAGCGATTGAAACAGATATCATTGCAAAAGATGCAGTGTTACAGCAGGAGAAAAAGGATAATATTGAAAAGGAAAAAAACCTGCTGAATGGTCAGAAAATCCTGAATGAAGTATCCAACTCTGTGAAACAGAAGGAGAATGAGAAAAACATTCTCACTGAAAACCGGAAATTCCAACACGACACTAAGGAGAATCTTGCACAGCAGAATCTTCACACGGATGAAAATATTAAAGCAATCAGCGGAAGCATTGTAACACTTGAAACGGGAAAAGAAAGCGAACAGACCATACTGAACGAATTACATCTTCAGCTTGAATCGGTAAAGATTGCTCTGGAGAATGTTCGCCTGAACCATTCTGATGTAAAACGAAACTTAGACGGCGAAGTACAGAAAATGCAGTTGCTTGACCGGGAAATGAATGACCTTGAAAGAAAAACTGCCGTGAATAATGTGAAGAAAGAAAATTCTTTAAAAGAAATTTCTCAAATTGAAGAGGAGAATAAAAGACGCACTCAGGAAAAGGAGCAACTGAGTACCTCTCTGGATGAACTGTATAAAAAGGAAAATTCTCAGAAAGAAGATATCCGGCAACTCACTCAGGCAGGTGATGAGTTACAAATGAAAATTACTTCCGCCGAAGAATCTCTTGATAAAGTCCGCGACCGTTCTACAGAGGTAAATAGAAAATTAGATGCCCGCCAGAATGAATATAACCTTACCAAAAGTTTTATTGACAACATGGAGGGTTTTCCGGACTCTATCAAATTTTTGAGTCAGAATCCACAGTGGTCAACCAATGCTCCGCTGCTGTCCGATATTATTACCTGCCCTGCCGAATACCGTGTGGCAATTGAAACTTACTTGGAGAATTATCTCAACTATTATGTGGTAAGCGACATGAGAGAAGCACTATCCGCAGTGAATCTGTTAAGCAGTACTGCAAAAGGTCGTGCTAATTTTTTTGTATTAAATGACTTTGAAGATTTTATTCCTGCTCCTCGTGAAACACCTGCGGGCTTAGTAAAAGCTTACGATGTAATGGAATTGGAAGAGCCTTACCGCCGTTTGGGAGCTTATTTATTATTTAATGTTTTTGTGGCGGAGAGTGATGAAGAAGCAGAAAATGCGCGAGTAGGAAAGAATACAGTAATCATTTCAAAATCCGGGAAGTTTATTCGTCAACCTTACTCCGTTTCAGGAGGACAGGTTGGCTCTTTCTCCGGGAAAAGACTGGGAAGAATAAAAAATTTAGAAGCGCTCAGTAAAGAAATTGAAACTCTTCAGAGTGAATCTTCTTCACTGAAAGAAAAGACACAACTGTTACAGCAAGAACTGATTCAACTGAAATCAGCTTCTACCGATAAACTGTTAGACAAAGCCCGCGAACAGTTGAACAGTATTAAGAATGAAATTATTTCCATCCGTACCAAAACAGAGCACCTCGAAGAAAGTGTTACACAATCAGACAACAGGAAAGAACTGATTCTGAATTCACTGAAAGAACATGAGTCTGAAAACGAAACTTTCTCTGTTGAAAAAGAGGAATTACTCAAAAGGAAAAACGATCAACAGGAAGTACTGACTGCTTTACAAACCTCCTTTAAGGAAGCAGATACCCTATTACAGGAGAACTCAGCAACCTTCAACCAGAAGAATATTCAATACCTGCAACAGCAGAATAAAGTAAATGCCATTGCACAGGAAATCCGGTTCAAACAGCAGCAACTTACGCAGTTGCAACAGCAGTTTGACAACAATACTCTTTCCATTGCTTCTGCTGAAGCACAAATCATGGACATTGAGCAGCGGTTGTCTGTAACAGATGTGGAACTGATTCATTTGTATTCTCAGAAATCATCGCAGGAAGCGACTGTAACAGAACTGGAGCGGATTTACTATGAGAGCCGCGGTAAGATTAATGAAGAAGAAGAGAAGGTAAAGGAGCTGCACCGCAACAAAGAAGCTGCAGATGTAATTCTCAATCAGGTGAAAGAGCGCACTACTGAATTAAAGATTCAACTGAGTGCACTGCGTGAACGATTAGAAATAGAGTTCAAGGTAAATATAGAAGAACTGATGGATAAAGAATCGAACCCTGAACTGAATGTGGAAGAGCTAAAGGAAAAGGTGGCACGAATGAAAAATCGTATTGAAACTTTTGGTGAAATAAATCCAATGGCAGTAGAAGCATTCAATGAGATGAGGCAGCGCGCTGATTTTATTACTACACAGAAGAATGATTTGGTTACAGCTAAAGAATCTCTGTTACAGACAATTAATGAAATTGAGAGTACGGCAAAACAGCAATTCCTTGATGCCTTCTATAAAGTAAAAGAAAACTTTATCAATGTTTTCCGTGGATTGTTTACTGAAGATGATACCTGTGATTTAACATTAAGTGATCCGGAAAATCCGCTTGAGTCGGAAATTGAAATTATAGCAAAGCCAAAAGGCAAGCGCCCGCAAACCATCAACCAACTTTCTGGAGGAGAAAAGACATTGACCGCCATATCATTACTCTTTGCACTTTACTTGTTAAAGCCCGCGCCATTCTGTATTCTTGATGAAGTAGATGCTCCGCTGGACGATGCCAACATCGGAAAGTTTAACAGTATTATTAAACAATTCTCTAAAGACTCACAGTTTATCCTGGTAACGCATAACAAGAGTACAATGAGTTCTGTAGATGTTATCTACGGTGTTACAATGGCTGAACAGGGTGTGTCGAAAGTGGTGCCGGTTGATTTTAGAAGTTTGAATTAATAACGACATTCATTTCTGAGTTTTACAATAAACTGTTCAGAGATTTGACTACGATTGGATAATCTGTTATTCAAAATCTAATCAAAGATTTTACCTTTCACCCAAATGAATGCAATAGGTTACTATCTGGCGTTGCCTTTTTTATATCTTGTTTCGTTATTGCCACCTCCCCTGCTCTATCTTTTATCAGATTTTATTTTTGTCGTTCTGTATTATGTTACAGGATACAGAAAGAAGGTGGTTTTGACCAATCTGAAAAACTCATTTCCCGAAAAATCAATTGATGAACTAAAGGGCATCAGAAGAAAATTCTATCGTCATCTCGGTGATCTCTTCGTTGAAATGACAAAAACGCTTACCATGAGTAAGAACTTTACCATGGAGCATTGTTCATTCTCTGATGAAGCTAAAGCGCTCTTTGATAACTATTTTAATCAAAAGAAAAATCTTGTTGTTGTAATGGGGCATTATGGGAACTGGGAGTGGTCATGCAGCAGCTTTTCACTGACCTGTCCGCAACAGCCGAATGTAATTTACCGTCCGCTTCATAATTCCTATTGGGATAAATTTATGATCCGGCTGCGTGAAAGATTTGGCGCCAGAACTATTTCTATGAATGACACTTACCGCCGGATGCTTGCCTTGCGCAATCAAATCAGCGCTACTGTTTTTGCAGCAGATCAGGCACCGCCGCCGGAGAATGCTTATTGGATAAATTTTCTGAATCAGGACACGCCTGTTTTTAAAGGAGTGGAAATAATATCACGGAAAATGAATTACCCTGTTGTATTTGCAAGTGTACGAAAGCAGAAAAGAGGATTCTATAAAATTCATGCTGTAACACTTTTTGAAGAGCCGGCTAAAACTTCAGATGGAGAAATCACTCAGACACACACCAAAATGCTTGAAGAAGAAATCAGAAGGCAACCGGAATTTTGGCTGTGGAGTCACCGGAGATGGAAGCATAAAAGACCTGTGAATTAGTTTTCGTTCTAAAAAAACTGTTACAGTTTCTTTGCTCTGTTTCATTTCTAAAACTTGATTCCCATTGTTGCAATAAAATTACTTTGCCACTGCGTAATTTTTGCTCCGGGAACATCCATATTAGAAAGTGAATAGGGCTGTTGGTATTGTTTACTTTCAGTTCTGGCAAAACCTAAATCAAGAAAATAGTTTCCATCCATAATACCTATTCCGCCTGTATAGCTCTTGCTGCTGAAATCAAAATCATTCACTAACTTATTTGACTGGAACGGTGAACCGTAAAGAGCATATCCGAGCCGGAACCGGAACACATCATACACAAACTCTCCTCCTACTCTGATATTGGAAGCCGGACCATATTTAGCATTGATATTTTGATTGATGCCACTCAAATAAGTTTTATCGTCTGCTGATGCATTCCTGCCTGCACTGAAGAACGCTTCGGAATAGTCGAGCCATTCATAGTCAGCCGAAATGAATCCGTACTTTTTAAATAAGACCGCTATACTTCCCATCACTCTCCATGGAGTTGTAAGATTATAATTAAAAGAACCGGAAGGAGAATTAGCTGTGTAAGTTCCCGAAGAATCCAAATCACTCTTGACGGATGAATAATACTTGTCTGTAAGATAAAAATAAGTCGGGCTGTGAACCGCTGCACCTAATCTTATATAATCATTCGGGCGGAAAATCAAACCAAACTTTGCATTTACTCCCGAACCATTTGTATTGTAGCTCTGAGAATAAGTGAACGATTTAAAATCGGGTATCTCATCATTTTTGTCCTGTTCAATATGATCTGTTTCATTTTCATATTCTAAGTCAGGGATGCCAATGCTGCCGCCGATATAAAGTTTATCCTTGTAATTTCCTCCAAAAGAAAAATCATATTCATTCAGCCGTCCGCGTGTTACAATATTTCTTTGCTGCTGAACACCTTTGTCTAATGTAACACCATGATAATTCATTGAATCCCCCTGGTAATACCATATCAAACCTGTTTTTCCTGCAAGTCCTGCATCAAAAGGAAACCTGTCAGCAACCTGCGAAGGAAGTGTGCCGGTAGCTTCTTGTGCAAAAAAATCAGAGAGAGAATTATTTTCATTGTAACCGCTGTAAGTAATCCGGCTGTGGAAATTACTTTGCCGGTTCATGGTAAAGCCGAAGTTAATATTCCGCCAATCACTTTTGCCGGCATCCAGCTGCTTGCTCCATACAATTCCTAAATTGCCGATGTTGAAGTTATACTTCCTGTCTTCTTCATTATTATCCAAAAACAAACTGTTCGTTTTAACAGAGAAAAAGGAAGGTGAAAAGGTAAACTGTCCGTGTTGGAAAATTCCGATTCCTGCAGGGTTATTACTCAGTGTACTTAGGTCTCCGCCTAATGCGCCGAATGCACCGCCTGCCGCAAGGTTTCTTGCTGTTCCGCCAAAAGTTAACTGAGAATAACGAAGTGCATCTTCATCTGTTTGGGCAAATGCTGTTACAGTAAGCAGCAGGAACACACTAATGGCTATAAGCTTGTTTTTCATGACAGAAAACTTTGAATTATTTATAAAAGAACTCAGCGTGGAAGTTTAGAAAATGATTTAGACTGCTGACTTCCGGAGGAAGAACTATTTCCCGAATTAAATCTTACTGAAGGAGCGCTCTGATTACTACTGTTTTCAAATGAGTTCCCTCTTGGCTTAGGTTGAGAATATTGCTGTTGCTGTGGGGCGCTATTGAATTGCTTTGGAGTCGAATTCATTTGAGGAGTGCTGTTATTTCTCGGAGCAGGTTGGCTATACTGTTTGGGAGTGGAATTCATTTGCTGATTAGGCTGGTTGTACTTGGGAGTCTGCTGCTGAGGAACAGTATTGTACTGCTGTTGATTCTGATTGTACTTGGGCGCTTTATTCTTTGGTGCAGTATTATCCATCTGAGGTTGATTGTATTTCGGAGTTTCCTTTTGAGGAACAGTATTATACTGCTGCTGATTATTTTTCGGCGCTTCATATTGAGGAATCGTATTATTCTGTTGCGGTTGGTTATACTGTGGATTATCTTTCTTAGGCGCTGTATTATACTGTTGCTGATTCTGATTAGGAGTAGTACTTTTTATCTCAGGTTGATTATACTGCGGATTTTTGTTTTGAGGTACCGTATTGTATTGATTCTGATTATCCGGCTTTACTCCGGGAATAGTTTTATTTAACTGAATATCATTAGGCATTTCCTTTTTCTGAGAGCTTATGTCTGTATTATCAGGTGACACTTTAATATTATCAAATTGTGGATTCGGCTTTTGAGTATTTATATCTTTTGAAGGAGCAACTACTCCTCCTTGTTGGAATGTTCCGTTCTGTTCAATTTTCTGATTTCCGATATTATCTATGGGTTTTGCATTTATACCTCCGGTATTATTGGTGTTATTTCCTGAGTTAGGATTGTCAGTTCTTCCACCATTTATAAATCCTCCGGTTCCTGTCGGCGTATTACTGCTTGTACTGTTGCGAGCGCCGTAGTAAGAATTTACATTATAGTATGGATTGTTCCCATAATAATAAGAGCTGCCATAAGGATAGCTGTCGCCATAATATCCATTATAGTAACCATTGTACCATCCGTTGTGATAACCATTCCAGTACGAACCATACATATACGGTGAATAATAACCCTGACCATAACCATAGTAGTATGGAGAATAATAATTATAGTATGGAGAATACCATGGGCTGTAATACCGGCTGCGGTAGCCCCAGTAAGGATATCCGAAATTGAAAGAGATACTAAATCCGGAGTAAGGATAATACCAGTAAGGATCAACATAGCAATTGCTGTAGTAATTAAATCCGTAATAAGGTTCATACCACCTTCTTAAACTGCGGGTGTAGTAGTAATCATCGTAGTCATAAACATAGTTTCCGCTTCCATAATAGTTATTGGTTATGTAAGTACTACCATTATCTCCCTGTGTCGTTTGAGTGTCTGACTGATAAACAGGTTCTTGCTGCTGCGTGTAATTGTTGGAACGGGTTTCGTTGTCCTGCTGCTGTGTTACAGTGGATTGTTTGGGGGGCTGACCATCCTGTTTCACTTGTGTGTCTTCTGTTTCTCTGTCTGCACTTGAG
>CAYRJA010000092.1:12151-13278 GCA_964424455.1 uncultured Bifidobacteriaceae bacterium
CATCAACCATTTTTCCTGATTGAGTTTGATTAGATGTTGAGCACGATGCGAAGAACATTGCACCGGCAAAAAGAATGTAGTTTAATGCTTTCATGACATCAGGTGATTTAATATGATGAGTAAAAATCTTTAAGGTTTAATCTTTTAACTTTAATCCAAACTTACAGAATCAAATCTATTGTTTTCCAACTCTATGCCAAAGTTAAAGAATGAGTACAAATTGGCAAGATGAAATTGTCAACTTACAGGTACTTTTTATAAGAATTGGAATAAATCAATGAATTAGTGTTGTTCATGGTATCGCGGGAATTAACCCTGCGAGAGAGAATAATAGAATTTTAAATATATCTGTCTTAATATGAAGCAATCTCTAACGAAAAGACTACTTTTGACTGTTTAAGGGAAGATTACAATTGTATAACTAATTAATTTGAACTTATATATGAAAAAGATATTACGAGTAACTGCATTACTCCTTTGTGCAACTATTGGAATTTCAGCTACGATTTCATTGACTCAGAAAAAACAAAGTATCAAAGAAATAATACAGGCCGCAGTAAATGATATGCCTAATAATTTTCAAAATCTGCGCGTTGCAGAATTGGATACTTCCTTTGGAGGTAATGAAATATATCTATCTAATATCGAATCGGAAGAGCCGGTCCAAATTATGATTGTTAAACGGTATGGTAAATACTGGAGTTTCAAATTGGAGTTTCCGCCAATAAAATCAGCTGACGAGGCATCGAAAAAGTATGATGATCTCAAAAATGTATTAAAAACCATTACAAATGGCCAACTGCAAACAAAGATTGATGGGGATAAAATCCACGATTTTAATGCCGATTATTTAACTACGAATTGTATCGCAACTTTCTTTGACCAAGCTACCTATAAAACTCAAAGTAGCGCCATTATTTTATCAATTAATAACGATAAAGCATACTCTCAAGATTACAAATCATCATGGAGGGTATATGAAGTATCAATAGAGGTTAAGCCTTAATAAGATAAAAATATGTTCGTATTCCTTTTGTCCCAGCGGGGTTACGCTTTTCGCGAACCCCGCGCAATGGTTGCTGTAACAGTCCCATAGCATTTTATTTATCCTGTTCATTCCATCTTTT
>CAYRJA010000093.1:0-13265 GCA_964424455.1 uncultured Bifidobacteriaceae bacterium
GAAATGACGAGTTCAGACAATATCTCCTTAGAGTTTAGACCCGAAAGCCCTGTTTGAGAAACCTTGAAGAGATGTTTATAAAATAAAAACTGATTCTTTATGGAATATCTGCTGCCCGGATTGACTTATCATATTTACAACCACGCAAACGGAGATGAAAATATTTTCCGCGAAGAAAGAAACTATCCTTTCTTTCTTCAGAAGTATGAAAAGCATATAACACCCATAGCAGAAACTTACGCTTACTGCCTGATGCCAAATCATTTTCATCTGCTGTTGAAAATTAAAGACGAACAAACGATAAACTTTCAAGGTTTTAAAAACCTTGAAGGATTCGTTAGCAAGCAATTTTCTAACTTTTTTAATAGCTATTCAAAATCTTTCAATAAAACTTACAATAGGAGAGGTTCACTTTTTAATCCCCGGTTTAAAAGAAAAGTTATTACATCTGATGAACAATTTCAATCCACCTTTCTTTATATTCACCTGAATCCGGTGAAGCATGGATTTACAAATAATGAGGAAGATTGGAAATGGTCTTCATTACACAAATATATAAGTCGTGAAGGAGGTAATGTTTTGAATCTTAATGATGCAATAACAAGGTTTGATACTTATGAGAATATTTTCTTCTGTTTGAAAGAACGAAGAGATAGATTTTTTTCAATGGAAGAAGAATAAATCTTCAAGGTTTTAAAAACCTTGAAGGTTCAAAAGAAATATGATTAAGCGTACCCTTTATTTCGGTAATCCTGCTTATCTGAAAACGAAAGATGAGCAATTGGTTTTTCAATCGCCCAATGAGGAAGCGGTAAAAACAATTCCGGTTGAAGACATCGGCGTAGTGATTCTGGATCATCAGCAAATCACCATTTCACAGGCGCTGATGGCAAAGCTGCTTGCCAACAATGTCGCATTGATTACCTGCGACAATACCCACCACCCTACCGGGCTGATGCTGAATTTAGACGGACATCAGTTGCAGAGCCAGCGATTCAAAGACCAGTTGAATGCAAGCGTGCCGCTCTGCAAACAACTGTGGCAACAAACGGTGCAAATGAAAATTACCAATCAGTCCAATCTGTTACAGATAAACCGTGTTGAAACAGGTAACATGAAACGGTGGGTGGATGATGTAAAAAGCGGCGACAGCGAAAACCACGAAGCGCGGGCAGCCGTTTACTACTGGACAAAACTGTTTCCTCACTTTCCTGATTTTAAGCGGGAACGATTCGGCACACCGCCTAACAATTTACTCAACTACGGCTATGCCATTCTTCGTGCTATGGTTGCACGCTCATTAGTAGGTTCGGGTTTGCTGCCCACACTTGGTATTCATCATCGCAACCAATACAACTCATATTGTTTAGCGGATGACATTATGGAACCATACCGCCCCTATGTAGATGAATTGGTGCTGAAGTTTGTAAACGCCAACGGACCCAACTTTCTTGACCCGATGACTACGAGTATGAAAAAAGAAATGCTGGCGTTGCCTGCCGTAGATGTTGTGATTGACGGAGAAAAAAGTCCGCTGATGGTTGGAGTGCAACGCACCACTGCATCGCTGGCAAAATGCTTTGATGGAACGGTAAGAAAGATTGCTTACCCTTTGTTTAAGCCCAATTTTTTCATAGCAGAAACATAAAGACAGCAGATGAAATCTGTTCTGATTTCTTCCGGCTTCTGTAACCATTATGCGATTAAATGAATACCGTATTTTGTGGATAATAGTATTGTTCGATTTGCCTACTGAAACTGCTGCCGAGCGAAAAACTTATGCGCGGTTCCGAAAGGATATTATGAAAGACGGATTCACCATGTTTCAGTTCAGTATCTACCTGCGCCACTGTGCCAGCCGTGAAAATGCAGAGGTGCATGTGAAGCGCGTAAAAAAACTGCTCCCTGAAAAGGGACATATCGGCATACTGACTATAACGGACAAACAATTCGGGATGATGGAAATTTTTTATGGTCAGAAGCTGACAAAGCCGCCGGATACACATCAGCAGTTGGAGATGTTCTGATAAAAAAAACCTTCAGAGTTACAGAAACTCTGAAGGTTTTGAAGATAAATTTTTAATCCTGATTTCGCTTGTAAACCACTGAACCTGATTGAGAAGTACAGAGTCAGTTGTTTATCTTCTATGCGAAAGTACAATTTGAAAGCAAATCACAACACTCGACCCGCTTTGCACGAAGTACACCGTGTTGTTTATCTTCTATGCGAAAGTACAATTTGAAAGCAAATCACAACCTGAAGCTGCCAGTAGTAATTTTTATTCAGTTGTTTATCTTCTATGCGAAAGTACAATTTGAAAGCAAATCACAACCGAGAATTTCGAGCAAGAAACAGAAACAGAGTTGTTTATCTTCTATGCGAAAGTACAATTTGAAAGCAAATCACAACAATCCCCCGTAAACTCCATTTCATAAGCCAGTTGTTTATCTTCTATGCGAAAGTACAATTTGAAAGCAAATCACAACAACAAATTTGCGCGTTACTTTAATTCCTGTGTTGTTTATCTTCTATGCGAAAGTACAATTTGAAAGCAAATCACAACCCAAACGGCTAACCTGCAGATTATTCAGAGTTGTTTATCTTCTATGCGAAAGTACAATTTGAAAGCAAATCACAACCCAAAAATAGTGGTGTAATCGTACTCCGCAGTTGTTTATCTTCTATGCGAAAGTACAATTTGAAAGCAAATCACAACAAAATAACGATTTTATCGTTAAACCTGAATGTTGTTTATCTTCTATGCGAAAGTACAATTTGAAAGCAAATCACAACAATAAACTATTTGTATTATAAAAAGAATAGTTGTTTATCTTCTATGCGAAAGTACAATTTGAAAGCAAATCACAACACAGGCGCACGCATGGCAAAATAATCTTTCGTTGTTTATCTTCTATGCGAAAGTACAATTTGAAAGCAAATCACAACATGCAGGGACTGTGGCTATTGGGAGCACGGGTTGTTTATCTTCTATGCGAAAGTACAATTTGAAAGCAAATCACAACCGCATGGCTAAAACATTTGATAAAGCAGTAGTTGTTTATCTTCTATGCGAAAGTACAATTTGAAAGCAAATCACAACTTCTTGACGGTAGATTATGTATTATATTAAGTTGTTTATCTTCTATGCGAAAGTACAATTTGAAAGCAAATCACAACTTCTTGACGGTAGATTATGTATTATATTAAGTTGTTTATCTTCTATGCGAAAGTACAATTTGAAAGCAAATCACAATTACATGCAAGCCGGACAATGATGGCTTTCTAATGCGGTTGCCCTGCATCTCAAATGTAGTTCTTGTGATTTCATTTTATTGTCCTTATCTTTGTATCAATTTCGAATTCATATATCAAGAGAACTAAGAGAAACTGCGGTGATCATTGCGCTCAGAAGGCACTCTTGGTTCTCTTATCTTTTTCGGAATATTAATTTACCCACTGATGCAAGTGTTTTTCACTTGTGTCAGTGAGAATCTATCCTCAAAATTCCATCCTCGCCATAGGTGCAGCAGTCAGAGAGGCAAAATCATTGGCAAGATATTGATAGTAAGCAGCCATAGCAATCATGGCGGCATTGTCTGTGCAATATTCAAATTGTGGAATGTATGTTTTCCAGTTGCACTTCTCCCCTTCTGTTACAATTGCATTTCTCAGCCCACTGTTGGCAGAAACACCGCCTGCAATTGCAATTTCTTTTATCCCTGTTTGTTCTGATGCCTGAATCAATTTATGCAGAAGAATGGTAACGATTCTGTGTTGAATGGAAGCGCAGATATCATTCCTGTTCTTCTCAATAAAATTTTCATCCTTCTGCCGGTTGTCGCGAAGGAAATAAAGAATGGAAGTTTTCAACCCGCTGAAACTAAAATCAAGGTTGGGGATTTGTGGCTCCGGAAAATGGAAGGCATTGGGATTTCCTGACTGTGCATACTTGTCAATCAGCGGTCCGCCCGGATAAGGAAGTCCGAGCAGTTTAGCGCTTTTGTCGAATGCTTCGCCGGCAGCATCATCGGTGGTTTCGCCAATCACTTTCATTTTCAGATAATTTTCCACCAAAACAATCTGAGTATGCCCGCCGGAAACAGTAAGGCACAGAAACGGAAATTGCGGTTTGGGTTCATCTATGAAATGGGCAAGAACATGTGCCTTCATGTGGTTGACAGTGATAACCGGAATTTTTAACGACTGTGCCATCGCTTTGGCAAATGAACTTCCTACCAGCAATGAGCCAATCAATCCGGGTCCTAATGTGAAGGCAATGGCATGGAGTTGGCTTAATTGGATTCCTGATTTTTTTATTGCCACATCCACTACCGGAACGATATTTTGCTGATGAGCGCGCGATGCCAGTTCGGGCACTACTCCGCCGTATTGTTCGTGTACTTTCTGGCTTGCCGTTTCGTTGGACAGAATCCGCCCATCGCTCAGCACAGAGGCAGAAGTTTCATCACAGGACGATTCGATGGCAAGAATGTTTATCGGCAAGATTGTTGAAAATATTTTTGGTGAAATTAGACTTAAATTGCAACACTGAAAAAAGTGAAAGCTGTTCAATAGAATTGTAACAGATTTTCCGGATGATTAAGATTTGAAGACAGGTAAGAAAATAGTATCAACGATAAGAATAACGGCAGGAATCCTACTCCTGCTTTTTGGTATTCTTATTTTACTGATTCGCAAACCTTCGGTACAAACCTGGTTAGTCCACAAAACAGCATCTTACCTTTCTGACCGGCTCCATACAAAAGTTTCCGTCGGCGCTGTTGACATTCAATTTTTCAAGACCATATCTCTTGAAAACATTTACATTGAAGGAAAACAGAATGACACTATTCTTTATGCCGGAAAGCTGAATGTTTCCATTAGCGTATTTAATTTACTGCGGAGTAAATTCTCTCTCGACAAAATTGAAATCAGCAACGCAAATTTCAATATGTTTCGCGGTGCAGATGATTCTGATTTCAACTTTCAGTTTATTTTAGATGCACTTGCCTCTTCCGACACATCAAAATCCACTTCCTCTCCTCCTGACTTAAATGTGAAAGCGATACGGCTGAACAACATCCGCTTTCATCTGCGCGATGAACCTGTAACAGACTTAGCCGTAAATCTTCCTTCTGCAAAGATTGATTTTAATAAAATAAATTTAGCCAATCCGACATTGGATGTAAATAAACTTTTCCTGAATCAGCCGGACATTCGTATTAAAGCGCTGTATGACACCACTGCAAGTATTGACCATTCAAATGACACCGGAGTAATTCATCTGAATACAAAATCGTTTCAACTGTTAGTGCAGAAATTCAGAATGAATGATGCCCGCTTCACATTCGATGATGAGAATGTAACACCGGATACTTCCCGGTTTGATACTTATCACATGGACTATTCAAATGTGAATTTGTTCATTGACAACGCAAAATTCATAGGCGATTCAATCGTCGGAAGGATTTCGCTGATTTCATGCAAAGAAAAATCCGGACTGCAGATAGATACTCTTTATGCCGATGCAAGTGTTACACCTTTTACATCCGAGTTAAAAAATCTCTACATTAAAACTCCCAACAGCAAGTTGCAGGATTATTTCTCATTCAATTACAACCGCTTTCCTGACTTTAACTACCTGATTAGTCATGTAGTGCTAAAAGGAAATTTCAGAAACTCGATTGTTTCCATGAAAGATATTGCTGTGTTTGCTCCTGAACTCAGCGGCAATAATCAGTCTTTTAATTTCACCGGAAATACTTACGGCACTGTAGATAATCTGAAAGGCAGACAGCTTTCTGTTACAGCAGGAAAGATAAGTTTGCTGAAAGGGAATGTTTCATTCAGAGGATTACCTGATGTGGATGAAACTTTCGTTGACATGAATCTGGAAGAATCCCGAAGCTGTTACAGTGATTTGAAAATGTTATTTCCTGAAATTTCTTTTCCTGCCCATCTCAGTCAGTTAGGCACTATGAATCTATCCGGAGATTTTTCCGGCTTCTTTAGAGATTTTGTAGCGTATGCAATACTTTCTACTGACATAGGACAGGTTCAGTCTGACCTGAACATGAAGATTGATAAAAATAACTCTGCAAAGTATTCAGGCAGTTTATCTTCTTCGGGCTTTAATCTTGGAAAATTTATCGGGCAGGATAGTCTGCTTGGAAAAGTTTCAATGGTTTCAAAAATACACGGACAAGGATTAAAGGAAGATAATTTTAGGTCAAACATTCTTGCTCATGTTGACCGGTTTGATTTTAACGGCTATCCGTATTCCGACATTAGCGTGGATGGATTTTTTGATAAAAAACTTTTTACAGGAAAATTATTAGTGCGTGACCATTCAGCTAAACTTGATTTTCAGGGAACGGTTGACTTTAATGACTCTCTGCCTCTGTTTAATTTCTATGCAAAATTAGATAGCGCTGCTTTGCAAAAATTAAATTTCAGCAGCGAAGATTATTTGCTTTCCACTGAACTGAATATCCGGATGAAGGGCGACCGTGTTGATGATATGCAAGGAAGCGCCAAAGCAACCAATACTGTTTTCAGAAAGGGGAAACAGAGTTACAGTTTGGATTCACTCTCCGTTTACGCCTCCTCTGAAACTGCACAACGGACATTTTCAATTCAATCCGATATTCTTTCTGTACTGCTGAAAGGTCGCTTTGATATTGATGAATTGCCGCAGGCGTTTGTTGCGCTTATCGGTCATTACTTTCCTTCGCTCCCGGTGAATCATGAGTTGCCATCTACCATTCAGGATTTGGACTACACTGTAACAGTAAAGAATACCACTTCGTTTCTTAATTTCTTTTTTCCAAAAATTTCGGGATTGAGCAACTCTACCCTATCGGGGCATTTCCATGCACAAGATTATTTATTTACGCTATACGGATTTATTCCTGAACTCCGGAAATCAAGTACGCTGGCAAGAGGAATAATCCTGAACAGTGAAACGGACGACACACAACTTTCGCTCAATCTTACTTCCAATTATTTTCAGTTGAACGACAGCATTAAAGTTCTTGACCCGTTCTTCAGCGCTCAGGTAATCAATGACACAGCCCTCATCAACCTGAAAGCACACGATATTACCTCCAGTTACTGGATGGATATAATTGCTAAAGTGGCTGGAAGGCAAGATTTTGTGCTGGTAAAATTTCTTCCTTCACAGTTGATATTGAATAAAAATGAATGGAGCTTTATTCCTAACAACGAAATTGTGTATGATAAAAACACGCTTAGGGCAACCAACTTTAAATTAGTTCAGAAAGAGCAGTCATTTTCGCTATTAAATCTTCCGGCTGATACAGGCATTACCAATCTCCGGCTCGTTATGCAGAATCTTCATCTTGAAGACTTCTACAATCTGTTTAGAGTGAAAGATCTTGAACTTAAAGGAATCATTGACGGCAACGCTGATATGTTGAATGTGTTTTACGAACCGCGTTTTGATGTTCATACTACTGTATCCAAGTTTCATTTTAACAATGACAGCATCAATAAAATTTACACTGACATTAACTACAACACAATGTTGGATAAAATGGATGCAAGTGTGAAAGTAAAAGATGACCGTTATGATATGCAGGCAAGCGGTAATTATACCCCGGGGAAAAAGGATGACACGCTGGATTTTAAAATAGATATTAATAAAGCAGAACTTCAGATTCTGGATAATTATGTCGGCGACATTATCTCCAAAACAGAAGGCAAGGTTGCCGGAGAACTTTTGCTGAAAGGCACTATGAAAAAACCGCTGTTGCTCGGCTCGTTGATTGTTCCTTATGCAAGAACAACCATTAATTACTTACAAACCGATTACAATTTCAGTGGTGAAAAAATTGAATTCAAAAATAATCTGGTTGATCTCGGAGAGTTCACTCTGTATGACAAGGACGGAAACTCCGCAAAAGCCGGAGGAAAAGTCAGTCATGACTATTTGAAGAATTTTACGCTCGACCTGTATGCGAACACTTCAAAATTTCAAGCGCTGAAAACTACCTCAAAAGACAATGAACTGTTTTACGGAACTGCTTATGCCGGCGGAACAGTAAAATTTACCGGCACACTTGATAAACTTGATATCACCGCTTCTCTTCAATCGAAACCCGGTACATTTGTTTCCATTCCGATTACTGACGAGACAAGTGTTACAGAAAAAAATTTCGTCCGGTTTATTAATGTACCCGGTGATACTGTGAAGGTGAATAAGACTGTTGACACTTCACCCGAAAACCTGAGCATTAACCTTGATCTGGATATTACTCCCGATGCGCAGGTGAAAATTATTTTTGACCAGAAAGCCGGCGATATTATCAATGGTAACGGCAGCGGGCATCTGCGTATGGAAGTTTCTCCCTCCAGCGATTTCAGTTTATATGGAACTTACACTATTGAAACCGGCGATTATCTGTTCACGCTGCAGAACTTCTTCAACAAAAAATTCAGTATCGGCAAAGGTGGAACGATTAACTGGTCAGGCGATCCTTACAATGCTAAAATTGACATCAATGCTATATATAAAGTTGCCAAAGCTTCACTCTCTGATTTAACACAAGGTACAGGCGTAAAACTTTCCGATGCAGATCTGCACGAAGCTGAGCAAAAGGTTCCGGTGAATGTGTATATGAATCTTACTGGTTCGCTGTTATCGCCCAACATTGCTTTTGATATAAAAATCCCTGAGAGCAGCAGCTCTGTCAATAGTTACGCAACAAGAACTATTGATGAAATAAAGCAAGATGAAAACGAATTGAATAAACAAGTGTTCGGTTTGCTGATGCTGAACAGGTTCCTGCCTCCTACTGTGGATCAGGGAATGGTATCAACCGGTGTGAACACTTCGCTTGGAGAATTTCTTACCAACCAAATGAGCTACTGGCTTTCACAGGTTCCTTTCCTGAATAAATATGATATTGATGTAAATTTTACCCGGGCAACTTATGGTTCATCCTTATTCAACCCCAATGACCCGAGTCAGGCAGATATACAACGGAAAGAACTTCAGTTAGCGCTGACAAAGCGATTCTTTCATGGTCGTGTTTCTATGGATGTAGGCAGTAACTTTGATGTAGGGCAAGGTGTTACAACCACCAAGCAGCAGAACAATATTTATCTGGGAGATTTTACTGTGGAATATAAAATTACTCCTGACGGGCGCATCAGTTTGAAAGGATTTTACCGCAGCAATTACGACATCATAGATGAGCGTAACCGGAACAGATACGGCGGTGCGTTATCTTATAAAAAGGAGTTTAACAAATTTTCAGACATCTTTAAACACAAGTAGAAACAACGATGTGCGGTATTACAGGAATTATTTACTTAGGTACAAGTAGAAATCCTGACACTTCTTCCATTCAGAAAATGACAAAGAGTCTCCACCACCGCGGACCGGATGGTGAAGGATTCTTACTCGCCGGAAATGATAATTATATCTGTGCATTCAGTCATGACACTCCTGAATCGTGTCGCAATCAATCGTTTGTTTATTCTCCTAAAATAAACCTGCAAAGTGTTACAGAATATTTTCCGGTTCAGCTTGGGCATCGCAGATTGTCTGTTATTGATTTATCACCTGCAGGTCATCAGCCGATGTGCTCTTCCGATACCCGCTACTGGATAACTTACAATGGCGAAATTTATAATTACATAGAACTGAGAGAAGAATTAAAACAACACGGATTTTCATTTTCTACTCAAACAGATACTGAGGTAATTCTAAACGCATACAAACACTGGGGAAAAGATTGCGTGAACAGATTCAACGGCATGTGGGCTTTTGTTATCTACGACCGGAAAGAAAACCTGCTGTTTGGTTCGCGTGACCGGTTTGGAGTGAAGCCGTTATATTATTTCAGAAGTGAAAATCATTTTGCTTTTGCTTCTGAACAAAAGGCGCTGTTACAGTTGCCGTTTGTTGAGCACAAGGTAAACCCTGCTGCCTTATTTGATTTTTTTGCTCTGAATAAAGTGGAGACAGATGACGAAGGTTTGTTCAAATCCATTTTAGAATTACGCCCTTCTCATTCTTTTACACTCAACATAAGCAATGGAGATTTTCATCAATGGAAATATTATCAACTGACATGGAACAGCCGGTTTGAAAAACATCAACCTTTAAAGAGTGTTGATTATATAAGTACCGTTCGTGAACTGTTACAAAACGCCATTGAACTTCGCCTGCGTTCCGATGCGCCCGTAGGTACTTGCCTGAGTGGAGGAATTGACAGCTCAACGATTGTATGTGTGGTGAATGAGTTGATGAAAGAAAAAAACTATGACCAACTCGGAGTGAAACAAAGTGCATTCACTGCCAGTTTTGATGATTCTCGGTTTGATGAATCCGCGTGGGCAAAAACAGTAGTGGACAAAACACAGGTTAAATGGTATCGCACCTTTCCAAATATTGATGAGTTCTTAAAAGACACAGAGCAACTGATATACGGGCACGATGTGCCGATTTGGTCCACCAGTTCTTATGCTCAGTACAAAGTGATGCAGTTGGCTAAAGAAAACGGTATAAAGGTTTTACTCGATGGTCAGGGCGGCGATGAATTGTTCGGAGGATACAAACATTACGAGCTTAGTTTGCTAAAGGAATACCGGATGAATTCGGATATAAGTACTTACCGTAATGAACGAAAACTTTTTAATGAAATGAACAGCAAAGGATTTTTACCTAAGCTTGTTTTGAAAAACTGGGTTAATAGTTCTGCTCCTCTCTCTCTAAAAAAAATATTCTTCAGCGACCTCCAGTTTGTAAACCGGGACTTGTTACACCAATACCGTAACCGATGGGAATTAACGAAAACGCAATCTTCCTCTCTGAATGATGCGCTGCAAAAGGATTTTGACGGAAACCATTTGAAAGAATTACTCTTACGCGAAGACCGCAATGCGATGATTCATTCAGTGGAGTCGCGTACTCCTTTTGCCGATGACTTGCCGTTGATTGAGTTTCTTTTCAGTATTCCCGGAATTTATAAAATCAGAAATGCACAAAGTAAATTCCTATTGAGAGAAAGTGTTAAAGATCTGCTGCCTCCTGAAATTTATTCCCGTTCCGATAAAATGGGATTCTCTACTCCGAACAATAAATGGGTTAGTGAACTCCGGGAGCAGTTTCGTTCTTATTTCAATTCTTCTGTGAAGGATTACATCAACCTGAAACTGCTGAACAAACATTATGACTCATTCTTCAACAATCCCGATAAGCCGGAAAACTACCGTACTTTCAAGTTTGTAAGTTTTGCAATTTGGATGAATGTGTTTAACATGAAATAAATTTATTTTGTCTCACAAATTTCAGCAGTTGAAAAAAACCGAAAAGCAAAAGAAAGCTGTTACAGCAGAAAATTCATTTTCAGATTTCGTAATTAAGTATGCAAATGTCTGGCTGCTTCTTGCTGTAGTTATTGTTTATTTCAAAACCTTTCTGCTGTCCGGTCTTACTCATTTAGATGACACTATTTTCATTTTTGATAAGGAATATTTCAACAAAGACTTTTCAAACCTTACCAAAACATTCAGCATCGGATGTTTCAATGAAAAAGATATTTACTACCGCCCGCTTTTCTTAGTCACCTTCATACTTGAATATCTGGTTGCAGGAAAATCATTTACGGTTTATCATCTTACCAATCTGATACTTCATTGCACGAATGTGCTGTTACTGTTTGCCTTTCTGAAAAAGTTAAACTTCGCCAAAGTAGCTGCATTCTCATTCACTCTCCTGTTCGCAGTTCATCCTGTGCTGACTATGGCTGTTGCATGGATTCCGGGAAGAAACGATATGATGTTGTCGGTGTTTATGCTGTCGTTTTTTCTGTTTCTTTTTCAATTTGTGAAGAAGAAAAATTTTTCTTCTTACCTGCTTCAACTGTTGTTTCTCTTTTTAGCATTATTCACTAAAGAAACGGCTGTATTCATTCCCTTCGCTGCTGTGCTTGTACTCTTTTGTACCGGAAAAGGAAAACTGTTACAGAAGAAATATTATTTGCTTGCCGTTGGCTGGATGGCAGCGCTCATCATCTGGTATATCAAAAAGACTGCTGTACTTCCTGATAATTCCAAAGGAGTAATTAATGAAGGGCTGCTTCAGACTATTCCGGAGCGAGCGCCCGGATTGCTCCAGTATTTCGGAAAAGTTTTTTTACCATTCAATTTAGGTGTCTTTCCCTCCGTAGGCAGCACTACTTACCTCTATGGATTTATTTCCATAGCGCTTGTATCTGTTCTGATTTACTTAAACAAGAAACGCAATTACAAAATGCTGCTGCTCGGTATCTCATGGTTCATACTTTTTATTCTTCCCTTCTTTTTTGTTCCGAAAAATATTAATGACCAACTGTTTGAACACCGGCTTTATATTCCGATAATCGGTGTGTTCATATTGATGAATCAATCCATTATTTTCTCTTCAAAATTTCCTCCAAATAAATTTCTTTATGGCAGTATCATTCTTGCCATTGTCTTTTCCTTTATGACTTTCAGCTACATCAGCAAATTCAATGATGAACTGACTTTCTGGTCGAATGCAGTAAAAAATTCACCCCGCTCTGCTTATGCAAATAAGATGTACGGAATAAAGTTGACTGAAAATGAAAAATTGCAAGAAGCAATTCCCTATATTAAAACTGCATATACATTAGATTCCACAGAGCGTTACACCAATCTTTTCTTGGCAAGATTAATTTATATTCCTGAAGATTCATTTCAACTTGCAAAAAAGGCATTGCAAAATGAAGTGCGGCTGAATCCAAATTTTTCTGATACCTATTTTGAACTTGCTCATGTCTCTTTCCTGACAAATGATTTTGAAGGAGCTAAAGCCAATCTGATAAAATTTCTGACTTTCAAACCATCAGATGAAAGCTCTAACAACAATCTGCTGAAATTGTATTACGATTCAAAACAATATCCTGAAGCACGACAACAGATAATACGAATGGAGCAAATGGGACTTAAAGTAAATAGTGTGATACGGGCTACTGTAGATTCAGCATTAAAGAAATAATCTTATTGTCATTCTGAGTGAAGCGAAGAATCTGTTCAGTCAACACTGTCATCCCGAGCGGAGCGAGGGATCTCATCATAGTTACAGTACTGCTGTTTATTTGCAGATTCCTCCTTCGTCGGAATGACAATGCGCCGCTGTCATTCCGAGCGCAGCGAGGAATCTCATCATTAAATGTGCAGATGCTTCCTTCGTCAGCATGACACGGAGAATTTGCAGATTCCTCCTTCGTCG
>CAYRJA010000094.1:0-13204 GCA_964424455.1 uncultured Bifidobacteriaceae bacterium
ATCCTATCTTTCTCAAGAATTGAAAAAACCTACAATCGGGTTTGCGTAAGTCCTAAAATAAATGCTACAACCGCAACTAAACTACCACCGACAAAAGTCGGTGGGTTTGAGGAAAGTCGTCAAATGACGACTACCGTTCATCCGTAATTTTGAAGTCATCATCCTGCTGTTCTATATCCTGCTTTTGTATGTATTCCATTATCGCTTCATCTGTTACATTACCTGAGCTGGCTACAAAGTACCCTCTTCCCTAAAAGTGTCTTCCCAAAAATTGTTTTGATACAGTTTTGAACTCACTCATGATTTTCCAACTACTTTTCCATTTTATCTCTTTTACCAACTCGCTTACTGACAAATGGGGCGGTACTGATACAAACAAATGCACATGATCCTTTGATACATGACCTTTTATTATTTCTACATCTTTCCCCTTGCATATTTGCCGTATCAACTCCCGTACTCGAACTGCCAACTCACCCACTAATACCGACTTGCGATATTTTGTAATCCACTCAATGTAATATTTTATATCATAAACACTATGGAAGGTCTTTCGGTAGTTTTGCATTGCACCAAGGTAATCAAACTAAAGTCTCCACCAAAAGGTGGGGGATTTTCTCCCATTCCCCGTAGGAGACATTAATACATACCCAATCATTGCTGCTAAAATATTCATCCTTCTCACTGTCCTCCAGTTTATAACAAGATTGATTATAAAAAGTCACAGTGTTATCGGATGAATTATCTTCCAGAATAATCCGGGATTAAGTTTATAATCGCCCTGAAACATAGTTAAAGATTTTGGTGGAGCAGCAAATGCGTTTGGCCATACTGCTATATGTTCGTAAACTGAAGCGCCAAGAATTATTGAGAAACTCAGACACAGTAGAAAGTAGAGCACATTTTTATAGTTCATCATACAGAATGATATTTAGAATGTAAAGATGAAGCCACATAAAAATCATTAAAGCAATTTCTTACGCTTTAAAACTCAGAGAGCCGATTACTGCATCTCCGATCCGATGATAAATTTTTCCGCTTCATCTTTCATTGCAGAAGCATCCGGAATTTTTATTTCATAAACCTTTCCTTCCATTTTTGGAAGAGAGGAATTTATCAGCCATGGGTTAAATAATTTCAACATTTTATAATTCGTCTTTTGATGGACTGCGAATTTAGCCAGATCGTTAATCGCGGTATCTACTGTTACTGTCTTGTACTTTAATTCAGGGTATTTATCTGTTTTGCCTATCGCATACCCATATTGTTTCGGATTTTTCATCACCTGTTTTAAAGCAAGAATTCTAAAAATATATCTTGAAGTTTCACGGTTCAGATACAAATCGTAATACGAATCCGCTTCTTGTACTTTCATGGTTTTGTCCAGTGCATCCTGCCCGACATTAAATGATGCCGCCGCCAAAGTCCAGTTATTGAAGCGCGCATAAGCATCTTTCAGATATTTACAAGCCGCCTGAGTTGATTTTTCCAGATTAAGCCGTTCATCAACATAGCTATTGATTTCCAGTCCATAACTTTTGCCCGAACCTTCCATAAACTGCCAAACGCCTGTAGCACCTTTGGGAGAAACCTGGTTTTGCAGCCCGCTCTCAGCTACGGCAAGATATATAAAGTCTTCTGGAATGTTATTTTTTTTCAAAATAGGCTTGATTTGCTGAGCTATCTGATGAAATTCTTTCATCAGGTATAATGTCTGCGAATGCCAGTATGTATTAATGAGCAGTTCCCTGTCAAGGCGTTTTACCACATCAAAATCATAGAGTGGAACATGTTCTCCGGCAAAATCAATATTTTGAGGAAAGGGCACCGGATAAGCCTTGTTGTCTAAGGGTAGCCCGAGCTTTGCATATTGATTGTTCGTGGAATCAGGAAGATTTCCTATTCTTTTTGCCCCAATAAAAAAAGTCATTGAAAAAAGGAACAGTCCGAATGCGAATAAGGATATCAGTTTTTTATGCATACCCCAAATTTCTATGCATTGCTGATAAACGGTACTAATTATTCGATGAGCTATCATTATTAATCGCTATATTACTAAAAATAAGCTATTATAAAAAGAAATCAATTGTATCTTTCTATGTATCAGAAGAACTTGTAACGGTCGTCTTCTATTTTCATTGTTTTCTTCAGCGTTTCGGGCAGATTGTATTCCATCATGGGAGTTACTGACTGCAGTAGCTGTTCTTTGAGTTGGGTATAATCTGCAACCGGTGTTGCCTTTATAATATTTGTTAATGAAGCTACAAAAACGCCTGAATTATCAACAACTGCTTTTGTTGTCTGTCCTGCCTGTAATGCTGATATAGCACCCAGCAGTTTCGGCTCGTTTCCGGCTCCTTGTATGTTGGCTGAACTGAAAGTTACATCCGATGCATTTTTTACATTCTGTTGAAAGTCAGTTGCGATGGATTGAACAGGAGTATTCAGCGCAAGCAGGGAATTAACCTTTGCAGCAATGAGCGCTCCTTTCTTTTCTTTTCTGACAAGTTCTGCAAATTGTGTCTTGTTTTCATCGGTCAGTTGTATAGTTCCTTCCGGCTTTATATCCTCCAAACAGGCAACAGCATAATTAGCATCTAATGAAAAAACATTGCTGACATCATTCTTATGGGCATTGTAACTCCATTTTACCAGTTCTCTTGCAGAGGATAATCCGGGTAACTGAAAATCATTTTTCCGGACTGATTCTGCTGTCTGTTTGTTTAGTATTCCGTTGGCTTCTGAGAATGATTTATTAAAAAGTTCTGCTGAAGAGTTGGCAGATAAAAATTTATTTGCCTGTTCGTAAACCAATTTATCTGTTGCAGAACTTGGTTCCACTTTATGAACAAATAATGCATACTGAATAGCTGTAACAGGTACAGGCATTTCTGTAATTTTTACAATAATGTAACCGTTCTCCGTGTTCAGCTCTTTTACCTCTCCGGCTTTACCTCCGAAGAATAGAAAATTATTCAGGTCTTTAAATGTCATTCCCTGCTTCATATATCCCTGGTCTCCGCCTTTTTCGCCGGTGTTTTTGTCTTCAGAATATTTCTGTGCCAATGCTTCAAAGCTGGCGCCTCCTCCGATTGCATTGTAAATACTGTCAGCTTTTGTTTTTGTTGTAACAGTGTCTGTTCCTTTTGTAATGAAGATCAATGAAAATTTTACTGAATCGGGCACTGCGCGACGGTCAAAAATTATGGCAGTCTTGAAAGCGCCGTCTTCAAAATAAGGTGTAAGAACTTTTCCGAATCCGCCATTTTCCAGTAAGCTGTCTTTTACCCGTTGAGAAGTGATTCCTTCTTTATTGTAATAAAAATTATCCCATCCATTGGCTGCTCTCATTCTTACAAAAGAAGTATCATTCGGACTTTGATTCATGTGGCTGTATGCTTCCTCAATATCCGTTTTGGCTTTCGATGTATCTTCGGCTGAAGGATTCACCGCAAAAATCACGTAGTTGATTTTGCGGCTTTCATCTTGTTTGTATTGTGCTTTGTGCTGGTTGATGTATGCCTGCATTTCAGCATCACTTACTGTAACAGCAGAATCAGGAATAACCGTAAAAGGGATTTTTACATAGCTGAGATCATACTTGGTCTCACGGGCTGTGTATTCCATTTCTGCCAACCACTTGGGTACATATAATCCGCCTTTCAACAATGTTTTATACTTCGTGTTCAGACGATCTTCTTTTACACCTTTCTCAAAATTAATCCACTCTGCACGCTTTTCTACCGGGTCTTCTCCATTCAGTGATTTGTCAAGTGAACTGATATAATTTTTTACTGCCATTGGTTCAAACTGACCGGTCTGAGGATTTGTGAAGGAGCGTTTTACAGCCGGATATGGATCAGCGCCAAAAAATAAATCTTTAAACTCTTCATCTCCCACCTCAACACCCAGTGCAGAAAATTCCTGTTCGTTAATGCGATCCTGAATCATTTGATTCCACGCCTGCTCCCGCAGTGATGACATGGTATTGTCATCAATATTTTTCTGTTTCGTGTTGATTTTATAGGCGTTGATTGTTTCATCCACCTTGGCATTAAAGTCTTTATAGTGAATTTTTTCACCGTCAATAATGCCTACAACATCACTGTTTCCTCTAAGTAAACTTGTATTGGAATTAAATGCTTCCTCAAAAATAAATGCTGCAAGAGCTAATCCTATTACGAACGCGACAACTGTTCCGAGTCGCTTTCTGACATCAAGAAAAAAGGGCATAAATGGTTTGAATTAATTTTATTGGTATGTATCCTGTTTAAGGCGAGCAAAGAAAGAAGTTTTGAGGGGAAAAACCAAATACGAACCGTCGGCTCAATTTTATAAAAACATTCTGCATACTGAATGTTGTGGCTGTATGACAACAACTTTTTACTCCGTTAGTGGATTACTCTTCAAATGTATGGTTCCTCTTATTTTTCTTATTCTGTAATTGGTTAAATCCTGGTTGGCTTCCAGCCCGTCTCCATAAATTATTTCTTCTTTAGTTTGAATCTTTACAAACTTATCAGAAGTGATTTTTTCTGTCTGACTGTTCCATTTCAATTCTTCTGTGTTCATAATTTCGCCATTAATATTAATCACCTGTACATGATCGCGCACAATCATTTCGTGTGAGTTTTCATAGGAGATTCCATAGTCAGCAGTCAGAGTGCTGCTTACTTTAAATGAATCATTGTAAAAAATTAGTGTCAATCCTTTCGGCATTTCAATGAATGGATTTTTGTCGTTATGACGCTGGAAAATCGGGGCGTTTAATTTTGCCCGCACCTTTGCATCGGAACTATATAGCATTTCAACCTTTTCTGCTGTTTCAACAGATACCTCTTCCTGAGAAGTAACCTTACGAACAGTAGCAATATCATTCTCGCAGGAAAAGAATAATACGATCAACATCAACAGTGCAAAAACGACAAACCTGTTACTAATCATCGGGTGAAATCTACTAATTAATTTAATCCGCAGTGTAAACGAAAACAATTTTACAGCAGTATTTTCGTTGCCTCAAAACTCATTTCGCAAATCTTTATGAAAAAGCTCCTTCTGTTTCTGTTCGGTATTATACTTCTGGTACTTGTTGCCGCTATTGCTATTCCATTTATTTACAAAGACAAGATTATTACAATGGCAAAAGAAGAAATAAATAAAACGATTAATGCAAAAGTTGATTTTGGTGATTTCGATTTAACTATCCTCAGTTCGTTTCCCGACCTGACTTTTTCACTGAATGATTTGTCCGTTATTGGTGTGAATGAATTTGAAGGTGATACGCTGACAGCTATGAAATCTCTTGAACTAAAGCTAAACATCTGGGATGTAATAGGAGGAGGTCAAATGAAAGTGAAATCTGTTACACTGAATAAACCATTCATTAATATTCTGATACTGAAAGATGGAAAAGCTAACTATGATATTACAAAGACTGATACAACAACGGCAGTAACCGGAGAAACTTCATCCTTTAAACTTGCATTACAATCTTATTCTATCAACGACGGCAGAATTTCTTACGATGATCGTTCTCTTGACTTTAAAATGACTTTAACAACCGTAAATCACAAAGGCAAAGGTGATTTTACTCAGGACTTATTTACCCTTTCTACAAATACTACTGCAGAGAAGACAAATCTTTGGTACGGTGGGATTAAATATCTGAGTAAAGTTAAAGCCAAAGCCATTGCCGATTTAGATATGGATATGAAAAACTTTAAGTTCACTTTTAAAGAAAACACACTCGACTTAAATCATCTGACGATAGGACTTAACGGGTGGCTTGCCATGCCCGCAGATGACATTGATATGGATTTGCAATGGAAGGTAAAACAAAGTGATTTCAAAAATTTTGTTTCCATGATTCCTGCTGCATATCGGGAGGAAAGCTTTAACAACCTTAAAGCTGCCGGGAAATTAGATATGAATGGTTTTGTGAAAGGAACTTACAACGAAAAAAGCCTTCCCGGTTATGGTCTGATTCTGAATATCAGCGATGGAATGTTTCAGTATCCTGAACTACCTTCTTCTGTGAATAATGTAAATGTGAACCTTAACATTAATAATCCTGATGGTGTAACAGACCACACCGTAATTGATTTAAAGAAACTTCATATTGAATTAGGCAACGAACCATTCGATGCCCGGCTTCATGTTACAACACCGGTGAGTGATGCGGACATAGACGGAATGATGAAAGGAATCATCAACCTTAGCAATATAAAGAAATATATTCCGATGGAAAAGGGGACTGAGTTTAGTGGAACTTTGAAAGCAGATTTAATGATGAAGGGCAAATATTCTTCAATAGAGAAAAACCAGTTGGATAAGTTTAATGCATCAGGAACGCTGTCTGTAACAGGCATGAATTATAAAA
Source organism: uncultured Bifidobacteriaceae bacterium (assembly GCA_964424455.1). Classification (GTDB taxonomy): domain Bacteria; phylum Bacteroidota; class Bacteroidia; order Chitinophagales; family UBA10324; genus CAYRJA01. Next base: position 6,380 of record CAYRJA010000094.1, read on the forward strand.
ACGCTGACTATCCTGCAACTAAAATTGATAACCTCCAGTTGACTTTCAACCCCAAAAATGTTACACTTAATGACTTTACTGCACAAATGGGAAGCAGTGATATTAAAGCAAACGGAAGCATTGATAATCTTATTCCTTACTACTTTAAATCTGAATTGCTCAAAGGCAGTTTTAATTTTTCTTCTAAAGTACTTGACTTGAATGAGATGATGACCGGCTCTGCCACTTCTTCATCTGCTCCGCCTGATACTTCTTCACTCAGTGTAATCACGCTTCCTGCCAATGTTGATTTCTCACTCAACACTTCAATTGGAAAAATTCTCTATGATAATTTTTCAATTGAAAATCTGAAGGGCGCTGTAACACTGAACGATGGAATACTTGATATGAAAAATCTGACTTTTAATATGCTTGACGGCAGCGTAAAAATGTCCGGCAAATATTCCACTCCCAACCCGACAAAGCCTGATTTCAGCTATAATCTTTCTCTCAATAATTTTGATATTCAACGGACAGCACAAACATTCAACACTGTAAAAAAATTAGCTCCGGTTGCAGAAAAAACAAAAGGAAAATTCTCTTCAGATATAATTGTAACAGGACAACTAAACAATCACATGCAGCCGGTTTATCCATCTTTGAATGGTGAAGGCCGATTACAAACTCAGAGTGTTTCTGTCAGCAACTTTGAACCGCTCATAAAAGTAGCTGATGCACTGAAGATGGATGAATACAAGCAACTGCTTGTTCAGAATGTGAATGTCTCTTTCAACATTGAGAACGGAAGAGTGGTGATTAAACCGTTTGAAACCAATCTTGCAGGAGCCAATGCAAAAATTCAAGGCTCCAACGGATTAGACCAAACCATTGCTTACACTATGAATCTCGCTATTCCGAAAAATAAAATTCCTGCTGCGGCTCAAGGTGTTTTCAAAAATGCTTTTTCAAAAATCAATAATGTAGCCGGTACTAATATTCAACTGCCCGATCCGGTAAAAGTTAATTTATTAATCGGCGGTACTGTAACAGCGCCAACGGTAAAGACGGATTTCTCTACTAACCCGAAAGCCATTACCGAGACGATTAAAGAACAGGTAAAAGAAACTGTTAAAGAGAAAGTAGAAGAAGTAAAAAAACAAGTTAGCGATGAAGCGGCTAAACTAATGGCTGAAGCACAGCAACAGGCACAGCAAATACGTGATGCGGCAAAAATGGCTGCCGACAAGGTGAAGCAGGAAGGATATGCACAGGCAGACAACTTAGTGAAGCAGGCAACGAACCCTATTGCAAAAGTTGCTGCACAAAAGGCAGCCGACAAACTGAAGAAAGAAACAGATGCAAAAGCTCAGAAAATTATTAGTGAGGGTGACGCAAAAGCAGATGCTGTATTGAATGTAGCGAAAAAGAAGAGTGATGAGTTGCTGAAATAATTTATCAATAGCATGGCACGAATCAAAGTTGACCTCCACGATATTTACAATAACAGCAAAGCAATTGACCGTGCTTTGCAGCAGGCATTTGACGATGCCATTGATAAAAGAATAAGGGAAGTTGAAATTATCCCGGGAAAGGGAAGCGGTCAACTTCGAAAAAAAGTGGAGCGGTTCTTACAACAGCCGCATATTAAACCACTTTATCACCGGATTGAAAACGATAGTAAAAATTTCGGGCGACTCTTTGTGTACTTTAAATTCTAATCAAAACCACTAAAGATTCTTCGAAGCAGCTCCCGTCTTTATAAGTATAATTGCCATGATTATTATCAAAACTATAATGGCAGAGAGAATAATCGTTGCTGTTTTGTAAGCGTCCGCTCTCCGTTTTAAGGTGAGATTATAATTAATGTTTATTAAAATATTTTCAACTCGAATAAACCCACTGGGATTTTTCGCCACATAATCATACGCACCGTATTTCATGGCATCAATCAGTTCTTCCGTTTTATCTGCTGCAGAAAGCATAATGACATAAACTCCGGGGGTTACCATTTTTATCTGTTTCAGTACGCTTGTTCCTGTCAGCGCATCTTCTTTCTTACTGCCGATTGAGTAATCCAGCACTACAAATGTTGGGCTCAGATGCAGGTTCTTTACACAATCTTCTCCATTATTGAATACAATTACTTCAAAGTCAAATTTTTTCTCAATAGATGAGCGTAGCATCTGAGTATGATTCACATCATCGTCAACTATGAATATCCGCTTTCTTTTTTTGCTTGCCATAACTTTCTTTTATGAGCGTAAAACTTCCCGGCTATTGATTAAATCCAGCCGTCAGGATCATGCTTTCTGTTGTGGCGAAAATAAAAACAAGAAAATTACTTTTCTCAACAACCTATTCTTATGAGATTTATCTTCACCCTGTGAAAAAGATACTTGTTACCGGCGGATGTGGATATATCGGCAGCCATACCCTTGTTGACCTGATTGATAAAGGGTTTGATGTAATCTCAATTGATAACTTCTCAAGGTCTGATAAAAAAATGCTGGAGGGTGTACAACAGATTACGGGCAGAAGAATTAACAACTATGAAATTGACCTCTGTGATATGGAAGCATCACGAAAAGTTTTTTCTGATAATAAGGATATAACAGGTATCATTCACTTCGCTGCTTACAAAGCAGTGGGTGAATCAGTAGAACAACCTCTGCTCTATTTCAGGAATAATCTTGTATCGCTGATTAATCTGCTTGAGCTGACCAAGGAGTTCAATATTCCATATTTTATTTTTTCTTCTTCGTGCTCGGTATATGGTAATGTTAAGCAGTTGCCCGTTGATGAGACCGTTCCTATTGCCGAACCCATTTCCCCCTATGGAAGAACCAAGCAGATGGGTGAAAAAATTGTAGAAGATTTTTCTGCTGTAACACCCACGAAATTTATTTTACTCAGATATTTCAATCCTGTCGGCGCTCATCCTTCCGCACTGATTGGTGAACTGCCGATTGGTCAGCCCTCTAATTTATTTCCTGTAATTACTCAAACTGCCATAGGTAAACTGAAAGAAGTAGTGGTTCACGGAAACGATTATCCTACACCTGACGGCTCATGTATCCGCGATTATATTCATGTGTTGGACATTGCATCGGCACACTCGCTTGCATTGCAGGCATTGATAAACAATAATGTGAAGAAGAATTGCGAGATATTTAATCTTGGCACAGGGAAAGGTTATTCGGTACTTGAAGTGATTAATGCTTTTGAAAAAGTATCAGGAGAAAAGCTGAACTATCGTATTGGCCCTCGTCGTTCCGGTGATGTTACAGCAGTATATGCCGATAATAAGAAAGCTGCCGAAACTCTTACCTGGAAAAATCTTCGTCCGTTAGATGATATGATTCTTACTGCATGGAACTGGGAGAAAAAGATGGCAGAAAAGAAAGGATAAATTTTTATCAGAGTCAAGCATTTCATTTTCTGTTAAATGAACTACAATATTCCCAAACATCTCACCGGTCTTACAGATAAAGAAGTAGAAAATGTCCGGAATAAATGCGGGTACAATCAAATCAATAGTGTTCAAAAGGATACATGGTATCTTTTGTTGATAGATATCTTGAAAGAGCCAATGCTGCTTTTGCTAATTGCAGTAGCGGTTATCTATTTAGCAGTAGGAGATTACTCGGAAGCTGTCTTTATGCTGGGAGCTATAGTGGCTGTATCCGGAATTTCTTTTTATCAAGACAGCAGAAGCAAAAAAGCTTTAGCAGCTTTAAAGAAGTTAAACGAATCTCTAAGTATAGTAGTCCGGAATTCAAATGTGATACAAATTCCAACATACGAGATTGCAGTAGGTGATTTGTGTATTATTGAAGAAGGAAAAATGATTAACGCGGATGGACAAATCGTACATAGCAATGATTTTTCTGTGAACGAGGCTTCTTTAACCGGTGAGAGTTTTTCTGTTTTTAAAAATCATGAAAGTGAAGATAACAAAGTGTATAGTGGAACTTTGGTAGTATCCGGCTTGGCAGTATATAAAGTTGAAGAAATAGGTTCTGAAACCCGGTTAGGGAAGATAGGTCAGTCTATTCAGAACATAAATGAAACTCAATCTCCTTTACAATTCCAGATTAGAAATTTTGTGAACTGGATGGCTGTAACAGGTATGGTTGTTTTTCTGATGGTCTGGATTTATAATTATATACAAACAAAAAATATCATAGACAGTTTACTGGCAGGTCTTACAATGGCTATGTCTATCTTACCTGAAGAAATACCTGTTGCCTTCACCACCTTTATGGCATTAGGTGCGTGGAAACTCATGAAGGAAGGAGTTATAGTCAAACGAAGCAGTATAGTAGAAACGCTGGGTAGCACGACTGTAATCTGCACTGATAAAACAGGAACAATTACAGAGAATTCTATGCATCTGAAACTACTCTACGATTATCGTACTGGCAGAACCTATGATGAAAAAGATTTTGAAGACAACACCCTTTCTGAATTAGTCAGTTATGCAATGTGGAGCAGCGAACCTGTGCCATTTGATCCAATGGAAAAAGCGCTTCATCAACTCTACGAGAAAACGCAACCCAAAGACAGGCGCAAAGAATTTCAAATGCTTCATGAATACCCTTTAGACGGCAAACCTCCTATGATGACTCACTTACTTGAAAACAAATCAGGTGAACGAATCATTGCAGCAAAGGGCGCTCCCGAAGCAATTCTTGCTGTAACTGACCTTTCAGAACAGGAAAAAGAAAAGCTTCGTTTACTCAATAAGAATTTTGGAAAACAGGGCTACCGGATATTAGGTGTTGCGAAGAGCCGCTTCGCTGGAAATGAATTTCACGAAAAGCAACAGGATTTTAAATTTGAATTTTTAGGATTCACTGTATTTTATGATCCGCCCAAGCAAGGTATTCGGGATGTGTTTCAGAAAATTTACAATGCAGGAATAAAAGTAAAAGTAATAACAGGAGATAATGCCGACACAACCAATGCTATCGCACAACAGGCAGGAATTATCAATAATAGTCCGGCTGTCAATGGAGAAGAAATAATGCACCGCTCCGAAACGGAATTAAAAGTTTTATCAGAAAATGCAACACTATTTACCCGTATGTTCCCTGAAGCCAAGCTGACAATGATAAATACATTTAAGCAAAACGGAGAAGTGGTTGCCATGCTGGGTGATGGAGTAAACGATGCTCCAGCTTTGAAGGCAGCACATATAGGGGTTGCTATGGGAAGCAAAGGAACCGAGATTGCTAAAGCCGCTGCTTCATTGGTGATAACTAATGACGATTTAGGAAAACTGATTACCGGAATTGCTGCCGGAAGAAGAATTTACACTAACATCAAAAAAGCTATTCAGTATATTATTTCCATTCATATCCCGATTATCCTTACGGTTTCATTGCCTTTATTTTTTGGTTGGGTTTATCCCTATATTTTTACTCCGGTACATGTTATCTTTTTAGAATTGATTATGGGACCCACTTGTTCTATCATCTATGAAAATGAACCGATGGAGAAAGACACTATGATACATAAACCAAGAAAGATGACAGATACTTTTCTCAACTGGAAAGAATTAGGAGTAAGTATTATTCAAGGATTGGTAATTACAATTGGTATTTTATATGCCTATCAATACGCTATAGCTAACAATGACAATGAAGAAAAGACAAGAGCCATAGTATTTACTACTTTGATTTTTGCCAACATCCTGCTCAGTTTAGCGAATCGTTCTTTTCATTACAGTATGTTTGAGTGTTTTAAGAATAAGAACATACTTTTTCCTGTAATGGTTATAACCACTTTGGTATTATTGTTTGCAATATTATATGTTCCGGTTTTTGCTGGTTTCTTTCGCCTCACTTCGCTGAACACTCAAGAATTAGGAATGACCTTATTAATAGCATCTGCTTCGGTTCTGTGGTTCGAGATTTATAAATTAATAAAGAGAATAGGATAGTAATAATTCATTCGTGGAGATTCTTCAGACTGAGACTCAGTAGAATTAAAAACTAATAGAACATGAATAAATCTTGGAACAAGAGGTACAATCAGAAGGAATATCACTAAAAGATGATTGAATTTTTAAACCTGAGCAAAATATTAAGATTGGAAAGATTGGAAACAATTCAGAATCTGTATGTTTAATTTCAAATTCAAGAGGAACAAAGTAAATTTGAATTGTATAACTGTCTGATAGTTGTAACACTAAATTTTATCTCTTTGCAAAAATCAAAAACAGGACTGCCTCAAAACCAAATTCACTTTATATGGACAAACGCTGGGTAATAAAAGACTTTGATAAGCAAATTGCTTCTCATTTACAGGAGCAACTGAAGGTACATCCTGTCATTTGTCAACTTCTTTCTCAGCGTGGTGTTACTACTTACGATGAGGCTCGGGACTTCTTCCGCCCACAACTGTCACACCTGCACGACCCGTTTCTGATGAAGGATATGGATAAAGCTGTAGAACGGATTCGTACAGCAATGTTAAACAAGGAAAAAATTCTGATTTACGGCGACTACGATGTGGACGGCACTACCTCGGTTGCGCTCGTTTATTCATTCCTTAGAAAGCATTATCTTGAAATCGGTTATTACCTGCCCAACCGATACACTGAAGGTTACGGAATTTCTTCTCAGGGAATTGACTGGGCAAAAGAAAACGGATACTCTCTCATAATAGCGCTCGACTGTGGCATTAAATCAATTGACAAGATTGATTATGCAAACCATCTCGGTATTGATTTTATTATCTGCGACCATCATCTGCCCGGCGACACTATCCCTGCAGCAGTGGCGGTTCTTGATCCCAAGCGGTCTGATTGTAATTATCCCTATAAAGAACTAAGTGGTTGTG
>CAYRJA010000095.1:0-12845 GCA_964424455.1 uncultured Bifidobacteriaceae bacterium
ATGGAGCCGACATAATCAATATTGGCTTCTGTAACAGTTACACGGTGAATCTTCGATTTAACAACTTCTATATTCATAGGGCGGCAAAAGTAAAATAATTCAAGAGAATTTAATGGCTGTGAATTCTTAACAAACTAAATCAGCTTTCTGTGACAAGATAAAGCGTACAGTATCTGTATTATCCGCATAATCCCATAGTTCCGGCTCCTGAGATTTTCCGAACGGAACATAATTTTCTCCAACTATGCACTGAATATCATTTTGTGCTGAAGCAATTTTATTTTGCAAATCCTCCTTTGAAGAATATTTCTCATAATAAAGAGTCGCCACAGGAGAACTGACTGGAGTATTCTCCTGAAGAATTAAAAAATCATTTGTAAGAAAAGGGGTTTTGTTCATCAGCAGCAGCGTACGGTTATAGTCATAGTTGTTCTTGTATTTGTTGTGATAAACTACATCGCCAAACCCGCAGATACCGCTAAAGAAATCATCGAATGAATAACCCTCAGGAACAAAGAGTTTGGAAACATTTCTGCATCCTAAACCGAAGTACCTGAAAATATCGGTACCGAGATTCAGTAAATCTCCTTTTGTTTCATTGCCTGATAGAACGGCAACAGAACCTCTGTTACGTCGGAGGATTTTAGGAAAACGATTGAAATAGTATTCAAAATAGCGGGAAGTATTGTTGCTGCCTGTAGCAATTATAGCATTGACATGGTTCAGCCGGTCTGTAATTTCTATTTTGTTTACTAATTCCGGATTTATCTTTAATAACTCTTTCATCAGAAACGGAAGGAGAATATTATCCTTAGAAGAAAGTTTTATCAACGCTTTGTTTCCTGTTACAATTACTGATAACAAATCATGCAAACCCACTAACGGAATATTTCCAGCCATAATAATACCCACTTTCATAGGAGAAGCGCCGTGTTTAAGTTCATATTCCAACAGCCATCTCTCTAATTTTTCCTTCTTCAAAAACGAGTGAACGGCTGATTGCAACGCATATTCCACATTTACCGGAGTAAACCATTTGTTCTGCTGATAGGCTGCATTAACTGAATCCTGAAGTTCAGAATTTTGAGTTTGCAGTTGTTGCTGAATGGAATCTCCCAGTTTGCTTAATGATTCAATTATTTCTTTATTTACTGACAGCATAAATAATTTTTCATTCTGATTTTATTTATTGTAAAATCCTCCTTTAATTTGCTGCACAAATTTACTATCAAAAGTTTGAGAGAATGAAAATTCAAACTCGCAAACTTTCAAAACAAAAACTGGTAAAATGGCAATCATAATTACAGAAGAGTGTATCAACTGCGGCGCTTGTGAGCCGGAATGTCCGAACAATGCAATTTACGAAGGCGGTGCCGAATGGGCGATGGCTGACGGTACTGCAGTAAAAGGCGCTTACACATTGGATAATGGCACAGCAACAGATGCTGATGAGCGTCATGCCCCGGTTTCCAACGATATTTATTATATCGTTCCGGATAAGTGTACTGAATGTACCGGCTTCCATGAGGAACCCCAATGCGCAGCCGTTTGCCCTGTTGATTGTTGTGTTCCTGATCCTGCCCATGTGGAAACTAAGGAAGCACTTCTGGCAAGAAAAGTTAAGTTACACGGATCCTGATTAAGAGGTATTAACTAAAATTATTTATTCAGCAACCATCTGTTAGTACGGATGGTTGTTGTATTTTTGAATGATTAAACACATAATATCGCTCTTTATAATCTATTCGTTAATTTATTGATTATCAATTTTATATTTATCTAATTGTAAAGCTGCTTTTACTACATTCTGAAAATAAACAACTCTTTTGTTCAATTAAATAATACCTATATATATGTAACTATTTGGGTTTGGCTATGTAATGGTGTTTGGTTAGATAAAAACAACCGACATCAAATGTTCTACTTCTCCTATCTTGAATGTGATTCAACAATTGAAAACACATTTGCAGTTTCGCTACAACCCTATAAGGTTTTCCGTGTGGAAGGCAATGATACAGAAGAATTCAGCTATGGCTTGAATTACACCGCCAACATGGATTTTGAGTTGTATAAATTAATCATGAGTAATTAATCACTGCGTTGTGATTACTCATAAGACCCATATCACTTTTGCTGAACGTCGTGAGCGGTATTTGCGTTCGCGGAACAACTGCCGGATATCTTCTTTTACCGCATTAGGGAAAACCACAGTTCTCATCTTTATCTTGTTATTAGTTATTATCGTGGGATTGATTATTTCTCACAATGCGTTTGTTTAACCGCAATACATTCCCCTGCTCCTGATTTCCACGGATTAAGCAGCTTTTCGTCAATACACCGGATAATAAAATAATTTTCCTGATTTATATCATGGTACAGAATTATTCTGAATCTGATTTTTGCTGTAATGGAGCAGGAAATCAAAAACGAACCCATTAACGACACAAACAATCTTTACAACAAGAAGTATTTGTTTGCCGGAGTATTGTTGTGGAAAGAACTGAATGGTAGAAAAATGCTGAACTACCGTTTTGAAAGACAGCGCAACTTATTCGGTCACATTGTTGATTTTTATTGTTACGATTTAAAATTGGTTATTCTGATTTCAAAAAGTCCGGATACAATCTCACTTAAAGAGCAGCAACTGAAATCATTACTTGAAGAAAAACAACTGAAGGTGATTCAGTTTGACTATAATCAAGTTATTGATGATTTACCTGCGGTGCTAAAAACTATCAGCGCCGGTATTCTGAATTACAAAAGAGAAAAAAGAATCTTTTAGCGCTTTTCTATACTTGATGTGCCGCTGCGTACCATAGAGAATGAGTACAGGATTCGGCAGAGTTACTATAGCAACAGACGGATTCTTTACTCTGCTCATTCGCTCTGTTCATGCTGACGAAGCAAGATCCGCCTGTTGTTCAGTCATTCCGACGAAGGAGGGATCCGCACATTTATCTTGTCATTCCGACGAAGGAGGAATCCGCCCACTCAATAAACGGATTCTTCGCTGCACTCAGAATGACAGAAACCATGAAGGGATTCTTCGCTTCGCTCGCGATGACATAGAAAAGCGACGAAGAAAGTATAAACTATAATAGCAGAGCGAATATAGGTTCATCCTTTTATATTTACCTCCCGAAAAACAGTAATTTATGAAAACTATTTTGCTGATTGAGGACAACAAGGACCTTCGTGAAAACATTACAGAGATACTTGACCTCGCAGGATACAAGGTTATCACAGCGCACAATGGAAAAGTGGGAGTGGAAAAAGCGCAGTCAGAAAACCCGGATTTAATTGTGTGCGATGTGATGATGCCGGTGCTGGATGGTTTCAGCGCTCTGCGTATTCTCAGCAATAACTCTGTTACAGCAGGAATTCCTTTTATTTTTCTGACGGCAAAAGCAGAGAAGAGTGATTTCAGGAAAGGGATGAGTCTCGGCGCTGATGACTATATCACCAAGCCGTTTGACGATAACGATTTGCTGAGCGCTATTGAACTACGACTGAAGAAACATAAAATCTCATCTGATACCGAAGACAAACGGATAGATATCAATGCCTTCTTTTCTGAAACGAATGATATTCCTGAGCTGAAGAAAATAGCAGGAGAGGGAGAGAGCAAAACCTTTAAGAAAAAGGAAGTGATTTTTTCGGAAGGCAATCATGTGAACGGTCTGTGCTACATAAGCAAAGGCAAGGTTAAAACCTACAAGACGAATGACGACGGAAAAGAATTTATCACAGGTGTTCATAAGGAAGGAGATTTTCTGGGTTATGTTGCCTTGCTTGAAAATACGAACTATACCGAATCAGCGGAAGCATTGGAAGATACTATCATATTGATTGTGTCCCGCACTGATTTCTTAAATCTGCTTTTCGGCAATCAGCAGGTATCTCAGAAATTTATCAGAATGCTTTCCAATAACATTAAAGAGAAAGAAGAACGGCTGTTGGCGCTCGCTTATAATTCAGTCCGGCAGCGGGTAGCGGAAGCGCTGTTACAGTTGCAGAAAAAATATCAGGATAAAAGTTCTGCCAGTTTCTCCATCGCCTTCACACGCGAAGATCTGGCAAACATGGTAGGCACTGCTACCGAATCACTCATCCGCACATTGTCTGATTTCAAAGATGAAGGGGTTGTAGAAATTAAGGGAGGAACTATTACAATTAAAGATCAAAGCAAGTTGCAGCGGATTATTCAGTACTGAGTACGGTACTATTTCATATCCGGAAAACTGTCTGAAAACCGGAATGAACTATCCTGCAGGTTTACTTCGCAACAATAAGACTCGTTGCCGTTCGTAACCAATAAATATTTCACACGCAGTTTCAGATTATACCGCGATGCCTGATCAAAAACAGATTGGGAAATTTTTACACCGGGCGCTTTACATTCTATAATCATTTGCGGAACACTTTCTTTATTGTAAACCACTATATCTGTCCGCTTGGTCATGCCGTGAAGCGATAGAGTTTTTTCAACTGATAATAATGCACGGGAAATCTTTTCATTTTCAATCAGGTAATGTATCATATTCTGCCGCACCCATTCTTCGGGAGTAAGTGTTACAAATTTCTTCCGTACCACATCAAAAATAAGTTCTTTCCCATCCTGCCTTTTCATGCGGAAAGGATAATTGTCAAATTGAAAAAGAAGATGTTTCACAGGGCTAAAATAAGACGATTGCGTTTTGTGAGTATCCTGAATTCATAATCTGTCCCATCGTTGTCCCCGTCATTCCGACGAAGGAAGCATTCGCTTGTTCGTTCTGTCATTCCGACGAAGGAGGAATCTGCTCATTCAATAAGAGGATTCTTCGCTGCGCTCAGGATGACAGCGTTGAATGAAGAGGTGTTACAGCCGCAAAGTCCTCTGCGAGAGACTATGCGGGGACAAAAAATTACCGGGTAGAAAGTGTAATTTCTTTCAACGCCTCTTTCACATCGTTCCGGTTAGGATTAATAGTGAGTGCCTTTTGGAAGTAATATTTTGCAGAATCTGTTTTGCCCATATTCTTATAAAAGAACCCTGCATTGGCATTTCCGTTTTCAGAGTGGCTGTTCTGCTCCAGCAACCTGCGGTTGTAAACAATAGCGCTGTCATTCATTTTCATTCTTGAAAAAGTAACAGACAGGTTTTCCCATGCTGTCAGGTTGTTGCTGTCAAGACGGATAGATTTTTTATAGTAGCTAATAGCTGAATCGTTTTTATTCAGTAAACTGTAACAGAAGGCCATTCCGAAAAACGCCTGCGAGGAAGATGAATCTATTTCTGTTGCTCTGATAAAGTAGGGTAGAGCTTCTGCAGGTTTATTGAAACTGGCAGATAGAATTTCACCCACACGCATCTGACCTTCAAAACTTTTGTCATACATCTTGTTGGCTTTTTCATATTCTTCCAGCGCCTTCTCTATCATCCATCGCTTATCCGGCGAAGCGCCGGCTGCCTGATAATCTAACTGAAGCTGCATGGCATACGCATGATGAGCCAGAAAAGACTTGTCAAGAAATTTAATATCGTTAGCATACAGTGTCAGGTTGTCTTTATAGTCGCTGTTGCGGGAGATGATTATTGTAGAATAGAATATCAGTATAACTGTAACAGGCGCTGCCAATGAAAGTTTCAGTTTCGGAGTTGATTTTTGTATATCTGTGCCGCTCGCTTTCAGCAGGATATAAGCAACAGCCAGACAAAAACCGAGAGAGGCAAAATAAGCAATCCGCTCGCCTACAATACCGGGAACAGCGCCGGCTATGTTACTGAATGGAGTTATGCTGGTCAGATAAAGAAGAATAGACAATGAAAGAATTCTGTACTTCTTCCATCCATAAATTACAAAAACAAATAATCCCGCATAGATAAAAAACGACAACAGCGGCAACGGCATCCAGGGTTTTTCCAATGGAATAGTATTGTAACCATAAAACCACCCCAACGGATAAGGATACACTAACTTATGCAGATAAAACCAAAGAGAACGGAGCGCCACGCCGACAATCAATGCTATATTTTTGGAATCTGAAATAGGATTTTCAAGAAACTGTACTTTGCGTGATGCTTCATCTGAAACATGCTGTACAATAATAAATTTCTCTGAAATCCACAGAAGAAAAAGAATGACAATGGCTGTTACAGTAGTTGCAGCTATCCGTTTCCACCTTTTAGCTGAAGGTTGTTCATACCACAGCAGCAGCGGCAACCAAAACATTAAAACCACACTGGATGCTTTTGAATAAACAGCAAAAGGAATCAGCAGCAAAGCCAAAATGAAATACATCCTTTTACCTTCTCTGTACCATCGGATATAAAGAAACAGAATAAGGCAACTGAAAAAGAAGCTCATCAGTTCATCCATATTTTTTAAACCGGCTACCACTTCCGAATGAATCGGATGAGCGCTGAAAAGAAGCGTAGCTGTAAGCGGTAAAAGCAGATTGACAGATGAAAACAGGTAGCTGAGAAAAATAAAAAGAAAGCTGCAACTCAGCGCATACACCACTGCCTGTATAAAATGGCTGACATGAGGATTGGCTCCGAAAAATTCACTTTGAACAGCGTAAATGATTTTCGGCACCGGTCTGTAATCCGATCCTTTGTCCTTTACCATCATATAAGGAGATGTGATAATTTCAGGAATCGCTTTAATGCCTTGCCGCACTAATTCGTTTTGCCCTGTTACAAATACATCATCATTGGTGTAGCCGTTAGGTATGGTGTTGGCATACAGCAGAAAGGAAAATAAAAAAATAAACAGCGCTCCGTACCGCTTCCATTTCCGCAGAGCGACTATAGCTGTAACAGCTTTGCTGTTCTGCTCCCGTTTGCCGCTCTTAGTTTTTCTGTTCATAGCTTTTGCAATATTAATACTTCTTCGCTGCGCTCTTTTTATCCTGTCATTCCGACGAAGGAGGAATCCGCACATTTAATGATGAGATCCCTCACTGCGTTCGGGATGACAGCGTTGAGTGAATGACAGCGATGGCTGAATAAATTCACCTTTCGTCGTAATAAACATACACATTGTCGGAAAAAAAATTTTCAAATGCTTGGTTTTACGAAAACATTAATTACTTTCACATTAGTTATGAGTAAGGAAAATGAGTTAATTTAGTTCATTAAATAAAAATTAAACGACATAAGAAATTTTTTACAATCCCAATTATTATAATAGAACTGCATACATCATCAGTGTAACACTGATAGACATTACTGAGGAGACCGGCGGAGGTTGTAAGAGCAACAACAGTTAAGTATAATCATTTAATCCGCTTTTTATAATTTATTTTTTTATTCCTAAACCCCTCAGTCCTATGAAAAACCAAACTTCAGTTTCAAAAAGAATGTATGATTTCCTTTTTCATGCAACATTTGTAACAGTTATTGCATTGCTATCAGTTGTTCTAAACACCTCTACCGCCGGCGCACAGGCATACTGCCAGCCGGGAGCAAATAACTGTTTGTTATCAGGTACCAACTATGGGTACATCAGTCAGGTAACCCTTACCCCTCAGGGACCGGGCGCCGTTCCGCTTACTAACAGTACAGGGAACAGTTGTGGTAAAGACAAGCAGGGATATTCAAACTACTCTAATGTAGGAACTCCAGCTTATGCTACTCCCATAGGCGCTACTATTACAGCAGGAAACTCAATACTGATATCCGTTGACAGAGGGTATGATAATTTTACTACCTATTGGGTACAGGTTTATATTGACCTTGATAACAATGGAGTTCTTAATAATGGTCCGGATGAATTTATTTTTTCAGCGGGAGGCAATGGACAGAATATATCAGGGTATTCTCTTACTATTCCCGCCGGAACAACACCAGGGGTGAAAAGGATAAGAGTAAGAAATATCAGAGATAACAGTACTCCGAATAATCCTTGTACCAATTCCACTTACGGAGAAACTGAAGATTACAACATTACCGTGCTGGCTGCCTGTACGCCGCCAACTACTAATGCCAGCGGATTCAGCGCTACTCCTGATTTTACCAGCATAAATGCCAGTTGGACCAGAGGAAACGGAACAGCCGGCGTAATTGTAGTAGCGCGTTTGGCTGCTACTACCGCCGTAGCGCCGGTAAATGGAAATGATTCCTATACGGATGACCCCTACTTCGAAAACGGCTCTACCACCGGAGCAGGAAATTATGTAGTTTACAAAGGCACAGGTACGAATGTAAATGTTACCAACCTGAACCCGGGTGCCAATTACCAGTTTGATATTTATGAATATAATACAGCAAGTGTATGTTACAAGTTGCCGGGTTATACCAGCCCTACGGTAACCACACTCAGTTGCACGCCGCCGACGCCTCAAGCCAGCAATGGAAATGCCGGCAACCCTACCAATTCCACTATAGATTTTTCATGGACAAGAGGCGGTGGTAATAAAGTAATCGTATTGGCGCGGCAGGGCGGTGTTAATGCGGTGCCGGTGAGCGGAAATACATACATGGATGGTGGTGCAATTTTTGGTTCAGGTACAGAAATTGGCAGCGGAAATTATGTAGTGTATATCGGTACCGGCACTTCTGTTACTGTAACAGGGCTTACACCCAACCTGTCGTACGGCTTTGCCGCTTATGAATTTGATGACGGACCTCCAACATGTTACAATACTGCTTCGCCGGCATCAGGTACTGCTTCCACTACCAACACCATGATATATCTCTCCAGCACCACTACACAGAACAATGCAACGGTTAATATGAATACAACTAACCAAATGATAGTGGGCTTGCAGGTGGTTACCGCTGGCGCCAACACACCAATGAATGTTTCTCAAATCACCTTTAATACTACCGGCACTACCGATGCACCCAACGACATTGCCAATGCAACGATATATTACACCGGCACATCATCATCGTTTTCAGCCATAAATCCATTTGGCTCCGTAGTAAGCAGCCCCAATGGAACACATAATGTTGCCGGCGCACAAACACTTTCTACCGGCACTAATTATTTCTGGCTGACTTACGACATACCGGGTACAGCTACTTTGATGCACTATGCCAAAGCCGCTGTTACCTCTGTAACAGTAAACGGTATAGTCGGACAAAACGGAGGAACCAAAACGCCAACCAATACCTCCACAGCAAGCAGGCAGATTGTTTTGATTTATTGTACGCCGGATCCCGGATCCGTGCAAGCGGCACACCGGCTGGCTGCTGTGTCGTTTACAGGCACGGGTTCTACATTTAACTACAGCCAGACACCGGGAGGTCCTGATTATGTACAACAATCCTATGCCGGTGATGTGGCAAAAGGAAATACCTACACGCTGTCTGTAAGCAGAAACCCGGGAGGATTAGCAGAGGATTCAAAATTTCAAGTTTGGATTGACTGGAATAACGATGGTGATTTTGACGATGCAGGCGAGAATGTGATGTATGCACTTTCACCCGACGCAGAAAGAACAAAAACCGTTTCCGTTACAGTGCCGCTCGCAGCTCAGACAGGAAATCATAAAATGAGAGTTTGGTGTTCGTATGACTGTTGGTATGGCTGTACTGAACCTACTCCTTGTGCGGTTTTGGGTGCAGGGAATGTCGGGCAGGTTTGGGATTTTGATGTGAATGTAACCTCTTCCTGTACACCGCCAACTGTTCAGGCAAGTGCATTTACTGCAAATGCAGGCGGCTTAGGATTGGATTTGAACTGGACACGCGGCAATGGCGACAATGTATTGATTATCGCCCGTCAGGGAAGCGCAGTGAACAGTCCGCCGGTAAATGGAACCAGCTACACTGATAATTCCATATTCGCCTCCGGTGACCAAATTGGATCTGGCAATTATGTAGTGTATAACGGTACAGGTACTTCTGCTACTGTAACAGGATTAACACCGTTGGTGACCTACCACTTTGCTGTTTATGAGTACAGCAATACAGGTTACTGCTACCTGTCACCTGCAACCACCGGAAACGGCACCTACTGTTCGCAGCCGGTTACGCAGGCAAGCAACTTCAGCAGCAACGCTGCCAACAAGCAAATGACTGTTTCATGGACGCGGGGTAGTGGCAATAATGTGCTCGTAGTAGCGCGCTCGGGTAGCCCTGTGAATGCTTTGCCGGTAAGCGGTACAAGCTATACGGATAATGCAACATTCGGTTCAGGCGACCAGATAGGTACAGGGAATTATGTGGTATATAACGGCGCAGGAACTTCTGTTACAGTAACAGGACTGTCACTGAACACCACTTATCATTTTGCCCTCTATGAATATGCCAATGGCGGACCTTGCTATAAAACACCGGCATACACCGGCGCTGCTGTTACTACCAATGTAATGACTTATCTTTCCGCAACTACCACTCAGAATAATGCAGATGTGGCGCGGGGATCGAATGATGAGATGCTGGTGGGCTTGCAGGTGGTAACGGAAGGAGCTACTTCGCCTATATCTGTTACAAATATTACTTTCAACACGAATGGCTCTACTTATCCGGCGCAAGATATTGCTAACGCACGGATTTATTATACAGGTACATCTTCCACCTTTGCAGCTAATGGTCAGTTTGGTCCTACCATAGTGGGTCCCAATGGCACCTATATATTACCGGGCGCTCAGGCGCTGTCTGCCGGCACCAATTATTTCTGGCTGGCTTATGATATAAAACCCGGCGCGGCATTAATGAATTATGCAAAAGGCGCTGTTACCTCTTTAGAAATGAATATGGGAGTGGGAGCAAAAACACCCTCCAATACCTCTACTGCCAGCCGGAGAATCAGTATTATCTATTGTACGCCACCCACAGCAGGTTATTACTACAATGGAAACCAGTACAACGGAATGATTACAAATGTGAAAATTACCGATGTAGCTGCTTCACAGGTAGTGTTTGACAATAGCGCTCCGAACCGAGTAGATGCTCCTATACCTGGATATGATAATCAAACGAATGTTACTCCTCCCAGTCTCATTCCCGGAAGAGAATACAAATTTGACATTACCCGCTCGATTGATGGCAGCAGCAATTACCCGACTCAGGTATATGTTGACTATCACGATGACGGTACTTTTGGAACAGTCGCCCCTGATTTAGTTTACAACTCGGGTGATACCGGACCGGGCACACCTACCCGAACCTTTAACTATACCATACCGCTTTCAGGCATTAACACAGGAATACATCGCCTCAGAATCAGGAACAGGAATACCAATTTGCCTCTGTATGTAACTCCTTGTGATGGCACTACCGATATACTGGGAATACCTCTTTATGGTGAAACCGAAGACTACTTTGTTAATATCTGTACGCTTCCTGATATTACTACTCAACCGGTTGCACAAAGTGTTTGCGAGCAGGAGGAAGTTACCTTATCTGTATCTGTTGCTAATTTACCAGGTACAAGTTTCCAATGGTACAAAAATGGAAATATATTACAGGGAATGAACGGTCAATCTATCTCAGGAATTGTTTCATTGTCTGATGATGGAAATTATAAATGTATTATTACAAACGGATGCGGCACTACTGTTTCTGACGAAGTACATCTGACGGTGAAGGCGCGCCCTGTGCTTAATGTCAGCCCGGTGTCAGCAGTTTGTACCGGCACTTCTACGGCAACGCTAACCGCAAGCGGACCTCCGAATTATACATGGGCGCCGAATCTGTATATCATCTCCACCAATGGAGTGAATAATGTACCGATTACAGTGGAAACATCACAACTTACTTTCTACACTGTAACAGGAACTGCTCTCAATGGATGTACAGCAAGCAAAGTGGTTCCGGTGGCTACTGTACCGGTGGGTGGAATGGCACTGCCGAAATACAGTATTGTGTGCAGTGGTAACAGCCAAAATCTTTCTGGGATAAATGTAGCAGGTAACAGTTACCAGTGGCAGTCGTCTGCAGATAATATTGCATGGAGTGATATTGGCGGCGCTACCAACGATTCTTATACAGCTTCTCCTGCCGGGAATACCTATTACCGGTTGATGGCTAAATCCAATGCTTGCTGGAATGTAGCCAGTACTTCGGCAAAAGTGGATATCAGTTCGCAGCCGATTACTGTTTCTGTTACTGGAAAAACAGGCAGTGATATCACGCTGGACTGGGTTCCCATTGGAGGTGGTAATTACAATATCACTTATACCGGACCCGTGGGTGGATCTGTTAATAATGTAACACCACCTTACAATCTGTCAGGACTTGTTGCAAACAGCAGTTACAATATCACTGTAACACAAACAGGTTTACCGCTTGTTGGCTGCCCTGCCAGTGGCACATTAACGGGTGTGACTACACTGTGTTCCGTACCTACAGGCGTAACAGCCAGTTCACCGGTAAACAAACAATTGAAAGTGGACTGGAGCGGCGATGCAGGCAACTACCGTGTTTACTACCGTGCTGTAACTATACATACTTCATATTCTTATAAGGATGTAACTACAGTCGGCAATAGCGGAACGGTAACCATAACCACCGGGTTGTATGGAGGCACTCCTTATGAAGTATATGTGGTGCGTAAAGATTGCCCTTCTCAGGGTATATTCGGTCAGAAGAGCGCTTTGGCTTACACAACCGTACTGCCCTCGTCTGCCTGTGTACCTGTACCTACTATTATAGAAGTGAAGAGTACTTGTCCCGGACAGATAGAAGTAAGCATGAGTGGCAGTCCGACAGGTAATTATACTGTATTAATTCAGCGGCTGACACCAACCATTGCTGGCGGCTACAAGTACAATGTATCAGGAGGAACCTTCCAGGTACATGTAGGACAGCCGGGACAGACCTTTATGGTAGGTGTTGCCTCTAAGTGTCTATCCGGAACGAGTGACTGGGTGATATATCCGGGCGGAATCACCATAAAACCATTGTG
>CAYRJA010000096.1:0-12641 GCA_964424455.1 uncultured Bifidobacteriaceae bacterium
TCATCATGCGCTTGGTGTAATGCACCTGATGAGCGCTGCTCTTGAAGTGCTGAAATCAAAAGGAATAACTATTACCGATGAAGAAGCGGAAGCTGTTACAGTTGCCATTCTCTTACATGATATTGGTCATGGTCCGTACTCACATACATTGGAGCATACAATAGTCAATCTCGTTTCACACGAAGATTTATCGCTCCTTTTTATGGAGAAGCTGAATAAAGAATTTAATGGAAAGCTTACACTTGCTATACAAATCTTTAAGAATAAACACCAAAAAAAATTTCTTCATCAGTTAGTCAGCGGACAGCTGGATATGGACAGGTTAGACTATCTGAACCGTGACAGTTTTTTTACCGGCGTAGCTGAGGGTGTAATCGGTTACGACCGTATAATTAAAATGCTGACAGTACATAAAGGACAACTGATGGTGGAAGCTAAAGGCATTTATTCAATCGAAAAATTTATTGTTTCGCGCCGGCTTATGTACTGGCAGGTGTATCTTCACAAGACCGTTTTGGCGGCTGAGCAAACTTTGATACTGATTCTGCGCCGTGCAAAAGAACTCACCCGACACGGAGAAAAGATTTTTGCCTCACCTGCTTTGAAATTTTTTCTTGAAAATTCTTTTTCAAAAAAGGATTTTCAGGATAACTCTGAAGTGCTTAGCCAATTTGCAATGCTGGACGATGCGGATATTTTAGGAGCTATAAAGGTATGGCAGCAGTCAAATGACAAAGTGCTTTCATTTCTTTCATCCTCATTAGTGAATCGGAGGCTTTTTCATATTGAAATTCAAAATGAAGAATTCAGCCGTTCAAAAGTTGAGACAATAAAGAGGAAAATTAAATCACGATTCAAATTGACCGATGATCAGATTAAATATTATTATCATCACGACTCTACAAGCAACAGGGCTTATGATACAGAGAACGACAGAATCAACCTGCTGTATAAAAATAATACTGTAAAAGACATTGCTGCCGCTTCCGACCAGTTGAATATTTCAGGGTTGTCTGCTCCTGTTACAAAATATTATTTGTGTTACCCTAAGGAATTATCGGCATAGATTTAACACAGCAAATTTATAATTTTGGTCTCCTTAATTTTTTATAGTCTTTGATTTCCCATCGCACCATACAGAATATTTTAGAAACCTCACGGATAGAGGAGGTGGTGGGTGATTTTGTCAACCTGAAGAGACGAGGTGCTAATTATATCGGACTGTGTCCGTTTCACGACGAGAAAACTCCTTCATTTAATGTGAATCCTGCTCGCGGAATTTTCAAATGTTTCGGTTGTGGCAAAGGCGGTGATGCCATTGCCTTTCTGAAAGAACATGAGAACTATTCGTATGTAGAAGCATTGCAGTGGCTCGCTCAGAAATACAATATTGAAGTTGAGGAGACGAAAGAAAGCAATGAGGGAGTTGTCGCAAAACAAATTCAGGAAAGTCTTTACATCGTTAATAATTTTGCTCAGCAACATTACACCGATAATCTGTTACACTCGGAAGAAGGTAAAGCAATCGGACTGACTTACTTTAAAGAACGCGGTTTTCGTGAAGTGCAGATTGAAAGATTTAAGCTCGGCTATTCGCTGAAAAAGGAAGATGCATTTACCGTTGAAGCAATGAAGAAAGGTTATCAGTTGGAGATGCTTGTTAAGGCAGGATTGACAAAGCAATATGAAAGCGGAAACACTCGCGATTTCATTCACGGAAGAGTAGTTTTTCCTATTCAGAATTTGTCAGGGAAAATAGTTGGATTTGCAGGTCGTGTACTGAAAAAGGATGAGAAAACTTCAAAGTACATCAACTCACCGGAAACAGAAATTTATCATAAGAGTAAAATTCTCTATGGAATTTTTCAGGCGAAAAGTGCGATTCGACAGTTTGATGAATGTTTTCTTGTAGAAGGATACACCGATGTAATTTCCATGCATCAGGCAGGAATCGAAAATGTAGTGGCATCATCCGGTACTTCTCTTACTCCCGATCAAATCAAACTGATTAAGCGGTTTACCCCCAATGTTACAATTCTGTATGATGGAGATCCCGCAGGTATTAAAGCTGCACTGCGTGGATTAGAATTAGTACTGGAAGCGGACATGAATGTGCGCATTGTGTTGCTGCCCGATGGTGAAGATCCTGATTCATTTGTTCAGAAAAATGGAACTACTCCATTTCGTGAATACGTAAAGGCGAATGCTACAAACGTTGTAATATTCAAAGCAAGTCAATTGCTTGCCGATACAGGTAACGACCCTATAAAGAGGGCAATGGTAATTCGTGAAATTGCAGGGACACTGGCTAAAGTGCCGGACACAATTAAGCGCCATCTGCTTATTCATGAGTGCAGCAGCATTCTGAATGTAGATGAACGGATTCTTATCACTGAAATCAATAAGATTAAACGCGGGCAGTTCAGCAAAGAAAGTAAACAGGAACTTGCTGCTGTAACACGCGATGAGTTTCAGCAGCTACAGGAAATTCATGATACTCAGAAACTGATTACAGAAGATAAGGACGAATCACAGGAACGTGACTTAATCCGTATCCTGCTCGAGTTCGGACTAATGTCATTTTCAGAGGAGCATAGCGTAGCTGAACACATCATTAGTGAGATTTCTGAACATAACTTTAATCATCCGGTTTTTCAGAAAATCAAAACTATTTTTAAAGAAGAAATCCAAAAAGGAAACATTCCTGACCATCAGTTTTTTTTACAACAGAAAGATGAATCACTACACGATGCAGTGCTTACGATCATATCATCTCCATACCAACTGAGTGAAAACTGGGAAAAGAAATTCGAAATTTTTGTACCGGGTAAAACCGATACCTATAAAAAAGATGTGGAGAGTTCGCTTCACCGATTTAAAATAAAACTACTCGACCGGATGATTCGGGAGAATGCTCATGAAATAAAAACTGCAGAGCAAAATAAAAACGAAGAAGCGCTGCTGCAGCACCTTCAGATTAAGAATGAATTGAATAATTTAAAAAGTCAGTTGGCTAAAGCAATCGGAACAGTAGTGATAAAATAAAATACTACTACAAGTACTGTAACTTCTTCAGCGTCTAGGCACTTGTTTCAGGTGTAATACCCCATCTTCTGTTCAGCGAACACGGTTGATATAACAGAACACTCAGAAATTAGCAACAAATGAATTTGAGTTCTGAGTTCTTGGGTGTATGAATATTTGCAGCAACAATTATATTGCTCCGCAGGAGCAAACGCTTGGTAATAACTTGAACGAGAAGGTTGTTGCGTCCCGAAGGGACGCTCCAGAGTGTCTGTATTAGATTTTTTTACCAAGCCCTTATGCCTAAGGCATAAGTAATCCCTGCAACTATTCATACACCCGAGTTCTTTCATAGGTAGCTTAATTACTTTTCAATTGCTACATTCGCAAAAATTTTTTTCTTAAATGGAATTCGCCAATACAGAAAGTCAGCAATTAATTACGCAGTCAGTAAAAGATTTTGCAGAAAAAAACATCCGTCCACATATAATGGAGTGGGATGAAGCACAAATTTTCCCTAAGGAACTTTTTAAGAAAATGGGTGAACAGGGATTTATGGGGGTACTCGTTCCGGAAGAATATGGCGGTGCTGGTCTTTCTTATTTCGAATATATGTCAGTAATAATTGAAACTGCAAAAGTGTGTGGCTCTATTGGTCTATCAGTGGCAGCGCACAACTCACTTTGCACCGGACATATTCTTTATTTTGGAAATGAAGAACAAAAGAAAAAATGGTTGCCGAAGTTAGCTTCCGGTCAGTGGCTGGGCGCCTGGGGATTAACCGAACCCAACACCGGATCGGATGCCGCTAACATGAAATGCGTAGCAAAGAAAGACGGTAACGGCTGGATTATTAATGGAACAAAATGCTGGATTACTCATGGCAACAGCAGTGATGTGATGGTAGTGATTGCGCGTACAGGAGAACTTGGCGACAGCCATGGTATGACCGCCTTTGTAGTTGAAAGAGGAACGAAAGGATTAAGCGCCGGCAAAAAGGAAAACAAACTCGGTATGCGTGCTTCAGAAACTACTGAAGTAATTTTTGATAACTGCCGTATTCCTTCAGCAAATATGCTTGGTAAAGAAGGTGAAGGATTTATTCAGGCGATGAAAGTGCTTGACGGAGGAAGAATTTCTATTGCTTCGCTCGCTATCGGAATTGCAAAAGGTGCGTATGAGGCAGCAGTGAAATATTCCAAAGAGCGCCATCAGTTTAATCAGCCGATTGCAAACTTTCAGGGTATTGCATTTAAAATTGCCGATATGGCTTTGAAAATTGAAGCAGCAGAGCTTCTAACATTACAAGCAGCAGACTTAAAGAATCGCGGCGAAAATGTTACGAAGCAATCAGCTATGGCAAAGTATTATGCCTCTGAAACTGCAGTAGCTGTTTCTACCGATGCAGTGCAGATATTCGGCGGCTATGGCTACACTAAAGATTTTCCGGTTGAGAAATTCTATCGTGATTCAAAACTCTGCACTATCGGAGAAGGCACTTCTGAAATTCAGAAGATTGTAATTGCAAGAGAAGCCATTAAAGGAAGTTAATCTGTTACAGTTTACTTCCTGACCGGTATCTGTATCAGTAAGTCTTTTCTGTTACAGTTAATTGTCTGATTTTATTCCAGATATCTGATACAATTGTTTCTGCCTCCCGGTTTCCGTCAGTAATAAAAATATTTTCTTCTGACTTTAATTTGTCAAATGCCTCCATGTACTTGTCACGGACATTTTTCAGATTTTCTATTGTTTCGTATAACTCCATTGAATCTCTTCCGCTCTTCAATCGTGATATGCTTAATTCAGGAGTGATGTCAATGTAAATATGAATATCGGGCTTTAGCAATTCAGCGCTCAGCGAGTTTGCTTCAATTACCCAATCCAGCGGCATGTGCGTTCCCTGATAAGCATAAGAAGAAAAATAATAACGGTCGGTAATTACAGTATAACCTTCCCTCATCTTCTTTATAATTCCATCTGTCTTATTCAGCAAATGATCCAAGCGGTCTGCAACAAATAATCCTGCAATCACCCGATGGTCTGCTTCCATTCTATGTGTGAAAATATCTCTGATAATCGTTCCTATCGGACTCTTGGTAGGCTCGGCGGTGCAATACACTTTGTGTCCTGCGTTTTTCAGTATTTCACTCAATAACTTAACCTGTGTACTCTTACCGCTTCCGTCTATTCCTTCTAAAGCAATAAATAAATTTTTATTCATCAATCATTTTTCGGTTTCAAAAGTAAGACGAATATAATTGCTATAGAGTAATGTTTGTCTTGATTTAAGGATAGATATAAATACATCCTGTACTACAAGAAAATCTTATAAAGACAGATAAGGTTTAATTTTCTCATACAATACATCATCAATCAACTCACAATTTTTTATGTCTTCCAACGACTGATAGTTTCCGTGCATAGTCCGGTAATTAACAAGTGCATTTGCAATTTTATACTTAAAGTACGGATTTACCAGAAGCTCTTTCACTGTAACAGTATTTACAGAAAGCAGTGTTACATCGGGCGCTGATACTTCTATATAATTCTTCACATTATCATAGGTTTCAGGCTTTACGCCATACACATCTAATAATTGTTCTATTGTAAAGAATCCACCCAGTTGAGTTCTGAATTTTATAATACGGGAGGCGAGTACAGGACCAATTCCGGATAATGATTCCAGCATTGCTGAATCAGCCCGGTTAATATCAACTTTAGTTCTTGTCTTTGGAGTGTATGCAACGGTTTCTTTTGGAAGTTCTTTCTGGTCTGTTACAGCAAGTTCTTTCTTCTGTTCTATTCTGACAAATGGAGCCAGACGATTAAAATCTTCTTCCTTCAGACTATAAATTTTCTTCAGGTCATCTGTAGCTCTAAACTTTCCTCCTTTAGATATGTACTTCACAATAGAGTTAGCTGTTCTTTCACTTACTCCAAGTTGTTTCCACTCTGTTACACCGATTTTATTCGGATCAAAATAGAACATACTCACTTCTTTAGCAGGAACAAACTCTTTCACTCTGTAAGTTGAATCTTTCTTTGTCAGATTGTTTGCCGCTACTGAAGTTTGTTTTTCAAACTCAGCAATATCTTTTTGAAAGGCAGAAAAATCTGTGGGTTCTTCTGTTACAAACAATGATTGAATCTGCGGATAAAAGATTACGGTTAGAATTATCAGAACGAGTACAACGGCTCCGTTTCTTTCTCTTTTTGAAAAGGTAAGATATTCTTTGAGCAGCTTTTTCATACTCAATGATTTAACCGTTAAGTAAGTATCGAATATAAAAATAATAATTCCTGAATTATTTATTCCTGATTGATGTACTTTTATCATTCAAATTATAGTATATGAAAAAAACAGTACGGCTTATCCTTCTTTCCCTGATTGTAATTTCATCTTTTGAAACAGAATCATGCAGAAAGAAAGATGATGCCGCTTTGGTAGATTTTACAATTGATTTGACAGATCCGAGGTATTCACAGCTTGGTTCAACCGGAGGATATGTAGTGTTAACTCAGTATAATATTATTCTTGCCAGAACTCAGTCAGGCGCCATAGCTGCAGTTTCCTCCTTATGCACTTATGATAATTCTACACTAAAGTATGATCCTTTTAGTGATGAATTTGTATGTCCCTCAGATCAAAGTAAGTTTGATGTACTTGGTCGTGTAAAATCAGGTTATCTGGCTAAAAACGATTTAATTAGTTACCACACACAGCTTTATGGTAATTCGCTGAGGGTTTACTCATAAATTATTTTGACAGCAACTTTTTTTTAAGATTTTTGCACCCCATTCATAGGAGAGGTGTCCGAGTGGTTGAAGGAGCACGCCTGGAAAGTGTGTAACCGTCTAAAGCGGTTCGCGGGTTCGAATCCCGCCCTCTCCGCAAGATCTAATTCACTAAAGCAGGCTCAGGTACTTGCAGACTGGCTACTGCTCTTTCAAAGTTATTCAACGACTCCTGAAAGCGTTTACGATACTGTTCTGTTTCATTTACCATTGCAGTGCTAAGTGTCTTATAATATTCAATACCTGAAAGAATATTTTCCTTGAATGTGTTCAGATACTTTTGCTTCTTCGCTGATATTTCATCCATGCTCTTGTTGATTTCTCCTTTCAGATAGTCAACATATATCTTCAACTCGTTAATGAACATGTTGGGGCGGTTCTGAACATTGAGCACATTCTTTCTTCCGTATATATGATCAATCATTTCGCGAAGAGATAGTACACTGGAGAAATAAGCAAGATTCGGTCCAGGGCAAATGCTAACTCCTTTTATCTTATGAGGAACAGGTATCCCATTCTTCATAAATGCCGCAGTACCCAGTCCCTGGCAGATACATTCCTTCTCGGTTACCTTTTCAATTTCCTGAGCTAGTATTTCCTCCGAAAGGTTTTGTTCTTTCAGTTGTTTGATTTTTAAGTTCTGATACTCGCGGGAAGCAGTACAAATAGGTTTGTCCGTAAATTCTGTATTGAATTTCAGATAATGATTGTAACAGGCGCTGCCGGGTACACCCTTGTCTATCCGCCTTCTTCGTTCTTTATCTTCTGACGCTTTTCTAAAATTATTAAACATCACACCGAGCGGTGAAGAATTGCTCAGGTAAAAATCTTCTGCCTTAGCTGTAACTAAATCCTGAAGTGTTTGATCATCCACATTGGTAGCTTCCGGCACCATCAGAAACGGACTGCCCCATCCTGTGCTATTCGTTTTAAAATAGTTAAGTAATAAATCATTCTCATTTGCCGTACCAATACCTCCCTGAACGGAGATTCTTAGCTCAGGTATTGTCGAAAAGGCATATCCTCCTTTCTGTAACAGCGATTGAGAACATAATTCAAACAATTCCTTTGCTAATTCTTCTTTCTTCTGCTTGAACTCTTCCATAATAGGTCCCATTAAGTAACCTTCTGTCGGAAATACATGTCCTCCACAGTTCAAACCTGATTCAATTCTGAATTCTGAAACCCATAATCCCTTCTTGGCTAAGAACTTTCCTTGAATTAAAGCAGAGCGGTAGTCGCTTACTTTCAATATTATTTTCTTATTCAACTTTCCGTTTTCATCCGGAAGAAAATCTTTGAATGACTCACAGTATGAATACAATCTTGGATTCATTCCTGCTGAAAAGACCACCGAAGAGTTCAGTTGACTATTTGCAAAGCCTCGTAAAGCTGCCAATGCATCTGTATATTCAGAACTTAATTGCTCTCCGGACTTAGAGTAATTAATCTTATCACATTTAGTCATGATATTTACATCAATAGAACCAATTGTTATTTTCCCCCTTAAAAATTCCTGAGCATGCAACTTTTCATCGGTATCATCCATCTCCTTCATTTGGTTGTAATACATTTTTAAAGGAGAAGTATCAGGAAGCATCTCAAAATATTTTTCAATTTCAGATCCATTCTCAAATTTTTCTGATTTAAGTTTTGCTACCTGTTCTTTCAACAATTTATCGAGAAGATTCAGGTACAGAGTAATACGCCTTGCACGGAAATCAAAATCGTGCTCACGTATATGTTCGTAGTGTTCTTTTTCTTTGTTACAGTAGTACTTTCGCATTTCCTCAATCAGTTTATCATCTACAAGTGATACAACTGAATTAATACCAAACCGGGCTACTTTCAACGGAGTATCAATTGTATATGCCACACCCATAACAGGGATATGGAATGTATGTTCAGTGGGATTGTTCATTAAGTGGTCAAATTGCTTTTTACCAAACAACAATTTTAAGCAATTTTATAATAAATTCGTTTATGATAAAAATAAAGTTCAGTACAAGGTAATATCAATTGTAAACAAGTGCAAAATGCTACTGAGTATCAATTTATTGTATCGCAATAAGTTATTTCCCCTCTGCTTGTTTTTTTATCCTTTTTTATAAGATTACATCGTAAAAGGTTAATAGTAATTTTTTGTTCGGAAAGAATCAATAATTTTGGAACTCATCATAAATAAATATTTTCCTATGAATTTGAATTTCGCAGAAGGATTCCCATCAAGTTCCAGAGTCTGGATTTATCAATGTAACAGAGAGCTAACCGAAACTGAAGCAAAACAGATAGAAGAAAAACTTTCATCTTTTGCCAAACAATGGACATCACATAAGCAACAAATAAGTGCAGTTGGAAAAGTATTGTTTAACCGTTTTGCAATTTTGCTTGCTGATAGTACTCAAGTTAAAGTAGGCGGATGTTCTCAAGATGCATCTTTTGACTTTGTAAGAGAAGTTGAAAAAGAATTCGGTATCACTTTATTCGACCGGCTTACCATGTTGTTTAAAAAAGATAATGAAATAATTTCAATCCCCTTTTCAGAACTGAATGAAAAGTTTGCAGAAGGTGTGATTGATGAACAAACTATTTTCTTCAACAATCTGGTTCAAACTTTATCTGAAATGCAAACCAACTGGATGGTTCCGGTTGGTCAGAGTTGGCTTATCAGCCGGTTGAAGGAAACTGCTCTGAAAGTATAGCTGACCACTTTAAAATACTTTTTAATATTTACACTGTGGAAAAGAATGAGAGAGTCTATTCTCATTTATTTATCTGAGAAAGTATTTTCGTTCAGTAATAAATAGCTTATGACTGAAGAGAAAAATATTCCACAGGATTCAAGTGAAAAAAAATTACTTGATCTGAAAGAGGCAAAGGAGCATTTACTGACTCTCGAAGGATTATTGAAAATGCGTCAGAAAAAGTTACATCCAAAAAGTAAATCTGACGATGGCACTAAGGATAACGACGACTTTGATATAGATCCAATACCCGGCTACGGAGGCGCCTGGTAATCTTCCTTCCGAACCTCTGGATTAAAAGCTGCATCAATGAGCAAGGTGTGGCTTTTTTATTTAGAAGAGTAATAACTATACACAACGTAATCTATCATTACCTCTTCTATTATTATTGCCTGCTTTTTATATTTACACTCCTTAATAATTTTCTGACTAAATGAATAAAATAAAATTCGGAACTGATGGCTGGCGTGCCATTATTGCACAAGACTATACAGTAGCTAATGTTCAACGAGTAGCTACAGGAACAGCACTATGGTTAAAAAAAAATTACAAAGCTCCTTCCGTACTTATCGGACATGATTGCCGGTTTGCCGGCGAGTTATTTGCTGAAACTACTGCAAAAATTTTATGTAGTCATGGTGTTAAGGTTTTTATTGCGAAGGGGTTTGTTTCTACTCCTATGGTTTCACTCGGCTGTACAAAGTATAATACAGGATTAGGAGTTGTGATAACCGCAAGTCACAATCCGCCTTCTTACAATGGATATAAACTGAAAGGAGAACATGGTGGACCTTCTTCTCCTGAAATTGTTCAGGAAGTGGAGGATATGATTCCTGAAACAGTAGAAGTAAAAACTGAATCTATTGAAGAGCTACAATCAAGGGGACTGTTACAGTATGTAGATTTAGAAACAGATTATGTGGAACATCTGAGAACTAACTTTGACTTAAAGACAATTAATGAAAAAATTATAGTTGCGTATGATGCTATGTACGGAGCTGGGCAGAATGTTGTTCGCAAAACATTAAAAGCACCAATACTTTTACACTGCGATTATAATCCTTCATTCAAAGGGCAAGCGCCTGAGCCTCTCGACAAGAATTTACAGGAATTATCATCCCTTATAAAAAAATCAGGTGGTAAAATGTGTGGATGGGCTACCGATGGTGATGCTGACCGGATTGGTATGTATGATGAAGATGGAAATTTTGTAGATGCACATCATATCATCTTGCTGTTGATTCACTATCTGTCACAATACAAGAAAATGACAGGCAAAGTTGTAATAGCATTTTCAGTTTCCGAAAAGGTGAAGAAGATGTGTAACAAATACAACTTACCGATAGAGGTTACCAAGATTGGTTTTAAATATATCAGCGATAAAATGGTGAAGGACGATGTGCTGCTCGGTGGAGAAGAGTCAGGTGGTATTGCAGTAAAAGGACATATTCCCGAGCGTGACGGTGTGTGGGACGGGTTGGTTTTACTGGAGTTTATGGCAAAGACAGGAAAAACTATGAAGCAGATTATTCAGGAAGTTTATGATGTAGTAGGCGCTTTTCATTTTAACCGTTATGATTTACATCTTGAAGAATCATTGAAGTATCAAATTATTGCAAACTGCAAAAGCGGTAAGTATAAATCATTTGGCAAATACACGCCACAGCGGATGGAAGATATTGACGGCTACAAGTATCATCTGAGCGAAAATGAATGGGTAATGATTCGTCCGTCAGGCACCGAACCATTGTTACGCATATATGCAGAAGCGCCAACAAAAGAAGGTGTTACAGATATTCTGAATACTGTGAAAGATATATTACTTAAGCAGTAACACTGAAAGAAACTACCGATGCAGCATTGGATTATTTCAGGGCTTATAGTAGGTCATTGCTTCATTCATGTATTTCTTTTTGATGTTGTTTATGCGCGTTTCATCAGAAGGGTGAGTACTCAGAAATTCCGGTGGCTTTTGACCGCCTTGTGATGCCATTCTTTTCCAAAAGGCAATAGCTCCATGAGGGTCATATCCTGCCGCAGCCATAAATATTAAGCCTAACTGATCAGCTTCAGATTCTTGCTTTCGTGAGAAAGGAAGTAACACACCAATCTCTGCACCTGCCCCTACCGCAGCCATCAATAAATCATGTGTCTGTTTAGGTTTTTGTGATAGCGCTATATCAAGCGCAGTTAATCCCGTTTGGGCAATCAACCCCTGGCTCATTCTCTCATTGCCATGTCTTGCCACGGCATGTGCAACCTCATGACCAAGTACTGTTGCTAATCCTGATTCATCAATTGTAAAAGGCAATATCCCTGTATAAACTACAATTTTTCCGCCCGGCATACACCACGCATTCACATCTGCACTTTGTACTAAATTGACTTCCCATTTGTAACCTGCAATACGATCGCTGAACCCTTTCGCCTTAGCTACTTTTTTAACTCCATCAATAATTTTTGCAGCAACAGTTTTCACCATCTGCTCCTCTTGTCCGGTTGCCACTACTTTATTTTTTTGTAAAAAATCTTTGTACTGTGTTAAACTCATAGCGACCATCTGGTCTTCAGGCAATAGTTTTACTTGCTTTCTTCCTGTTATCGGAACACGGGTACAAGACAGCACCACAAACAACAAAGCCAGAGCAATAAATAAAGTCCTTTTCATAGATAGAATTTAATCGGGCAAAGGTAAAATCGGATAAATTATTTTCTGAGATATTTACAAATACAACTTACAAGCCAAGAAGATAATCAACAGAAATAATGCTGCTGCCTTTAGGAAGATAAAGTAAAATACTTAATAAAACCATGCGGGGAAAAACTAGCTGCATATCCCACATTGGCTTAATGATGCTGAATGCTCCAACTACTAGAATAAAATCTATTCCTAACAAGTATAAAGAATACTTTGTAAACAGTCCTATGATTAAAAGTCCACCACATATTAATTCAATAAGCGATGAATAATAAGTACATATAATAAGTAGTGGCCTTGGTATCTTTATATTTCCCAGTTCACTCTTATAAACATCAACAACTTTCATGATTCCCACTTTTACAACTTTGTCATAT
>CAYRJA010000097.1:0-4118 GCA_964424455.1 uncultured Bifidobacteriaceae bacterium
GCGTGCATTCTCGCCGAGTTACTCCGCAGTACTCTGAGCGAAGAGAGAACTCTGTGAAATTACTGTAACACTTACTCATTGACAAAAAAGTTTTCTTTGTCCAAACGGGGTTACACACAGTGAACCCCGCATTGAAGAGTAACTCCACCGGGTTCTTGTTACAGTTTCTAACCTCTATATACACAATGTACAGCAGTTTTTACTTTGCCTTTTTATTCAGACACAAATCTCTGTAAGCATTTGCAGACTGTCCATAACCCAACTCGGCTCCGCGTTTTAAATCGGCACATGCTTCATCCTGTCTTCCTCGGTTGTAATAGATGATGCCACGGTTGTAATATGATTCTGCAAAGTTCGGATCGAGTTCCAGTGATTTAGAAATATCTTTTAACGCTTCTTCTTCTTTACCCATAGTATAATACACACTTCCTCTGTTACTGTAAGCTGATGCAAAAGCCGGATCGAGTATTATCGCTTTGTTCAGATAAACCATAGCTGTGTCATACAACATACTTTTTCTTGGGTCTTTAGAGTTGTTACCATCTTGCCAGAAAATCAAACCGATGTTACTCCATGTGTCTGCATTCTTAGGGTTTAAAGAGAGTGATTTGCGATAGTCTGCCATAGCTTTGTCAAATTCGCCATTCATTTTGTAAAGTACTCCGCGATTATTGTAAGCAAGAGAAACCGTCTGATAATTATCAATCACATTACTCCATAAAGCCATGCCATCTTTCCATTTTTTTATCTGATTGAAAGTTTGAAATGAAAAGATGGCAATAAGTGCAATCAATATTCCTTTTGCCGGTGTTTGATAAGAATTGTTTTTACCTGAATAATACATCAGACCATAAGCCAGTACAAAGTAAATACCGATAGACGGGATATAGCTGTAACGGTCTGCCATGATAGCTCCGCCTACAGGAAGCAACTGTAACACCAAGAAAACTGTAACAGCATAAAATCCGACTCCAAAAAACACTACTTTGGTTTTCCGCAATGAATAGAAAACTGCCGACAGAAAAATCAAAAGAATAAAAGGATAGATATAATATACACCCGGAATACTGTCGCCTGTTTTTACAGGGTAAGGATAATAAGCACATAAGTCAATAGGCACAAAGATTCTGACTATATATGTAATAAAACTGTAACACGCAAAAACGATGCGTTGCGGAAAGCTGAATACTGCAATATCCTGAATAGCTCCTAAACTTTTTTGAGCAACAATGGCAACTACTCCAAAAATAACTGACAGAATGAAATAGGGAATTTTTTCAACAATAGTTTTAGTCGTGAATTTTCTATCCGAATAAAAATCAATCAGAAACAAAACTACTGTAAGTGAAACTCCCATCGCCTTAGAGAACAGAGAGAATAAAAAGAACAACAAACTATATACATACAGTTTTTTTGATTCATTTTCTTTTATGTACCTGACATAGAAAATTAATGACAGCAGAAATCCGAGTGTGTACATTATATCTTTCAACTCACTCGCCCACGCCACTGACTCCACATGCAAAGGATGAATTCCAAACAGCAATCCGACAACAAATGAAATTTGGAAAGAGTTAGTCAGTTTGTAAATAAGCAACAGTACCAAACAGGAATTAACTATGTGTAACAGCAGATTCACTGCGTGATATGCATCCGGATTCAATTGAAAAAAGTGATAGATGATGGAATAAACCATCATCACCAGCGGATGAAAATTTCCCATCACATATTTGTTATCAACAAAAAGAGCTTTCAGGTTGATGCTGCGGATGAGCTGTTGCCGTTCAATGTAGCGGTCATCGTCAAGGTTGACGAATCCGTTGGAGAAAACCGGTATATAAATCAGAAAGGTGATGACAGCAATAACTGCAGCGCCTATCCAAAGTGTTTTTCTGTCTGTTACAGCTTTTTGCAACGCTGCTTTTGACGGACCGGTTTTGTGAGGTAATTTTTTCTTTTTGGCTGACATATTCTTTCGAGGTGAAAATATCTATAAAAGAATAGAAGTTATCTATTTAATATCCATCACCACTTTAGCTGCTTCATTCAGATAAATATCTTTCTTTAAATCTTTCAGCCATTCTTTATTTCTCGAAATCTTTGTAGAGTCCGATTCAATGGATTTCAAATCAACAGGAAGATTTGAAATATTCATTTCCGGAAATTTCTTCTGTAATTCATCAAATGCTTTCTTCTCATCTTTCAATTTCTGCTGACGCTGCCGGTATTCTTTCAGGTTCAGTGTTTCCATTGTATTGTCTGCTTCCTGTTTCATTTCTTTTGCTTCATTATTAATTACTCCGAAACCGGGTTGCGCCTCTACCCTCTTCTTGCTGTTTTCAATAACATACTTGTAATTTACCGAAGGAGTCCACTCTGAATACTTTGCCGGAGAAATTTCATCCCAGCCCATCGGATATTCTTCCTGCTTTTCGCCATACTTCAGGTAACTGTATAATCCGGGAATTACAATATCCGGTGTAACACCGCGCAACTGAGTAGAGCCGCCGTTGATGCGATAAAATTTCTGCATTGTAACCTTCACCGAACCTAATGGTTTGAACGAACTGAACTGTGCATTCAACATTCTGTCCATATCAAAAATGCGCTGAACAGTTCCTTTGCCGAAAGTAGCAGTACCTCCCATGATAATTCCGCGCTTGTAATCCTGAATAGCAGCAGCCATAATTTCTGAGGCAGAAGCGCTGTTTTCGTTTACCAAAATAACTAATGGACCATTGTAAACAACAGACGGGTCATTGTCATTCAGCAAAGTAGCTTCACCATTTTTTGAATTCACCTGAACAACAGGACCCTGACGGATAAACAATCCTACCATTGTAACAACATTTTCAAGAGAACCGCCGCCGTTATCACGCAAGTCCAGAATTACACCTTTTACTTTTTCAGATTTCAATTTTTCAAGTTCAGTCTTTACATCTTTAGCACAATCCCTACCTCCATTATTGTTAAAGTCTGCATAAAATATTGGTAACCGTATGTAACCGATTTTTTCTTTATCATTAATAATGGCAGACTGCGCATAAGTATCTTCCATAATAATTACATCACGGATAAGAGTAATTATTTCTATTGCACCATCCGGTTTCTTTACGGTCAGTCGCACTTCTGTTCCTTTCTTTCCACGAATCAGTTGTATGGCTTTGTCGAGGCGCATATCGGATATGTCAACCGGTTCCATACTGCCCTGCCCTACTTTCATTATTACATCTCCTGATTTCAAATGTCCATTACGATAGGAAGGGCTTCCCGGCACAATGCTTACTACTTTAATAATTCCGTCCCGCTGTTGCAACTGAGCGCCTATTCCTTCGAGTTTCCCTGTCATAGCTATATCAAAATTCTGTTTGTCAACGGGTGGAAAAAATTCAGTATGCGGATCCTGCGCATTGGCAATACAGCCGAGAAAAAGATTCATTCTGTCATTACGATCCAATGTGTTTTGAGGATTAAAACCATCGTTCATGTTTTTCAAGACTTTGCTTCTTGCAAGTTCTTCCAGTTGTGCATCTGTTTTACCGATATAGGTTGAATCTTTTTTTGCTGTATCCGGCTTCTCTAAAGCTCTGTCTCTGCTCTCCATCATATCTGACATACGGATAAGCGTCTGAAATTTCAGGTATTTTCTCCATGCATCTTTCAGCGCATTGGTATCAGCAGCATATTCCATTTTCTTCCTGTCAGATTCCATGTTTTCATTTTGTGTAAAATCAAATGGTAATGCAAGAATCCCTGGATAATATTTTCTTGCTTGTTCCTGACGTATTAAGAAGATGCTGTCTGCTATTTCAAAAAAGCGAAGATTGCCTTCCAGTATCTCATTGTCAATTAAAAACTTGAACTCTGAAAGTTTCTGAATATCCGTTTTCAGAAAAAATTTTTTATTGTAATCAATCCGACTCAGGAAAAGATCAAAGACTCTTTCTGAAAGTTTGTCATTTAATTGTATAGGATTGTAATGCTGATCCTGAATTTCTGCATCCAGCACTTGCGCAATTAACGCTCCTTTTTCATCAGGTTGGCTGAGCAATTTGTAGGATGCAAAACCAATTGTAAGCATCAGAAAAAAGACAATTGCAAAAAGTAGTGACCTGTTC
>CAYRJA010000097.1:4128-12562 GCA_964424455.1 uncultured Bifidobacteriaceae bacterium
ACCTGTTCATTCGCTCAAATTGATAAATGATATTGGTAAAAGACATAATAAGGATTTAGTTCTGAAATTAATTTCTGAATCTGTTTCATAAAAATGCACGCAAAGATAGAATGCTTTGCAGCATCTGTAGAAAACGTTTTACAGCAATATAAAGTAATGAAAAAGTAAAAATGATGAATAATCAGAATCTCGGGCAATACACTTCCTTACGGGAAAAACTCGGAATACAGCCGATATATATTATTGACAATTCAGGACCGCCTTTCATCTCACTCACTTTTCTGAGACGGGAAACATTAATATCGTAGCTGAAAGCTATGCTTACTTCATCTATATCAAAACGGGTAATAATAATAGCTGCATCGTTCCAACGGTAAAAGGTGCCCAGATAAACTCCATAGCGGCTGTTCGACACCATATCCATCTTTACCCGCGCAGAAGCGCCGAAAACAATTTCCTGATATGTGCCTTGCGAAGCATACATCAATTTAGGATAATATTCAACCTTTCCGGAACCATGAAACCGCCCTCCTGCATTTATTATATATTTAGTTGGCAACCGGGAAGTACCATCATTCATAAAAGTTTTCTTAGGTTGATTGATATGATAAACCGCTCCTCCAAAATTGAAATTGCTATAGTGGTCAGGAATATAATTCCACTGCACTCCAGCAGACAAGTCAGGAAAACTCAATGAGGTGGCTACATAATCACCCGGAGTTTGAAACTGCAATGCAGAGTAATCAATGGTTGCTGTGGTGTAACTCAACATTATTCCCCCTCCAAAATATTGAATTCCAAAACGATCAAGGTTTTGATTGTATGCAATGGAAGCTCCCATTTGAGAGGTGGTAAATTTAGAATCACCTGCCTGATCAGTGGAGAAAACAGCCCCTATACCGAGCAGGTCTTTTCCGCTTTTACCTTTTACCAATCTTAAATCTCCAGAAGCTGCAAAAGTAACATAGGGTGTTGTAACGCTTCTCCATTGCGTTCGCTGATTTGCCGTAAAACGATAGTCGCAATTGATAAACCCTGTGTTTGCCGGATTTAAAAGTATTGGTGCAGTATAGAACTGTGAAAAATGAATGTCCTGCGCATTTACCTGAAAAGACAACGAACAAATAATATAAATAAATAATATAATATACTCTTTCATGCCTACTATCTTAGTAGAGTTACATTCCCTGTTTTCTGAATAGTTTCTCCTGTAGAGCATGTTGCTTCAAGCTGGTAAATAAATACATTAGGATCTGCTAATTTACCTTTTACTTTTCCATTCCAACCTTGTTTCAAATCATTTTATTCAAATACAACTTCACCCCATCTGTTTCTTACAATAAGATGAAATTGGGTGACGCCTTCAGCTTGTATCATAAAATAATCATTCTTTCCATCATCATTTGGAGTAAATGCATTGGGTATGAGAAAGACTTGTTCATTACAAAATATATTCACCGCCATACTGTCTTTTGCGATACAACCGTTTATGTCCGTAAGTGTTACGGTATAAGTTGTATGAATCAGCGGATGAGCTACAGGACTTTGACAATTAGAACAACTTAAAGTGGAATCCGGTATCCATGTATAAGCACCTGTTCCCGGCAGAGTTAAATTAGCAGCATTCAGTTTTACAGAAGTTCCGGAAAGCAATACTTCATCTTTACCTGCATCTACTCTTGTAAGAGGATAAACACAGACTTTTACTTTTTGTGTATCATTATAACACCGCAATTCATCAGCAACAATTACTGTGTAAGTTGAAGAAACAGTGGGTGATGCTATCGGGCAACATGTATTTGTTTCACTTAATCCACCTTGCTGAGAAGCAGACCATTTGTAAATATAACCTGTAGGATCTCCGGCAGAAAGCATTACTGATTTACCCGGGCATACACAGGTATCATGACTGATTTTTGTTTTAAAAGACTTTAACACATTCACTCTTACGGAATCTTTTGCCGAACAATTTTTATTGTCAGTTCCTGTAACATAAAAATAGCTGGTATCCGTTGGGGAAACAAGAGGATTCGCAGTATTTGCACCATTTATTATTAATGATTTAGGTTCCCAGTCATATTGAACAGCTCCGGAAGCAGATAATTTTATAGGAGATCCTAAACACATTTTTGCTTCAATACCTGCTGAAACAGGAGGAAGAGGGTTTACCGTTACAACAATGTTATCTGATACAGTACATCCATTTCTATCTGTACCTGTAACAGTACAAGTAGTGGTAACTGTTGGTGATGCAGTCGGATTGCTGATGATTGAATCATTTAAAGAACTGCCCGGTTGCCATACAAAACTCATCGTCGTGTCTTGCGAAACCACTAATAAACTGACAGAATCATTAATACATATATCAACATCATTACCTGCATCAATCGATGACGGCTCTAATACATTAACAACTACGGTTGTATCATCTGTACATCCATCGCTGTTACAAACTATAACAGTATAAGTAGTGGTAGTAAAGGGTGAAACAACATAATTCTGATCAGTAGAGCCGCCGGGTTGCCATTCAAAACAAACTCCTCCTGATGCGGATAATGTAACCTGATTACCAAAACAAATTATAGAGTCAGAGGCGGTCACATTTGCTTGTGGCTTAGGTTTCACTATGATTGCTACTGTATCATCATCTTTGCATCCGTTTATATCTGTTACATAAAGTGTGTAAGTGGTATTAACCAAAGGAGAAACTTCGGGGTTTGCAATTGTAGTGTCACTCAAACCGGTTGGCGGACGCCACAAGTAAATAACCCCGCCACTCCCTTTCAGAGTATCTGTAATATTATTGACACACACAAATGTATCGGAGCCGGCTTCAGCTACGGCAAAAGGAAATATATGTGTCTTACCAATTGCTGTATCACTACATCCAATTGTATTCACAACAATAAGAGTATCATTATAATCACCCGGCAGAGCATAAGTATAACTTGAGTTAGGAGTTATTGATGAGCCCAGTCCGTCAAACTTCCAATTCCAACTGACAATAGGCAAAGAAGAATTGGAGATATCAGTAAAGGAAATAAAAGTATTCGGACAAGCGGAATCTGGTGAAGCAATAAATCCTGCTAATGGTGAATCAAGAATCCGGATTATTTTTGTTACAGTATCTGAACACGCCCCAGGTGGCGTCGCAATTAGCGTAACAATATAATCTCCTCCCGTTTTATAGGCATGTACCGGATTTTGAAGGGAGGAAGAATCTCCATCGCCGAAAAACCATTTCCATTTATTAATACCTATGGCAGAACCAGATGTATCTATAAATGTAACAGATTCTCTTGCGCAGGGAATGTCCGGCATAAAATAAAAGCCCGCTGTTGGGCTAACAACATAAATCGTATCAACCACTCTGACATAAGTGCAGGGGTTTGTATTACCGGCGGCGCTGTCGGTTATTATTACTGTAACAACAAAAACACCTGTATCTGTGTATGTATGTGAAATGGTATCACCGCCGTCGTGTAGCCCTGTATTATCTCCAAAATTCCAAATGAAGCGCGTGGAATTGGTTGGTCTTAAATCAAAATAGACTGTTAACGGAGCACAACCTGTATCTGGAGTTGCATATGGGTGTGAATAAGGTCCGCCTACAGCGATGTATTTCATTTTTCTAATCGTATCAGAACAATCCAGACATGTATCCAACACAATGAGTGTTACATTAAAGGAGTCTGCATAAGAATAAAAATGAGTGGGATTCTGTAGCTGTGAATAGCTGCCATCCCCAAAAGACCACATCCATTTTGCACAATTCAGGTTGACTTTGCTTCTATTTAAAAATTGTACATGAAGGGGTGGACAGAGAGAGGAGCTATCCTCTTTTACTCTGAATGCACCTGTCATTTCACCAATGGTAATATAATTTGTCTTTCGGAGTATTCCCGTACAGCCATCTGCATCTTTCAATAGTAATGTTACAGTATATTTTCCGGTATTCACATATATATGGCATGGATTACTTGAGGTAGAATGTGGTGACCCATCACCAAAGTCCCAGTCATAAATCAAACCGGATCCTTTGCTGTCATCAATAAAACAGACTGAGTTACCCAAACAAGTAGTGGTATCCGTCGCATGGAAATTAATTTCTGAACCTCTGATATTAATAAATTGATACATAACAATTGAATCTACACAATTATACCCGTCTGTTACTATTAATGTAACATTAAATGCTCCTTGTTTGGTATATACATGAGTAGGATTTTTCAACCTGCTGATACTACCGTCACCAAATTTCCATCTATACCTGAACGGTGGCTTTGAGAAAATACATGTGGTATCGGTAAGATTATTAAAATTTACACTGAGAGATGTACACCCTGATGTAGTATCTGCTGAAAATACTGGGTATGTGCCACGTACGGTAATTGTCTTGCTTGTACTGTCTGTACAATTATTTACATCCTTTGCAACCATTGCTACATCATAAATACCCGGTGATAAAGGAAAAGGAGGAGATGCGGGATCTCTGTTAGGAGGCGCTTTATATGTTCCACTTTTGTAAATTAATGTATCTGATAAAGAGGTACAATCTGCTTTCTTATATACATAAGCTGTAACAGAAGGGTTACCTGTTGCTTGATTTGATATTTTAAAATTAAACGGACTACACCCAACGGAATCAGACAACGTAAAATAAGCATGTGTATTCCTCAGCAAGACCTGATAAGTTGCCTGATTGGTACACCCATTTTTATTACTGACTGTAAGCGTGCAGATATACGATATATTAGATGGTGGTAATGTCCAGAAAACTTTTACAACACTGTCTTTCGCAGTAGAGGGCGGTACAATTGTTCCGCTGGGAAATGTCCATGAGTATGTACTGGCTCCTACTGATTTTGCACCTGAAAATGTCCTGTATTGAGGGCTGTCGCAATTCTGAGTAACTACTATACTTGCCACCGGTGGTAAGATACGTACAAATGTGTCCTTTGTTAAAGTATCACAGCATCCATACATACAGGATATAAGTGTAACATCCTTATAGCCGGTATCAGAATAGAGATGAGTGGGTTCAAGTACTGAAGACTGGCATATAAACGCTGATGCTCCGTCACCAAAATTCCAGCACCAGGTACATGCAGGTGGACTTACATTCGGTAAGGGACATTTTGTACAATTTTTAAAAGATATTTGATCCTTTGCACAAACTTTCTTAGGTGTAGCATCAAAACAGGGCTTAACTTTACTTCCGAAGCAAATCGGTTTATCTTCAGTTGGATTACCTTTATTTACTATTGTATCGGCACAGCCCATTGCATCTTTTACAATAAGCCGTACATTATAACAGCCCATAGTAGAAAATTTTCTTACGGCACCTTGTGTGTTGTAATCACAACCGGAAGTAGGATTAGTGCCTGTAGGTGTAAACTTCCAGCAATAGGAAGCATACCCCGGTACCGCATTGAATGTAGCTGTTGAATCCACACAGAATTGTCCTTTTTTAGGTGCGCTGATTGTAACATATTCAGCCGTAGGGCAATTAATATTAACTGCATCGGTTTTTATGATAACTGAATCACAATGGGTTACTGTATCTGTTACAGTAAGAGTAATGGTAAAATTGCCACATTGATTATATGTAATATTGCCTGGGTTTTGTGAGTTTACATTACCTGATGCAATTCCTCCTCCCAAATCCCAGCGATATTTCCATGCAGGATTAGCTCCTGTTAAACTGACTTTCACTGTTTGAGGAAAAGAGCAAAAATCCGTATTTCCAACAACCTGAAAATCTGCAGTCGGCTTGTTGATTACTGTAATGGTATCACTATGTGCAATTACACAGTTTCCTACACCAGCCCCGAGTTTAACAGAATCGCTAATAATGTATTTTCCTGTTTTACAAAAAGAAATGCTTTGCACTCTTCCAAAGAGCGGAGGGACTGGCGTTACACCTGATAATGCACCACCTCCAACCATTCGGATAGACCATTCGTGCTGGCGCATTGGATCGGTATCCGGATTATCAAACTGCACTGACTCGCAAACACATACTGTTTTTGTGGAAGTTGTAAAAAAGGTCTTGTAATTATTAATACTAAGAAAATTGGGCTTAGTAACAGTTGTTTTACACCCATTACTATCTGTTACAGTTAAACTAACCGGGTATTTTCCTGTATTGGCATAAACAACAGAAGAAGGACATTTAACATTTGAAGAGGCAGGTGTTCCACCGGAAAAAGTCCAGTTATAAGTTAAATTTCCTTTTGCCTGAATAATATCGGCACAGAAATCTACTTTAAACGGAGCAGTACAACTGACGGTATCACCAACCGATCTGATTTTAAATTTCGGTGATGTATAAGAGCAAACATATTGAGTCTTTTCAGAAAAGCCCCTGCAGCCATTATTATCTGTGACTTGAAGTTTTATATTAAAACATTCTGAACCAAATGGTATAAATTGATGTGATGGCTTTACTATACTTGAAGCAGCACCATCACCAAAGTCCCATAAATAATTTACACCAGGGGTTGAGCAACCGGCATCAAAACCTACTACTATCGGAGCACAGCCGTTTCTTGGTGAAGTTGCAGTAAAACAAGAAACCGGGTTAGAGTTAATAACAATTTGTTTGGTAATAGAACTTGCACCTCCGTTTATGGTTAAGGTAACATTATAGGTACCTGCCGGGAAAATTACCGTTGGTGTACATGTATTTTTTTGAGGAGGTACATTTGCTCCGAATGTCCATGAACAATCAGTAGCTCCTGTTGATGTGCTTGTAAACTGAACTCCTTCTCCCTCGCAAAAACCTAAGCCAATTGCCTGATAGGTAAAGTCTGCCGTTTGTGAGAAAGCACCGGCTGAGAAAATTAATATAATAATAACAATACTGTAAAGCTTTCTCATTTGCTACATTAATAATTTACCACTTCACATTTTTTGATTTTCATAAAACCTGAATTTTTCATCATAAATTTATATATAAACCCATATCCAAAAAAATTAGTTTTAGCTCCTCCTTTCTATCAATAAACATTCAATGTGTTTGTAGCGCTGCCTTCGCTGCAAATATCGGTTTTTCGGCTAAAGTAGTGTTATTAACAACCTAAAAAAACCAATTTTATGTTTGTTATTTTTGTCAAAAAGTTACTTCCCATTGCAGTTTGGAATATGTGATTTGCCGGTTATACCCGTTCGTTCAGAACCATCCGATAAAAGTGAGATGGTTACTCAGTTGATTTTTGGTGAAAGTTTTGAAATTACAGAGCAGAAAAATCAATGGTTAAGAATCAATACTTCTTTTGATA
Source organism: uncultured Bifidobacteriaceae bacterium (assembly GCA_964424455.1). Taxonomy (GTDB): domain Bacteria; phylum Bacteroidota; class Bacteroidia; order Chitinophagales; family UBA10324; genus CAYRJA01. Next base: position 11,412 of record CAYRJA010000097.1, read on the forward strand.
ATTATGTCGGGTGGATTGATAGTAAACAAGTTCAACTACTCTCCTATTCCGATCATCAAAAATTATTACAGGAAAGGCTTTGCGTGACAACGGAGCTTATCTGTACAGCAGAACACGATAAAACAACCATCTTGCTACCTATAGGAAGTACCATACCCTTTTCTGATGGGAAAGGGTTCTCTATCAACGAAAAAGGATTTTTGCTGAAAGGAAAGACTTCCTGTCCTGACAAAAATGAGTTTACAGAAAAAAAGGTGGCGCATTATGCTAAACTATTCTTAGGTTCTCCTTACCTGTGGGGTGGACGAACTCCATTTGGGATAGATTGTTCGGGGTTTACACAAATCGTTTACAAACTCTTGGGTTATTCTCTTCATCGTGATGCCTATCAACAGGCAGATGAAGGTATGATGGTAAATTTTGTTGACCATGCACGAACAGGAGATTTAGCTTTCTTCCATAAAGAAGATGGAAAAATTACGCATACAGGAATTATTCTTCCAAACAAAAAAATTATACATGCCTCCGGAAGAGTCCGGATTGATACGATTGACCACTACGGAATTTTTAATGATGAAACAAAATCGTATTCCCACCAACTGCGAGTGATTAAACGAATACTGTGAAAAAAATTCTGACTGCCCTACAAATCAGAGAAGGTGACAAATACACTATAATGCACGAACCTATAAGCAGTATTGCATTAATGGAGCGTTCTGCAAAATCATTTGTAAAAATTTATACCAAACAATTCAAAAAGAATCAGCCCGTAAAGATTTTTTGCGGACCCGGAAATAATGGAGGAGACGGATTGGCAATTGCACGGCTGTTACAGAAGAAAGATTATGAAACGACTGTTTATATTTTTGATGATAATGCTGCATTTTCAGCTGATTTTTTAGCAAACGAAGAACGATTGCTGAAGTCGGATAGTGTTACAGTGCTACATCTTTATCAAGCATCAGACTTTCCGGTTATAAATGCAGATGATATAATTATTGATGCCTTATGGGGAACAGGGCTTTCACGAAGTGTAACAGGCTTAGGCGCTGAACTTATTAATCACATTAACAAGCATAAAACTACCACTGTAAGCGTGGACATACCAAGTGGTTTGTATGCTGATAAATCTTATGATGGAATCTGCATAC
>CAYRJA010000098.1:0-12450 GCA_964424455.1 uncultured Bifidobacteriaceae bacterium
TTTTTCTTTTATACTTACCTGCCTTTACTTGTAGTTTTCATGCAACAATACCATTGTGAATTACAAATTACAAATTTGCTGTCACTATGAAGACCTTATTGATTTTCATTATCTCGGTATCCATTGCTGCCTGCACAAATAAAAATTTGCCGCAGCAATCGGATACAATCCCTGCAGCTATTCAAAAGAAAATTGATGACATAAAAAAAGCAGATGTGCAGAATCCTCCAACTGTAGTTTACAGTTATGATTATAAAGGAGAAAAGGTTTTTTATTTCTCTGCCCCATGCTGTGATCGTTACAGCGATTTATTTAATGCGAAAGGAGAAATCATCTGTCATCCAGATGGCGGCTTTACAGGAAAAGGTGATGGAGAATGTAGCGACTTCGGCGAGAAGCGAGCCAATGAAGTCTTAATCTGGAAAGATGAAAGAGGGAAATGATAAAGTTTATCAGTTAACCATTCTGCTTTCTCCTGCACTTAAAATCCTTTTTGTTTTCATATCCTGAACAAAGCAAGCAATCTTCAGTTTATCATGATGAAAATACTGGTTGTTAATGGTAGCAGTATTAAAATGAAAAACCTGCTTACTCTTCCCGGTATTTAACGGAGTTCCATCAGAGGGAGTGAGAAACTGTCTTAGCACATCGCTGTATTCACCAGCTGTTACCGCAACAAAAAGAGAGTAGCCCTCCGGCAGAGTTTTCTTCGGAACTAATTCCACTGTAACACTCAACGAATCCTTAGCTTCATTGAATTGATACGAAGAAGAGAGTTTTATCAACTCAGGAGTATTGTACATGGTATCAATTACCTGCTGCGAAAGTGAAGACGAAAAAAACATCTGACCGTTAGCTTCTACCCAGGGTAGGGAAGTAACCTGATAGTAAATAATCCTCGCCTGATTGTCACCGGGATTCATGGCATTGAACCCGTCTTTGCCGGGCCACCTTGCGCGGTACTGAATGACAACAACCTTATCCTTATTCCGTGCAACCAAAGTGTCGAAAGCCGGCTTAGCCAATATACAGGGGACACAACCTATATTGCTGAAATCTTCAAGCAATACCACCCGTTGTGCACTTACACTAAGCGCTGAGAAGAAAAAACCAATAAGAAGAAAAATATATTTCATAAGAAGCTGAATTCGGGTTTATAAACGAACTTATTATTGAGAAGATTCAACTGAATCAATTGCAGAAGTCATTTGTTTAAGGAATCAAGTCGGTTAAATTTGCGACTCATTAAAACAAAAATCAAACCAATGAAGGAAGTTTATATAATGTCTATTGCCCGCACACCGATTGGCAGTTTAGCAGGAACCCTGTCTTCTCTGACTGCTCCGCAATTAGGGGCTATAGTGATTAAAGCAGCAATGGAAAGAGCCAAGATTCTGCCTACGCAAGTGCAGGAAGTGTATATGGGAAATGTTATCAGTGCGAATGTTGGTCAGGCACCCGCCAATCAGGCGAGTATTTTTGCAGGAATTCCTACTAATGTGCCTTGTACTACTGTAAATAAAGTGTGTGCTTCAGGAATGAAGGCGATTATGCTCGGCGCAGAATCCATCATGCTCGGTATTAATGATATTGTTGTAGCAGGCGGTATGGAGAGCATGTCAAATGTGCCCTATTACCTTGACAAAGCAAGAGGCGGATACAGATACGGACACGGAACAGTGATTGACGGAGTGATTAAAGATGGATTGTGGGATCCTTATTCTAATTTTCACATGGGAAACGCAGGAGAATTATGCGCCAGAGAAATGAAATTTAGCCGTGAAGAGCAGGATGCTTATGCAATTGAATCTTATAAACGCGCAGCTAAAGCATGGGAAACAGGCGCATTTAAAGATGAAGTAGTTCCGGTAGAAGTAACAGCAGGAAAAGAAAAGATAACTGTAACAGAAGACGAAGATTACAAAAAAGTAAAGTTCGATAAAGTGCCGGCTTTGAAACCTGCATTCATTAAAGACGGAACTATCACCGCAGCCAATGCCAGCAATATTAATGATGGTGCAGCAGCAGTTATATTGATGAGCGCTGAAAAAGCAAAAGAATTAGGATTGAAGCCATTGGCAAAAATTACAGGATTTGCAGATGCATCACAAGCTCCTGAATGGTTTACAACCACTCCGGCTCTTGCTATCCCAAAGGCATTGAAGATGGCAGGAAAAGATTTAAAGGAGGTTAACTTTATTGAAATCAACGAGGCGTTTGCGGTGGTGGTGTTGGCAAACAACAAGATTCTCGGACTTGATCCGAATAAAGTAAATATCAATGGCGGCGGTGTTTCCATCGGTCATCCGATTGGTTCATCCGGTGCGCGGATTACTGTAACACTTGCCAACATTCTGAAAAACAAGAAAGCAAAATTGGGTGTAGCAGGAATTTGTAACGGAGGCGGAGGAGCATCCGCTATTGTAATAGAGAATCTCTCATAAGCTACTGCTTAAATTCATAGTATAATTCCTCCGAGTATTCATTCGGAGAAGTATGCTCCACTTCGGAGTGGATGATAAGTGAATTGTTTTTCAGGCATTGCACTGTCCAGATGACTCCTGAATTGTTAGTTGCATATAAATCCTGATTTTTTATTGCACCTACAGATAAATAATATCTTATTTGTGTCAGTACAATTGCCTCTTTGTTTTTTAGGTTTCCGTTTGAACTTAAGAAATTCCAGGAACCTTTGGCGATGATTGTGTCTGAACTTCCATCGTGCTGTTCTATTCGTAAGAAATTATAGTTACCGTTTTTTTCAAAATGATATTCAACTGTAACAGTTCCGGACTCTGATACTTTTCCAGAAGTGGTTTTGAAATAAGTATTACCTGAAATAGTAGTGGATGAAATACGGTTGCTGTTGGTACGGGTATATTTTTCATAACCTGAAGTAATTTTCCATTGTCCGGTTAGCCGGTTTTTGCGGGAACGGAACGAAATCAGCGGGTCTTCCGGTCCTTTGCGGCAGGAATCAAATACAAGCGGCAGAATAAGTAAGACAGTAAAAAGCCAGAATAATCTCTTCATCCATTATTGAGTCGGACAAATCTAACCAACGGAATCACATTTCAGATTGGATAAGATTCTCTTTGCTTTTTCGTTAAGAACAGAAATGATTTCCATCTTTACAAAAAAACAGAATAATTCTGAAGCAAGACTTCTTTCAGACAAAGGAGATTGTTTTGCTCGCAACTGAAATAAAATAGATTGTATGCTCAAACAGATATTCATATATCTCCTCATAGCGCTTCCATTATTTACTTCTGCTAAAATTACTCCGGAGAATTTGATGCGACTTCATCACTATGAAGACTCTTTAAAAATATTGGGTGACACCATTGTGAACGGAAGTCAGCAGGTTATCCGTCAAGAAGCCTGTTACGGTTTTATTAAAGTGCTGGTGAAAGCATTGAAAATTGACGGCTCATTTGACTATCCGTTTGATTCACTTACTGCTATTGGAATATTATATCCGGAAGACCGGAGTTTCAGAATATTTAATTGGAATTTACTGTATGTAAACGGCACCTACCGTTACTATGGCGCCATTCAGAAAAATTCAAGAAAGACAGAAGTATATCCACTCTATGATTACAGCGATTATTTCAAAACCAATCCGGAAGATACTGTAACAAGCAATGAACGGTGGTACGGGGTTCTATACTATAAAATTGTAAAGCAGGGAAAGTATTATATGCTCTTTGGATGGGATGGATATAATCTGCGCAGCAATAAAAAAGTAATAGATGTCTTAACTTTTAATAAAAAAGGAAATCCGGTATTCGGGGCGCCTATTTTCAATTTTGGTACGCTTAAAGAGCCGAAACTGCATAGCCGTTTTATTATTGAATACAAAAAAACGGCACAGGTCTCAGTCAATTATGATGCAGGACTAAAGATGATTGTATATGACCACCTGATCCCGCTCGACCCGAAAGCTGAGGGAATGTATTTCCTCTATGTGCCGGATGGTTCGTACGAGGGCTTTGAGTTCAAAAAGAAAAAGTGGCAGCATATATCCTCCGTTTGGAACACCACACAAAGTAAACCGCCATTTCCCGCGCCGGTTGATTTCAATAAAAAAAAGGAAAACTACAAGAAGTAGGTGTATGTATCAATTCATTGGATGAACGGACAGTTTGGTCGCACCAATATTTATTCTTAATGTAGTTTTTGTAAATGGAAATTATTTATCATTTTCACAATCTTAAAAGATGATTTTTCTGTAACCAAATCAGAATGTGTGAAAGGATACTTTACAAACTCTACTTTATTTCTGATTGATTATACTAAGCCTCTGCCTGATGCTAATGTATCTGATGATGACTGTTACAGTTGTCAATTAATTAATTAATGCTTTTACAATAATTAAACCAATCCACAAATAATATGAACAAACAAAAATTAATTTCGGGATTTCTTTTTCTCTGTTTTATTGCCGCGTTCTTCCCTGTATCAGCACAAGCGCCGCAAAGTTTTTCTTATCAGGCAGTAGCACGTGATCTGTCAGGAAATATCATAGCGAACAAAGCAGTATCACTCCGGTTTTCTATTTTAGATGGAAGTTCATCGGGTACTTTAGTTTATCAGGAAACACAAAGCGCCACTACTAATGTGCTGGGTTTGTGCAATGTAAGTGTAGGGCAGGGAACAGTAACCAGCGGCAACTTCAGCGCTATTAACTGGGGAAGTGGCAGCAAATTCCTGAGAGTGGAGATTGACCCAGCGGGTGGAAGCAGTTTTACCGTAATGGGCACTACTCAAATGCTCAGCGTTCCTTATGCACTGTATGCCGGAAACAGCGGCTTATCAACTGTAACAGCAAGCTCTCCCGAACTGACTGGAAACGGAACTTCAGGTTCTCCATTAAAACTTGCCGGTCAAGGCGCAACAAACGGACAGGTGTTGAAGTACAATGGAACCAACTGGGTGCCTGCTGCGGACAATGATGCACAGACATTAAGTATTAACGGAAACCAGCTTTCTATTTCCAACGGAAATACTGTAACACTTCCTTCAGGAGGCGGCTCGCTAAATATCCTTTCCGTTGCAATGACCGGAGACAATGATTTGTCTGCTGCTTCTTTTACGAACCTGCCCGGAATGACGCTCACTTTTACTCCGACATCCGGAAATGTATTTTTAGATTTTTCAGCCGCCGGAATCGGCAGTACCGGTAGTTTTGATGGCGATGCAACAATAGTGGAGTTCAGAGTAATGGTGAATGGAGTATCAGCCGGCGGAACGAATGAAAAGGTTTCAATTACAAGTTCGTGGGATAACTATACAGTTACCCCATGGAGCGCCAATTTCAGTAAATACATTACTGTAAATCCGGGAGTGAGCAATACTGTTACAGTTCAGTACAAGACAAGCTACATTTTAGGAGATCCGATTATTGGCATTTACACCAATTCAGCATCGAATCATGCCAGCTTAACAGTTTTTAACCAGTAATTACTATGAAAAAAATCATTATTATTCTTTTTTTATTTCTCGGCTTGTCGTCAGTAAGTTATTCGCAACAAAGCCAAACGCTTGCACCGGGCAAGACTTTAATTGCTCCGTCAGCGAAAGTGCATAAACAGGATAATAAACAGAAAATAAATATTAGTGGAGAGCAATCACATTCTTCATCTCTTTCAACGGGCAAGAAACTGACTCAGACAGGAGTAACAGTTAAGCCCCTAAATAAAGAGAGCAACAACGAAATGAACAAAGAGAAAAAACCATCTCTTTCAACAGGACAGAAACTAAACACCGACAATAAATCAAAACAAACTAAATGATTTACAAATTAAACAAACAAAAACTCTACATCATGAAACAATTCAAACTCATTTCAGCACTTTTTATCATCAGTATTTTCGGAACAGTTATTACAACTTCGGCACAAGCGCCGCAAAGTTTTTCTTATCAGGCAGTGGCTCGCGATCTGGCAGGAAATATTATAGCGAATAAAGCAATTTCACTTCGTTTTTCCATTCTGGATGGAAGTTCATCGGGTACTTTAGTTTATCAGGAAACACAAGGCGCCACCACCAATGTGCTGGGCTTATGTAATGTAAGCGTAGGACAGGGAACAGTAACCAGCGGCAACTTCAGCGCTATTAACTGGGGAAACGGCAGCAAATTTTTAAGAGTGGAAATTGACCCAGCGGGTGGAAGCAGTTTTACCGTAATGGGCACTACACAAATGCTGAGTGTTCCTTATGCACTATATGCTTCTAATGGTGGAACTACTTACAGCGCCGGCAGCGGTATTGATTTAACGGGCACTACTTTCAGCAACAATGCTGTAACAGATGTCACACTTTCCGGCAATGGCACAGCCACCACGCCTCTGAAAATTGCCCAGCAGGGAGCAACCAACGGACAAGTGTTACAATGGAACGGAAGTTCATGGGTCCCGGCAACAGTTGGTTCCGGTTCTGCTTGGAACCTGACCGGGAATAGCGGAACGAATCCGTCCACTAATTTTTTGGGTACTACCGATGCAAATGACTTTGTATTAAAAACCAACAATACTGAAAGAATGAGAGTAACGAGTAGTGGAAATATTGGAATAGGAACCACCACTCCGCTTTTTTCATTGCACGCTATAGGAAATGCAGCAGGCACTGCAGCAGTAGGAGTTTTTTCTAATACGAATGCAACAGGCAATGCCGCACTGGCAGGACAAAATACGGCTGCAGCCGGTACGGGTATCGGCAACGGACTTTTCGGAGCAACTCAACAGTCAAACGGTTTTGGTGTTTATGGCTTGAATCTGAATCCGGGAGGTACCGGAATTATTGGCTTGGGAAATAATTTAAGCGGTTATACACTTCCTACAGGTGGTGCAGGTGGCGCTTTCTATGGAAATCTTACAGGCGCTTATGGTTATACTTCATCAGCACAAGGGTATGGTGTGTATGGAAGAGCAGATTATTTTGGATCCGCTTATGGAGTAGTGGGTAAAGCAAATAATGCACTCGGTGGAGGACCAATAGATGGCGCCGGTGGTGCATTTTTAGGAAACAGTTATGGAGTTTCCGGATTTCAGAATGCAACAACAGGACAAACCGCAGGCGGCTATTTTGTTGCGGGCGATGGAGCAGGGAATTCGGCCAGCACGACTCTTGTTGAAGCATGGTCAATTGGGGGATCACATTACAAGATATGGCAGAATGCGCTGGGTGCGGTGTCAACTTGTGTACCTGATTTAGAAGGTAATCCAGCTACTTTGCACGCTATTGAAACTCCTGAGTTTTATTTTCAGGATTATGGAGAAGGAAAATTAGTAAATGGCAAAGCGCATATTGATATTGATCCTATTCTGGCAAAGAATGTTGCCATAAATGAAAAGCATCCTCTGCGTGTTTTTGTACAGTTGGAAGGCGATTGCAAAGGAGTGTATGTCACCAACAAAACCGCTACCGGATTTGATGTGGTTGAACTGAATGGCGGCACATCAAATGTTTCTTTCCAGTGGAGCATTACCTGTAATGTGGCAGATGCAAAAATCGGTAACCGGATTTCACCATTCGCTGATTTGCGTTTTGAGCCGGGTCCAATTAATAACTTTCAAAAATTAGATTCACACGATAACAGTACAGAACTTACACCAGGTAATAAATAATAGTTGCTTCACCTTCAGATAAAACTTAAAAAATAAGAAAATGAAAAGAATTTTAACATACCTGATACTTTTCACTTTTGCAGTTAATGCAGGAGCGCAGACATTAAGTCCGACAGTTATTTCTACTTCAGGAAATTATTATACCGGAGCGGGAATCACATGGTCGTGGACATTGGGAGAAACAATCATCCCTACCATTTCGGGAGGAACCAATATGCTGTCACAAGGTTTTCAGCAACCGGAAGTAGAAATTCTGACCGGAACAGTTCCATCGCCGTCTTGTGCGGGTTCAACCTTCGATCTTCCGTTTACTGCTTTCGGAATTATAGGAAGCAATAATGTTTTCACAGTACAACTTTCGGATGCATCCGGCAGTTTTGCCAGCCCGGTAGTTATCGGAACTACCACCGGAAACACTTCAGGAACTATTCAGGTAACTATTCCGCCAGGAACAACTGCAGGCAGCGGATACAGAATCCGTGTGGTAAGCAATCTGCCGGATTACAAAGGAAAAAACAATGGGATGAATATTATTATCTCTGTTCCTGTTACAGCTTCTGTAACAATTTCTACTTCTCAGAACCCCATCTGTGCCGGCACTGCTGTAACATTTTCATCCACTCCGGCTAATGGCGGAACAGTTCCATCATATCAATGGAAAGTAAATGGAGTGAATGTAGGAACAAGCAGTTCCACATACAGCAGTTCCTCATTAAGCAACAACGATGTAGTTACCTGTGAATTTACCTCTAATGCAGTTTGTGTAACCGGTTCTCCTGCCACATCCAATTCTATTACCATGACAGTGAATCCCAACTTACCGGTATCTGTAAATATTTCAGCTTCGCAGTCAACAATATGCACAGGCACTAAGGTGGATTTTACAGCTACTCCTGCAAACGGAGGTACGCCTACCTATCAGTGGAAACTAAACGGAAATAATGTAGGCAGCGGTAATGCTACTTACAGTAATTCATCTTTAGGAAATGGAGATGTCATCACCTGCGTAATGACTTCCGATGCAAATTGTGCATCCGGTTCGCCTGCCACTTCTAATGCCATTACCATTACCGTTAGCTCAAGTATTACAGCATCAGTAACCATTTCCACTTCATCTACAACTGTTTGTCAGGGGAGCAATGTCGTTTTCACGGCACTTCCGGTTAATGGCGGAACTACGCCTGCTTATCAATGGAAACTAAACGGAAATAATGTGGGCAGCGGTAATGCTACTTACAGCAATTCATCTTTAGGAAATGGAGATGTCATAACCTGTGTAATGACTTCTACTGCCGGATGTGTAACCAATCCGACGGTAACTTCCAATACTGTAACAGTTACTGTTACACCAAATGTTACCGCATCTGTCAGTGTTACTGCTTCAGTCACTGATATTTGTGCAGGAGCTGCTGTAAACTTTACAGCTACGCCGGTGAATGGCGGTACCCCCTCTTATCAATGGAAAGTAAATGGGACCAATGCAGGCACTAACAGTAATGTTTTCAACAGTTCATTTTTAAATCATAACGATGTGGTTACCTGTGTGATGACTTCTAATGCCAATTGCGTAACCGGTTCGCCTGCCACTTCTAATGCTATCACTGTTAAGGTTACCAATAATTTACCTGCTTCGGTAAATATTACTTCGTCTGCCACTACCATTTGTCAGGGTACTACCGTGAATTTTACGGCTGCTCCAACTAATGGCGGTTCAACTCCTTCTTACCAGTGGAAAGTAAATGGTAATAACGCGGGAACGAACAGCGCCACTTTCAGTGGTTCTTCATTCAGTAATAATGATGTAATTACCTGTGTGATGACCTCCAACGCAACTTGTGTAAGCGGTTCTCCTGCAATTTCCAATGCAGTTACTGTTAAAGTAGATGCGAATGTTACAGCATCTGTAAATATTTCATCATCCGCAACAACTGTTTGTGCAGGTACGGCTATAAATTTCAGCGCTACTCCGGTTAATGGCGGCACACCAAGCTATCAGTGGAAAATTAATGGCAGTAATGCAGGTACAAACAGTACGTTCAGCAGTTCATCATTAAATAATAATGATATAATCACTTGTGTGATGACTTCCACTGCTAATTGTGTAACCGGCTCACCGGCTACATCTAATGAAATAACTGTTACAGTTAATCCGGTTCTGCCCGTTTCTGTTTCTATTACTTCAACCGGTTCAACTATTTGCTTAGGTATGCCTGTTGAGTTTACAGCCAATCCAACAAACGGAGGCGCTCCAAGTTATCAGTGGAAATTAAACGGAAATAATGTGGGAACGAACAACCAGACCTATACTAATTCATCACTGGTTCAGAATGATGTAATTACCTGTGTGATGACTTCTACAGCTAATTGTATAACCGGCTCACCGGCTACTTCCAATTCTATAAAGATTGATGTAACAACCAATGTCACTGCATCTGTCAGCATTACAACTGCTTCCCTTACAATTTGTGACGGCAGCGCTACTGAGTTTACGGCTCTTCCGGTAAATGGCGGAACCACTCCGGGTTTCCAGTGGAAAGTAAATGGCGTGAATGCAGGCACTAACAGCGCTACATTCATCACTTCCACTTTAAACAGCGGTGATGCAATTACCTGTGTAATGACATCAAGTGTTACCTGTGCTACCGGCTCACCGGCTTCCTCCAAATCACTGACAGTTACTGTAACACCCAATGTTGCAGCCTCCGTAAGCGTTTCTTCGTCTTCTGTAGCGTCTGTTTGTCCGGGTACGAAGGTGGATTTTACCGCCACTTCTGTAAACGGCGGCGCACCTTCTTACCAATGGAAAGTAAGCGGTAATGATGCGGGAACGAATTCCCCGTTTTTCTCAAGCACATCACTAAATAACAACGATGTCATTACCTGTGTGATGACATCGGATATTACCTGCGTAACCGGATCGCCGGCAACCTCCAACGCCATTACAGTGAATGTAGGAACAAAATCAAATGCAGGAACCATTTCAGCGTTGCGCGATACGATATGCGACGGAACGCCCGCATCCGTTTCTGTTACAGGAAACTCAACCGCTGTACAGTGGCAGTCTGCAACACAAGCCGGCGGCAATTATCAGAATATTCAGGGAGCTACCAATGATACTTACTTTGGTATGTTTTCAACGGACATTTATATCCGCGCCGTTGCAGGTGCAGCAGGATGCCCGGACACAAGTAATGAAATTAAAATAGTGGTGAAGCCCTCTCCGGTGGCTGCATTTACTTATACCGGAACAGGACATCTGTTTTTCAACTCAGATAACTCTGTCGGCGCTACAGTATTCCATTGGGAATTTGGAGATGGAACAACAAGCGACATACCCAATCCTGACCATGTGTTTATTAAAGACACTGTTTATCATGTGTGCCTTACTGCTTACAACGGTTCTAACTGTTCTTTCACTGTATGTAAGGATATTAAAGTAGGAGTGAATGGAATTGCAGTAATGGATATTGGCAGTTCATGGGAGATTTATCCCAACCCGTTCAGTGATGATATTTTTATCCGCAGCAATGATAACATTCATTCCTGTACGCTCGAAGTATATGATGTACTGGGACGGTTAAGAATGAACTTTGAGAATATGCAATTGCAAAAATCACCGGTTCGTGTTCATCTTTCTTCACTGTCACAGGGAATGTATCTGTTGAAAATCAAAACAGAGAAAGCAGACTTTATTCATCGTATGATTAAGATGTAATTTTCTAAAGGGCAATTTTTAAATTGCCCTTTTTTATTATCCTCTTTTTTTAGATAGCAGCAGAAAGAGATAAGTTAATTTAGAATACAGTATAATATAAAATGAGTAAGACTGTAATTATTACCGGCAGCACAGGAAATCTTGGATCTGCTGTTACAGATAAATTTCTGAAATCAGGATACAGAGTAGTTGCGGGTGTAAGCGCTCACCATATCTCATCTATAAAACAACACGCTGCATTAGAAGCCATACCGGTAGATGCTACTAATGAAAAGTCTTGTAGTGATTTTGTTCAGGGCGTTATGGATAAATACGGAAGTATTGATGCGGCGCTGTTACTCGTCGGAGGATTTGCAATGGGTTCAATTGAGAATACAGGAGAGAGAGAAATTCAGAAAATGTTTTCACTGAATTTCAACTCGGCGTATTTCATGGCACGACCTGTTTTTAATCAGATGATGAAACAGAAAACCGGTGGCAGAATTATTTTCATAGGGGCAGCCAGCGCATTAGATGAAAATCAGGGATATAAAGTACTGCCTTATGTTCTGTCTAAATCATTAATTGTGAAACTTGCAAAGGTTTTAAATACCGAAGGTCATTCTAAAAATATTCAATGTTCTGTTATTGCACCTACAATTATAGATACACCGCAGAACAGGTCTTCTATGCCGGATTCAGATTTCAGCAGATGGACTAAGCCGGAGGAGATAGCAGATGTAATGGAGTTTATTGTTTCAGATAAGGGAAATAAGATGAAGGATGTGGTGATGAAAATGTAGAAGAGGACACATTAAAACAGATAAAAACCTATTCATCCTCAAAATTCGTATTACATTTCCGCATAAAATAATTCCGTATGAGCGAAACAACTGTAACAGAATCGTTATCAGATAAAGAGAAACAATTAGAGCAGATTCAAAACTTTTCCGGAAAATATCCAAAACAACTCTGGTATCTGTTCTTCAGCGAAATGTGGGAACGCTTCTGCTTCTATGGAATGAGGGGTATGCTTACCTACTTTATGGTGAACCAACTGTTGATGGATGAAAGCAAGGCGAATCTTCAATATGGCGCAACACAGGCATTTGTTTATGCATTCACTTTT
>CAYRJA010000099.1:0-12244 GCA_964424455.1 uncultured Bifidobacteriaceae bacterium
GTTTGCTTATGATAACCGGAAGCATTATTCTATCCATTGACCCGCACCAGTTTTTCTTTTTAGGTATCAGCTTTACTATTATCGGTACCGGTTTTTTCAAGCCCAATATTTCTACAATGGTTGGCTCGCTTTACAAAGCCGGCGACAGCAGGCGAGATGCCGGCTTTTCTCTTTTTTATTCAGGCATAAATGTAGGTGCATTGCTCGGCGGTTATGTATGTATAGCTATTGGAAAAAGCTATTCATGGCACCTTGCTTTTGGTTTTGCAGCTATTGTTATGACTATTAGTTTGCTCACATTTGTTTTCACTAAGCGCAGTCTAGGTCCTATCGGACTTTCTCCTTTTCATAATATGAGAGATGGGAAGAACCGCAAATGGTATGACTTTGCGGTGTATGCAGGCTCGCTTGCTGTTATTCCCGTGATCATGACGATGGTAGCTAAAACAGAATACACAGATTGGTTCATGTATGTTATAGGTCCGGTGGCATTACTTTATATATTTTATGAAATGATAAAATTTTCGTCTGCTGAAAGGAAGAAACTAATAGCAGCACTGGTGTTTATAATCTTCTCCGTTTTATTTTGGGCATTCTTTGAACAGAGTGGCGGATCACTGAGCATTTTTGCAGCCAACAATCTTAACGATAACATACTGGGAGTTAAGCTGGATCCAAACGGAGTTAACAATGCAGCAAATGCCTTATTCGTGATATTGTTTGCGCCACTTCTTGGACTCATTTGGATTTGGATGGGTAAGAGAAAGGTTGAACCCAATACGGTAATTAAGTTCGGACTGGGATTTCTGTTTCTTTCATTATCATTTTATATCTTTTATACGACAAGATTTTTTGCTAATGCTGAAGGAATAACTTCGCTGGATGTTTTTACCGTTGCATACTTAGTTATAACTTTTGGCGAACTGTGTTTGTCTCCCATTGGCTTATCTATTATGACTAAACTATCTCCAAAGCCGTTGCAGGGAATGATGATGGGAATGTGGTTTCTTGCCAGCGCCTATGGACAATATGTCGCAGGGATTCTCGGTGCAGGTATGACCAGCCCCAACGTAAATGCAACTTTAGCGGAGAAGTTGATTTCATATACCGACGGCTACAAACAACTGGCGATTTATGCGCTTATCGCAGGAGTACTACTGATAATTATCTCCCCCATCATCAGGAAATTAATGCAGGAAGTAAAATAGAGTGAAACTTTCTTGTTTTAAAAAACTATAAGTGCTGAAAGTGTAAAGCAGATACTATACATTTGCACGCACAAAATGGTCGGATGGCCGAGAGGCTAGGCAGAGCTCTGCAAAAGCTCGTACAGCGGTTCGAATCCGCTTCCGACCTCTGAAAAAAGGGGACTGTAACAAGTTCCCTTTTTTATTTCATACAGAAATTTCTTCTTACTTATTTCCAGATAGCTTCGTGCTGCAAATGAATTTCTCCCGGGAAAAAGAACTTTGCTGTTTGCTCAAATGACTGTGTATAGTCAGAGATATAAAAGTGGTGTGGAGTTTTTCTTTCCGTGTTTAACAGATTATTTTTTTTCAGTAAATCCTCCACTGCTTTCCATACAATATCTGTTGAATCAAAAACATGGATGCGGTTATGATAGAAAAATTCAATCTCTTTTTTAATCAACGGATAATGTGTGCAAGCCAGCACCATTCCCTGTATGTCCTGAAAGTCAGGATAGGAGAGATAAGAGTTGATGATTGCCTGACTGACACTGTTGTTGTAAAATCCGGATTCAATCATGGAAGCAAGAAGCGCTGTGGCAAGTGAAGCCACTTCGAGCGACGGCTTTGCAGCTTTTAGTTTTTGCTCATACACTCCGGAAGAAATGGTGCCCTTTGTTCCGATAATACCGATTTTCTTTATGGAATTATTTGCTGTAACAGCTTCCACCATCGGATCAATTACATTCATCAGTAAAGCACGATTACCCAGATGCTTTTTTAAACTTTCATAAGCAAGGGCAGATGCAGTGTTACAGGCAATAAGAATCAGTTTACAATTTTTCTCAAGCAGAAAGTCTGAAATCCTTTCTGAATAATGCTGAACAGCTTCTGCCGATTTATCACCGTAAGGAAGGTGAGCAGTATCGCCGAAGTAAATGATACTCTCGTTTGGCAAGTGAGCAGAAACAGCATTGGCGACTGTTAAGCCGCCAATGCCTGAATCAAAAATACCAATGGGTTGTTCGCGTTGTAACAACTTTTTACAGAATTACTTTAGTCCGAGTTTTGCTTTTACCAAACCCATAATATCGTCGCTGTCCTGCGCATAAATAACAGCGCCTACGCTTGTGTCGAATACATACGAATAGCTTTTTTCCTTAGCCACTGCTTTAATTGCATCTTCTGCTTTTTTCAGAATAGGAGAATACAACTCTCTTTTCTTGTCAGATAGTTTATCCTGTGCAGAACCCTGAAAAGTCTGAATTCGGTTTTCCAAATCCTGAATTGCCTGTTGTTCTATTTCCTTCTTTTCAGGAGTCATAGTTGCAGCGTTCTTGTCGAAGTCAGTTATTTTTGTCTGATATTCTTTTATCATACTTGTATTCAACTCTTCCAGTGATTTCTGGTATTTGGCAAGAGTGGAATCAGCAAGTTTTACTTCAGGCATTAGTTCAATTAAATCAGCCGAATTAATGTGACCGAATTTAAGGGTTTGTGCCTGAGCAGAGAAAGTCAATACTAACAGGATGGCGCAGATGGCGCAGGATAAAATTTTCATTTGATTTTTTTAATGAGGTGCAAAAATAAAATTTATTTCTTCTGTGGGGTGGTATTATCGGTTTTTGGAGTGTACCCTAATGCTTTTACTACATCATCGCTCAAATCAAGTTTAGGATTAGCATAAAGCATGGAAACTCCACTTGATTTGTCAAAGATAAAATCATACGCTTTGGAAGTAGCGAGTTTGGATACGGCATCATATACTTTATCCTGAATGGGCTTAATCAGCTCCTGTCTTTTCTGGAACAGTTCGCCGTCAGGTCCATATTTAGTCTTCTGAAATTCTTTCACTGCATTTTCCTTGTTTTCAATTTCTGATTGACGCTGTTTTTTCATTTCATCTGTCAGCAACACTTGCTCCTGCTGATAAGATTTGTAGAGACCGTCAATCTCTTTGTACTTCGCTTCGATTTCTTTTTGCCATCCGGCAGAAATATTATCTAATTTCTTTTGTGCATCTGCATATTCCGGAATGTTGTCCAGAATATATTGTGCATCTACATACGCAAAGCGTTGCGCCATTGAGAAAAAGGTGGTTCCCAACAGAAATAAAAGAAGAAATACTTTTTTCATAGAGGTGAAATTTTATTGAGTGAATAAATGCAATGGTAGTGAAAAATTAATCCGGTTCAAAGCCAAGTATGATGCTGAATTTGCCATTCTGGAGCTTCTGTTTGAAAGTTTGTTGCATAGGAGTGTCACTGTCAAATCCAATGCCGAAATCCACGCCAAGCAAACCAAAGGCGGGAAGGAATACTCTTAACCCAATTCCTGCGGTACGTTTTAATATATAAGGATTGTAGTCTTTAAAGCTATCCCATGCACCACCAGCTTCAGTAAAAATCAATCCGTAAATGAAGGTAGAAGGATTGGTTGAGAAAGGATAACGCAACTCAGCAGTAAATTTATTAAAGATGGTAGAGCCGGCAGAACCTGAAATAGAACTTTGGTATCCGCGCAGATAAATGGCTTCTTGTCCGAGTATTGGAATATAGTTCGTAAGCGGATCGCTGCTCACATTGAATCGTTCAAATGATGACACAGCTATGTCTTTATTATAGTAGCCGATGAATCCCATCTTTGCGGAAGTTTTTACTACAAACTTGCTGAACACATTCGTGTACCACTCTGCTGTAACACGGTATTTGTGGTATTCAATCCAGCGATATTTATCTTCAAATGGAAGATTCTTATAATTCTTGTTACTGAAGAGTGAATAGGGGGGGGTTATTTTTGCAACAAGCGAAAAATTGGAACCGCGCATCGGATACTGCGGGTTGTCAATAGAGTTGCGGGAGAAAGATTCAGTTAGCGCCAGATTATTAAACTCACCTGTACTTATTCCATTGAAATAGCTGAGGGGATAATTTTTCAGAGAATAGCGCTGATAATCGAGAGAAGAAATCAGTGTGAAATAATCATCGGGACATTTCAATTGTTTTCCATAACCGATAGCGCCGCCATTTGTAACCAGAAATCCAAAACCCGGGTCTTCTTTTTTGTAGAGGTATCCGTTGGAGTAACGGGTACGAACAAAACTCAGTGACAGTGAGTTAGGTTTTTTTCCGCCAAGCCATGGTTCGGTAAATGATGCTGTGTATGATTGGTACTGCCTTCCGTTTGTATTTACACGCAGAGATAAACGCTGTCCGTCACCGGCAGGAATCGGATTCCATCCGTTTTTCTCAAACATATTCCGTAGTGAAAAATTGTTGAACGAAACACCGAGTGCGCCGACTACGCCTTGTCCCGCTCCACCGTATCCTGCAGAAAGTTCAAGCTGATCTGAAGGTTTTTCTTCTACCGAATAATTAATGTCCACTGTTCCGTTTTCAGGATGCGGTTCAGGGGTGATACCGATTTTTTCAGGATTAAAAAATCCGAGACTGGAGATTTCACGCTGTGAACGAATGACATCTGCACGACTGAACTTGTTTCCCGGTATAGTTCTGATGATGCGGCGCAAGACTCGTTCACTGGTTTTGGTGTTGCCGCTGATATTTACTGAACTGATGGTTGCCTGCGGTCCTTCGTAAATCTTTATTTCTAAATCAATTGAATCATTATAAACGCCTGTTTCACTAGGAATGGCTGAAAAGAAAAGATAACCATCGTCCATATAAAGTGAAGAAATATCATTGCCATTCGGGTCGGCGGTCAGCCGCCGCTGTAACAGTTCTTCATTGTAAACATCACCTTTGCTGATACTCAGAAGGGTATCAAGACGACCGGAAGAATATTTTGTGTTGCCGGAAAAAGTAATATCGCGGAAATAAAACTTGTCTCCTTCTGAAATAGAGATGTGGATGTTCAGATTTCCTCTTTTGTTCTGATAAACTGTATCGTTGGTAATTCTGGCATCACGGAAACCTTTAGTATTGTAGTAGGCGATAATCTTATCCTTATCATCTGCATAATCTTTCTTCATGAACTTACTTACTGTGAGTAGGGAGTAAATAGGATTTTCTTTTGTTTTCTTCATCAGATGACGAAGCTTTTTTGATTTCACATTTGTATTACCGCTAAAGGTGATGTGGTCAATTTTCACCCGCCTGCCTTTGTCAATATTGATATACAGAAATATGCCATTGGCAACAACGGTATCCTTTACTGCCCGGATGTCAACTTTAGGGTGCAGGTATCCTTTATCAACATAATAATCAGTAATGATATTTATTGTGTTAACTGTAACATTATCCGTCAGCACTTTTCCTTTCATCAACTTAATTTTATCACGCAAATCATCTTGTTGTCCTTTCCGGATTCCTTTAAAAGTGAATGCAGATAAGCGGGGACGCTCTTGCAATTCATAATTCAGGTAAACTTTAACACCCTCAATTTTATCTATTGTAACAGCTACGCCGGCAAATAATCCCTGCTTCCATAAATTATGAATGGCTTTGCTCACCTCCGGTCCCGGAATCTGAACTTTATCATTCACCTTCAATCCTGCCAGAGTAATGAGAATATCGTTGTCGAGAAACTGAGTGCCTGTTACAGTAATGCCGCCGATAAGGTATTCGTGTGGTTTGCTGTAATCAACTACTGAAGTGTCCGGCGGAGTTTGCGCAAGCAGACGGAACGATAAAAGAAGAAGGACAGAAGAAAAAATAAGTTTCAGATTCATGGTTTTGGGTAAAAGAGTAAAAAATATAAAATCATAATTCTGAAGTCGTAAGCATTAAATGTTCTCTCATTGTGTAGTTACTTGTTCGCTGGTCATTCCAAAGCGGCGCTCTCTCTTCTGATAATCAAGTATTGCCGTGTATAAATCATCTTTAGAAAAATCAGGCCATAGAACGGGTGTAATGTAAAGTTCAGTATAGGCAATCTGCCAAAGTAAAAAATTACTGATGCGCATTTCACCGCTGGTTCTTATTAAAAGCTCGGGATCAGGCATACCGGCAGTGGTTAAATGATTGCTGATAGTTTGCTCTGTTACAGTTGACGGATCTATTTTTCCTTCTTTCACTTTGGCGGCTATATCCTTTACCGCTTCAACCATTTCCCATCGTGAACTATAGCTTAAAGCGAGAACAAGATTCAGCCCCGAATTTTTTTCTGTTGTTTTTATCGCTGATTGTAATTCATTGTAACAGGAAGCCGGAAGGGAAGGCAAATCGCCGATAGCATGAAGCCGGATATTATTATCCATCAGTGTTTTCATTTCTGCACTGATTGTTTTTACCAATAATTCCATCAGCGCATTTACTTCATGCTGCGGGCGGTTCCAGTTCTCTGTAGAAAAAGCGTAAAGAGTAAGATAATTAATTCCCAATTCTGCACATGCTTCTGCTGTGTTGCGTACAGCAGCAACTCCATGCTGATGACCAAACACTCTTTTCTCACCGTGCATTTGCGCCCAGCGCCCGTTGCCATCCATAATCACGGCAATGTGTTTGGGCAATTTAGATTTATCTATTTGTTCCTTTAGTTCCATTTATAATTTAAAGGTGAACCATTCAACAAGAACCATCTTGTTAAAACGGGTTGCAAGATAATTGAAGTTTAAGATTATGATAAAGATAAAATAGAACATCTTTAACTATATGTATTTGATTGCCTGAATGAAGCTTCAGAGATTACTATTCTATGAGTGTTGAATTTCAGTTAAGGTACAGTAATTACTGATTTTACAGGTATTTAAGTTGTCGTTAATCCTATGTAAAATGCTTTAAAGAAATAACTTCTTTGTCAGTTAAATGCCGCCATTTTCCACGGGACAGATCCTTTTTAGTTAGTCCTGCATACAGCACACGGTCTAATCTTTCAACTTTGTAATTAAAGTGTTCAAATATTCTGCGAACAATCCTGTTTTTGCCGATATGCAGTTCAATACCGATAGTTTTTTTATCGTCATCCGCATAAGCTATGGCATCAATCACAGCCAGTCCGTCTTCCAGCTTAACACCTTCGGCAATTGATTTCATATTTTCTTTTGTGAGCGGCTTGTCGAGTGTTACACGATAAACTTTTTTTACTTCTTTACTTGGGTGAGTAAGCTTTTGGGCGAGATCGCCGTCATTGGTGAAAAGTAAAAGTCCTGTTGTGTTTCTGTCTAAGCGTCCCACCGGATAGAGCCGTTCATCGGAAGCGCCTCGTATCAGTTCCATCACCGTGTGGCGCTCGCGTTCGTCGTTAGTAGTGGTAATATAATTTTTAGGTTTGTTCAGCAGCACATAATATTTTTTACCTGCTGTAACAATCTTGCCTTTGAATTTTACTTCATCACCTTTTTTCACGCGGAAGCCCATTGCCTTTACCACTTCGCCGTTTACGGTTACAAATCCCTGTTCAATATATTCATCTGCTTTACGACGCGCACAAATGCCGGCATTGGCAATGTATTTATTAAGGCGGACACCTTCAGGCGAACTACTACTTTGTTCAGTTTTTTTCATTCACAAAAAAAGCGAGAGATTTTTCCCGCTTTCGTCCGCCAAAGATAGGATTCTAAGAACAAATAGTTGTTGAATTAATAAACCGGGTATAACTATTCCGTTTCATTTATAACCATTCAAATATTTTTTGAAGAACAACATTTACAGATTAGAAACGGTTTTTCTTTTTTCACTCACTTTAAAGTTTAATTTTGCGCCTTGAAATGATTTTTAAAACAGTATCTGCTTATCCATTGCTTTATCGGGTAAGCATTTCATTTCCCACTATTCACTTTTCATTAATTATTAATAATGCCAAGAGATAACTCTATAAAATCAGTATTAATTATCGGCAGCGGTCCTATCATCATCGGACAAGCGTGTGAATTTGATTACTCCGGTTCGCAGGCATCGCGCTCGCTGAGGGAAGAAGGGATTGAAGTATCGCTTATCAACAGCAATCCGGCAACTATTATGACCGACCCTGTTACAGCAGATCATGTTTATCTGCTGCCTTTAACAGTAGAGTCTATCATTCAGATTTTAGAAGAAAGAAAAATTGATGCGGTACTTCCAACGATGGGCGGACAAACGGCTCTTAACCTTTGCAAGGAAGCCGATGAAATGGGTGTTTGGGAAAAGTATAACGTAAAGTTGATTGGCGTGGACATCACTGCCATTAATCGAGCCGAAGACCGAGAGGAATTTCGCCGGCTGATGAAGGAGATTGGAATTCCTGTGGCACCATCGCAAGTGGCTAACTCCATTTTGAAAGGGAAAGAAATAGCCCAGGAGATAGGATACCCTTTGGTGATTCGACCTTCTTATACTTTAGGCGGAACAGGCGGAGGATTTGTTCACAGTAAAGAAGAGTTTGATGCAGCTTTGGAACGCGGACTTCGTGCTTCACCTACGCATGAAGTACTGATTGAAAGAGCGGTACTCGGATGGAAAGAGTTTGAACTGGAATTGCTTCGTGATGCAGAAGATAATGTCGTTATTATTTGTACGGTAGAGAATGTGGATCCGATGGGTATTCATACCGGCGATTCCATAACAATTGCACCGGCTATGACTTTGAGCGACATCGCTTATCAGCGGATGCGCAATATGGCTATGCAGATGATGCGCTCACTCGGAAATTTTGCGGGCGGATGTAATGTGCAGTTTGCGATTGACCCTGAAACTGAAGATATAATTGCAATTGAAATTAATCCGCGAGTATCCCGTTCCTCGGCGCTGGCATCTAAAGCAACCGGCTATCCGATTGCGAAAATTGCAGCGAAGCTCGCTATCGGCTACCGGTTGGATGAATTGAAAAATCAGATTACAAAAAGCACTTCTGCCTATTTTGAACCTGCGCTGGATTATGTAGTGGTGAAAATTCCGCGCTGGAACTTCGACAAATTTCATGGAGCTAATGAAACACTTGGACTTCAAATGAAATCAGTGGGCGAAGTAATGGCAATCGGCAGGAGTTTTATTGAAGCTATACAGAAAGCGTGTCAGTCGCTGGAGAATGATTCTATTGGATTGGGTTTAGATGGGAAAGCATGGAAAAAATCAGAAGAAATTCTGGAACGAATTCAGCATCCGTCGTGGGACAGATTATTCAGAATAAAAGATGCACTGACACTCGGTGTTTCCACTAAAACTATTCACAAACTTACTCAGATTGATCCATGGTTTTTGAACCAAATTAGTCAATTGGTGACAACTGAAACAGAGCTTCGTAAATATGAATTGGCAAATATTCCAAAAGAAATTTTGCTTGATGCAAAACAAAAAGGGTACAGTGATGCGCAGCTTGCTAATCTTTTCGGTAACTGTACGGATGAAGATGTGTATGCAAAACGAAAAGAACTTGGTATTCACCGTACTTATAAATTAGTGGATACCTGTGCTGCCGAGTTTGAGGCAAAAACACCTTACTACTATTCAACATTTGATTCGGAAAATGAAAGTGTGGTTTCCAAAAAGAAAAAAATTATTGTGCTTGGCTCAGGACCTAACCGCATCGGTCAGGGAATTGAGTTTGATTATTGTTGTGTTCACGGAGTGCTTGCCATTCGGGAGTCGGGTTACGAAGCCATTATGATGAACTGTAATCCGGAAACCGTTTCTACAGATTTTGACATTGCAGACAAACTTTATTTTGAGCCGGTATTTTGGGAACATCTTATCGAGCTGATAGAGATGGAAAAACCTGAAGGAGTGATAGTGCAACTCGGTGGACAAACAGCGCTGAAACTTGCAAAGCGGCTGGAAGAAAAAGGTATCAAAATCATCGGTACTTCTTTCAAGAACATGGACATTGCTGAAGACCGCGGATTGTTTTCAGACTTACTTAAAGAACTTGAGATTCCTTACCCTGATTATGGAGTAGCTTATACAGTGGACGATGCTGTAGAGGTGGCAAATCGAGTAGGTTATCCTGTGTTAGTGCGCCCGTCTTATGTGCTTGGAGGTCAGCGGATGAGAATTGTTATTAATGATGAAGAATTGGAATCGGCAGTTCTCAAGCTGTTGAAGCACATGCCCGGCAATAAAATTCTGATAGATCACTTCCTTGACCACGCAGAAGAAGCGGAGATTGATGCCATTTGCGACGGAAAGGAGGTACACATCATGGGAGTAATGGAACATATTGAGCCGGCGGGTATTCATAGTGGCGATTCCAGTGCGGTGTTGCCCTCATTCAACCTGCCTTATGAGGTGGTTACAAAGATGGTAGAGTATGCAGAAAAATTAGCAAAAGCATTAGACATCCGCGGACTCATTAATATTCAGTATGCAATTAAAAACGGAAAGGTGTATGTGATTGAAGCAAATCCGCGTGCATCGCGCACTACACCGTTTATTGCCAAAGCATATCAGATTCCGTATCTGAATATTGCCACAAAAGTGATGTTGGGAGTGAAAAAACTGAAAGACTTTAAGTACAACCGCAAGCTCACCGGCTACGCCATTAAAGAGCCGGTTTTCTCTTTCGACAAATTCCCTGATGTAAATAAAGAGTTAGGGCCTGAAATGAAATCCACCGGAGAAGCTATCCGCTTTATCAAAGATTTGTACGACCCGTTCTTCCGCACATTGTACAAGGAGAAAAGTATGTATTTGAGCAGGTAAGAATTTTTACAGCAAACAATAATAAATTATTTTGGTGGTGTTAAAACCAAGGTGGTCGCAATTTGCGACCACCTTAAAGCATAATTGTTATGTCAAAACCTCCTATTCTTTCAGAGCAAAAAGTCCAAAAATCAATTCTTATTTTAAGAGGGAAAAGAGTAATCATTGATGCTGACCTTGCAAAATTTTATGGAGTTAAAACGAAAGTATTTAATCAGGCAATCAAAAGAAATATAGAACGGTTTCCTGAAGATTTTATGTTTCAACTCTCTGCTGATGAGTGGAATTATTTGAGGTCACAATTTGTGACCTCAAGATTGGGACATGGGGGAACTCGTTATTTGCCTTATGCTTTCACGGAACATGGAGCAGTGCAAGCAGCCAATGCAGTAAACAGCCCTGTTGCAGTTCAGGCGGGAATTCTTGTGGTGCGGGTGTTCATAAAAACAGGTGAGCTGATTGCTGCGCATAAAGAACTCTCTGCTCAAATTGAAAAACTTGAAAAGAAGTTAACCTCCGGTTTAAAGAAACACGATAAAGAAATACAATTACTATTTGAGGCAATTCATAACCTGATGAATCCTCCCAATCCGCCGCGCAAGAAAATCGGATTCAGAATTGGGAAAGAGAAATGATCATCCGCTTCATTAAAGATTTGTATGACCCATTCTTCCGCACATTGTACAAGGAGAAGAGTATGTATTTGAGCAGGTGATTATATTTTTGTTGCTATGAAGAGGACAACTATTTTAATTGGCGCAGGAGCGGCTCTACCATGGGGAGCACCTAAAACAGAAGATTTAACTAATCTTCTTTTAAATGATAGCAAAGCTGTAACAAAGTCAGGTAAACCCTTTGGACTATTTCTAAAAGAGGTACTTGAAAACTATTATGGAAAAAATAATAAAGAAATAAATTTTGAATCTTTACTCAATGCAGTGGAGATTCTTTATGAGTTTTACAACAATAAAAATATACCTAACCCCATTCGTTTTCATCCCCTATGGACATCTTTAGTTGATATCTCCGGGCGTATTAAAAGTGAATTCCCAGAGTATAAAACAATTTCAACAGGTAGCATCTACTCATTTAAATTATCAAATGTTGTTTTTAGAAATTGTTTTTTAGAAAATCCTACTGGATTAATTAGTAATGAGATTATAGAAGGTTACTACTTCTATCTTCTATACACACGCTATATTGGAATAGTCGCTGAAAAAATAAAAGAGTATGAATTAAATTGTTCAAGTAAGGAACACGAATGTTACAATACCAGATTAAAGGGATTTCTTAATTCCTTAATAAAAGATGAATTTATTCTACGAGTTTATTCACTGAACTATGACTCACTTATCTCTACACTTTGTGATGATATCAAATTCTTTCAGGGTTTTACGGAAAGAGCATCAAATGAGAACGAAATATTCTATCCGGGTGTATGAATAATTGCAGTATTCACCACAATCGGTAAAGAAATAATGAATC
>CAYRJA010000100.1:0-12021 GCA_964424455.1 uncultured Bifidobacteriaceae bacterium
CGGTTATATATCTTAAAATCCGTTACTTCAATCAAGTCGCCTGCAATCGGAAAGAATAAATCATTTTGTCCATCTGAATTGGGAGAAAAAGCATTGGGTACATATAAAAAGTCAGTAGGTAATACCACTACAACAACCGAATCAGTTGCCTTACAACCGTTATCCGTGTTTGTAATTGTAACAATATATGTTGTTGTAACAGAAGGAGAAGCCGTCGGATTAGCAATATTTGAACCATCCAAACCTGCAGATGGCTGCCACAGTACTGAATAATCTCCGGCTTGATTTACATAAACACTCAAATTAGTATTTTCATATCTTTTAATTTCCTTGTTACTTCCGGCGTTTACCTTAAATAAGGGTAATGCCTTTACCGAATCTGTCAATTCAATTTTACAACCATTCAAATCTGTTATCTGAACCTTATATGAGCCGTAAGCAAGATTTGCAACCTTAGCTGTTGTTTGAGCCGGATTTGTCTTCCAGAGATAAGTATAGGGCGCTACTCCGCCGAATGCAACCACTTCTGCCATACCATTATTGACCTCCGGACAGCTTGCCGCCTGTTGTCTGAAATTAGCGCCTAACTCAGGCGGCTGAGTAATGAAATATGAAGAACTCTTAACACACGAGTTCATATCCGTAACTGTTACACTGTACAAACCGGTGGGGATATTGGAAATACCATTCAACGTTTCTCCCGAAGACCAGTAATAGCTGTAAGGCGCCACACCTGATGAAGGATTAAGCATAATGGATGCATCTGACAAACCAAAACAAGAAACATTTTTAACAGCAGGGTTAATATTTATTTCAGCAGGACCTTTTACAGTAACTGCAATATCAAGTGAACATCCTCTGGAATCAGTAACAGTCACATTATAAATACCCGCAGGCAGGTTGCTTATGGATGCTCCATTCTGTCCGTTAAACCATCTGTAAGTATAGGGCGGAGTTCCTGATGATACGGATATAGCGCCACTTCCATCATTACCTCCAAAACAACTGACCGGATTAGATGAAGGAGTCGCCACCACGCTTACAAACTGATTGACTGTAACGCTTCCCGATCGGGTGCATTGGTTAGCATCGCTTACTATAACACTATACGACCCGGCACACAAACCTGTAATTTTCTGGGAAGATCCTGAAGGATACCATGTATAAGTATAAGGCGCTTGTCCTCCCTGAGGTGTTACAGCAGCCGTTCCGTCGCAGAAACTAAAACAGGAAATATCAGTTGCAGTAGTGGTAATGCTCACCGGATTATTTACCTGTACTGTTGTACTCTTTGATATGGTGCATTGATTTTCATCCGTGATGGTTACAGTATAACTTCCTGCTCCAAGTCCGGAAATATTTTTCGTTCCAGATCCGTTACTCCATAAATATTTAAATGGCGGTGTTCCTCCTGTCAGGTTAGTGGTTGCCGTTCCATTATCTATTGCACAATCCGTCATGGTAGGTGTAACAGTTAAAGCCATATTACACTTGGGCTTGCAGACGGAAACCGGTCCGTTGAATGGCGTTCCGGTACATGAAATATTCGCCCATGCACCTGTGGTACCATCTCCGGTAGCTGTAACAGAAACCGATAAATCTGAACCGTTACAAACGTTTTTTACCTGAATGGAAAAACAAAAATTCCAAACACAGGTTCCGGTAATGGTATGGTCGCCGTAATTATCACCCGGTTTTCCATTTGGTCCGAATTGTCCGATGCCTTTATCATAATAAATACCCCATCCATAAACATTATTCGGCGCCGGGTTGCCTATACTGGTATCTGCTCTGAAAAATTTCCATACTCCTTTTCCATCACAAGAACCGGGAAGAGAGGTAACTTTAAAAGTTGAGGTATCCCATCCGGGTCCCAGCTTTATTAAAAAGCCATGGACATAGTTGGAGCCATATTCGGTCCATCCTTGCAGAGAATAACAAAACGAAACAGTGGTACCCGTAAAGTAATTACCTGCTGTCGGCATCGGGTCCGCGGTTAATGTTTGAGTTACAGGACAAGTCCACTGCGAGAAAACATTCGCTGTAGTGAACATAAGTATAAAACACAATTTCAGTTTCCTGAACATCACATTATTTAGGATTGAACAAAAATGATTTTTAAAAATACAAAATTGCTCTCAAGTGGCTTAAACTTTCCGACGATTAACAAATACGGCTGTCTAATAAATTGAAAAATAAGATTCTTCTATTTTAGATGTTTTTCCGCATGATAGGATGAACGCACTAACGGTCCGCTTTCAACATGCCTGAATCCTTTTGCCAAACCGACTATTTCGTAATGTTTGAATAAATCCGGATGAATCCATTCCTTTATTTCGAGATGGTTTACAGTTGGACGGAGGTATTGTCCCAGTGTCATTACTTCACATCCTGCTTTACGTAAATCATCCATCACTTCATAAACTTCCTCTTTGGTTTCACCCAATCCAAGCATGATTCCTGATTTAGCCCGAATGCCTCCCTCTTTTACCTGCTTAATTACAGCAAGTGATCTGTCATATTTCGCCTGAGGTCTTACTATACGATACAAACGTTTCACTGTTTCCATGTTATGTGAAACGATTTCGGGTGCGACCTTAATCATTTTATCAATACTGTCTGTATTCCCTCTGAAATCAGGAATGAGTGTTTCCAGAGTTGTATCGGGATTAAGCTGCCGGATAGCTGTTACAGTAGCTGCCCATATTGCAGCGCCGCCATCTTTCAGTTCATCGCGGTTAACGGAAGTGATTACAGCATGTTTAACCCCCATCAGTTTTATTGCTTTTGCCACGCGCATCGGCTCGTCCCAGTCCAACTCTGTAGGAAGTCCTGTTTTTACCGCACAGAATCCGCAACTGCGGGTACATACATCTCCCAGTATCATAAAGGTAGCTGTTCCTGCTCCCCAACATTCGCCCATATTCGGGCAATTGCCGCTCTGGCAAATCGTATGAAGTTTATTTTCATCAACTGCTCTTTTTACATGCCGGTAATTTTCACCTGTAGGTAATTTTACTTTCAGCCATCCCGGTTTGGGGTCTCTTACTTTTATTGTTTCTGACTTTATAACTTCATTCATTGTTTTCAAAAAGCTTTATTGAACATCCCATAGCGCTTCTACCATCTCTTTCCAAGACGAACACTTGCATAAACATTTGGAAAAAATTGTTTATTCTCTTTTGTCACCATAATGGGAACAGGTTTGTAATATGCATTAAACATTGCCCCCACTTCAAGCGCTTTTACAAATTCATCATAGTTAGCCCAGTCAAACACCAAACCTAACTTTGCATTTATTCCGGGCATCAGATTAAGTTCATTAAATCCATGTAAGAAACCCGCACCCCCGTAGATAGTAGTCCAGTCTAAAAATTTATCTCTGTTACTCTCCGTGTAACGGATGGAACGAAGTGTGTAGTAGGTATTATCTACCGGATAAAGCACCTGTATGTAATAAGGTTTCAGAAGTCCAAGTGAAATCCCGGCAAGGTATTTCATGCTGATAGACACTCCACTCTTCTGCGCCTTACGCCCAATTTCCTTTTCTTTTCCTATGGATGCATTCAGCAGATAAAAACTGTTTTGCTTTCCATAAACAAACGGTTTAGGCGCATTGACTCCTGAAAAGGTAAACCCAAAATCCTGTGTCTGCTTAAATTCTTTGGGATGTTTGATCTGAGAAATTTCAAACTCATAAACTAATTTGGCAGTAGCATCTTTTATCCTGGAATAATCCACTAACACACTCCACCCTTCAGTATGCAAACTAAAGCCGCCGCTTACTTCTTTGTAATAAAGAAGGTTTTTGCCCTCCATATTTTGTGCAACTGTAACAGTTAAGGGAAAGAGTAATATGACAGCAAGGAATATCCTTTTCACACTTCAATATTACTACTTTTGCGTGTAATGAAGAAGAAGTTATATCCCAGTACCGATATAACTATTTAATAAAACGGATAAAATGACTGCTGAAATTGTTTATAAAGGAGGATTGCACTGCGAGTTGAAGCACCTGCAATCGGGAACTGTAATCACCAACGACGCACCAACAGATAATCATGGAACGGGCGCTTCCTTTTCTCCAACAGATACGGTAGCAACTGCTGCCGGAAGTTGTGCACTTAGTATTATGGGGATTGCCTGCCTTACACATGGGATGAATATTGACGGTACACGCGTTACGGTTCAGAAGGTGATGGCTGCTAATCCCCGCCGTATTGCTGAGATTCATCTTGATTTCTATTTCCCTTCAAATAATTATTCTGATAAGGAGAAAAAAATTCTTGAAAACTCTGCCCATACCTGTCCGGTAATGCGGAGTCTTTCAACCGATGTAAAGAAGGTATTGAATTTTCATTACTAAGCTGAGAATATCCTACTTGAATATTACTTATGCGGCTTTCGAATCAGCATTATCGTTCAGAAAATCATTTAGGTCATTCTTAAGCAAATAAATTTTCTGCAATACAACTGTAACATCATCTTCTATTCCGGAAAGATTATCCTGCTTACTGCAGGTTTCTATTTTTAATAATATCCCGCCGATTTCTTTTGCTCCAAATGGGGATATACTGCCTCTCATTTTATGAGAGATGCGGTTAATCTCTTTAGCTTCTGAGGCAAGCGCCGCCTGCTGCAATCCCGACAATTGCATATCAATACTTTTCAGAAACAGCTTGACAAGTTCTTTCATTAAAGATTCGTCATTCGCACATTGTTCGCTGAAGAAAGTGCGGTCGTAATTAAGCGCCTCTGCATTCTCCTGTTTCTCTTTTTCTAACTCTGCTTTGCCTTTCTGTAACACAATTTCTTTTCCTTCAAAAATTTGCGAAAGCAGCGAAAAAACTTCCTCTATTTTAATCGGCTTGGAAACATAGTAATCCATTCCTGCTTCCGTACACTTATCGCGGTGCATTTTCATGGCATGAGCCGTCATGGCAATAATCGGAATATGGGTGTTCGTTTCTTTTTCATTTTCACGAATGCAAATGGTCGTTTCATAACCATCCATTTGCGGCATCTGCACATCCATAAATATGATGTCAAAATTATCCTTCTTCATTATCTGTAACACTTCAACTCCGTTATTAGCCAGTGTTACTTTATGACCTTGCCTTTCCAGCACGGTGATAGCAAGTTTTTGATTAATCAAATCATCTTCTGCCAAAAGAATATTTAACCGGCGGGTATCATATATAACCACTTCCTTCTCCTGCTCCGTTTTGATATTCCGATCAACATCAACTTCTCCGAATATCTTCAATAGCTCATCCATCATGTCCTGATAGGTGACCGGCTTTGCCATAAAACTGGTAACATTCAAATTCGCCCGTTCTTCTGCGCTAATGTTATTAGCCACACTTGACATCACAAATATTTTAGTGTACCTGAAGTTTACATTCTGGTAAATCTGTCGGGCTACTTCCCATCCATCCATCATAGGCATCTGCACATCAAGCAGTAACAGGTCAAACGGTTTTCCGGCATTGTACGCTTTCCCCATTTCAATTAGTCCGGTTGTACCACTGTCGGCAAGTGTTACATTCTGCACTACATCCTTCAACTGTCCTTCGAGAATCCGGCGATTGGTCAGGTTATCATCTATAATCAGGACTCTTATATTTTTTAATTTATCAAACTTTGCCGGTATAATACGTGTTACAATCTTTCCCACTTTCAACTGAACACTGAAAATGAACTGGCTTCCCTTACCCATTGTACTCTTCACATGCATATCTCCCCCCATCAAGCCGATTATTCTTTTGGTGATGGTAAGTCCTAATCCGGTACCGCCAAATTTTCTGGTAGTAGAACCGTCTGCCTGAGTGAACGGGTCAAAAATGGTTTTCAGTTTTTCTTCCGGTATTCCTATTCCGGTATCCGAAACAGTAAATTGCAGATATGCCATTCCATCCTGTTCCTGGACTAATTGCACTTTGCAAATCACTTCGCCACATTCTGTGAATTTGAGGGCGTTACCTACCAGGTTGATAATGATTTGACGAAGCCGCCCCGGATCTCCCGATAATATTTTAGGAATATTATCATCAATATCCACAAGTATTTCAATGTCTTTATTCTGTTTGCGCAGCGCCAGTAGTTTCATGGTTTTCCCGAGTAATTCTCTCATGTCGAAATCAATCTCTTCCAATTCCATCTTGCCTGCTTCGATTTTACTGAAGTCAAGAATGTCGTTGATAACAATGAGTAGGTTATCAGCAGCCGTTTTTACAAGTTCTATGTATTCGCGTTGCTCTTCTGTCAATTTAGTGGCGAGGGCAAGTTCTGTCATGCCCAGAATACCATTCATTGGCGTACGAATTTCATGGCTCATGTTAGCCAGAAACTCACTCTTTGCAAGATTGGCTCTATCGGCATCTGCTTTGGCTTTGACCAATTCTTTTTCTGTTCGTTGATGGCTTTCGATTTCTGAAGTCAGATTCATTCGCTGAATAAAAAATCTTCTGATTAGTTTTGAGAGTTCGCCGAACTCGCTTCTTGAATCAGTATATTTTCTGATAAAGGACACATCTTCCGTTTTCAAAGTTTTTGATATTCGCCGTAACGGATTTGATACCCAGATGATAATAGAGAAGAATACAATAGCAAGTAATAGAAGCATCAACACAATAAAAGACCTGAATTCCTTTTGCATTGACTGAGAAAACATCTCATAAAGAGGGGCATTGAAGTCAGCTACAATCTTTGCAACCGGTTTGTTGTTCCATCCATAGAGTAACCGTTCGGTGGTTACAGTTCCTTTTTCTTCCAACGCGGACTTTTGCTGTAAAGAAAGAGTATTGTTTATATCTAATGTCAGGTTGATATTTCCGCCAATCACTTCTGAAATTTCTGCTAAATAATCTTTGTTCCATTCTCTGGCTGCAAAAAAGTATCCCTTAGGTTTTTCCTTACGGGAAATATCATCCGTATTTTGTATGGAAGCGCCGCGAACTTCAATCACTTTGTTGGAAGGCGTTCGCAAAAAGAAATGACAAAAGTTGATTCCCTTTTCCGGTGATGTGTGAATAAATATATCATCAAACTGCTGACGGCTGAACGGCAGCGAAGACAGAAAAGAAGAATCCGTTTGCACAATTGAATAAACCGGTTTGTACTGAGGCGTGTAAACCCACACACCACAGAATCCATATTGTTTAAGCAAAATATCTATACTCGTTTCTGCAAACTCTTTCTGTGACTCAGTAGCCGTTTTGGAAAATTCCGGCGATGAACCCAGTTGTACAAAGTCTGCCATCTCGCTCCAGATGCTGTATTCGGTGTTTACAATCATTTCAAGCGATGCGCCTTTCATCACCGCTGCTTTATCGTAGTCGGCAGATTTTTCTTGTTGTATTACTTGTAAAATTTTCTCCATTTGCTCTTTATTAGAGCGTCCCATTATAACGAAGGTGATAATAAATATTACTTCAATGAGTGCGAGAAACAGAAGAACTTTAACCTGAATTTTCATAGTGTTTTAAAATTGAAATCCTGTTGTTAATCCTAAATTGAAATTATTTTTATTTAAAAAATCTTTAGCTTCCTGCTGAAAAATATAATTGCAGGTAAAATGCGGTCGCAAATAGAATCCATTATTGAAATTGATACGGTAAGAGCCGTCGAGTTTCACTAACTGGTAAGCCGAAGCGGGCAAGTCGTTTTCAGGTATTGCTACATTGTAAGCATTGAAAAGCTCATTGCCGATTCCATGAGCGAGATAAAGTTGAAGATGATGTTTATCGGTTTTATTATCATAATTAAAACCGTTTTCTATATAAATGCTGCCGGGGTTCTGAATGATGTCATAACTCTGTTCAGTGTAAATACCCATATTGCCGAGGTAGTAGCCGAAGAAAAAAGCTGCTTCGCCTGTCAGCGTTTGTCCGCATAAATAGAAATTGAGTTGCGGCTGCAGGTAAAAGTTGCCTAACTCCTTTTCATAGCTGAGGTAGCTGTCCAGTTCTCTGAATTTTTCATTTCCATCACTTTCATAAAGTGACAGGTTGCTCCATAAAGTTGCTTGCAGTCCTTTGTATGAAACAGTCGCCGCCGGCTGTAACACCGCACCCTGATTAAAAACAATGCCGCGCCATAAATAAGAGTTGGAGAAATCGGTTTCTATCTCAAATTTTAGTTTCCTTTCTTCGGTATCTGATTGAGATGAATCTGCCTTTGCGCCGGAAGAAGTACTACTTTGTGCATACAATGCAGCAAATGCACTAAAGCACAAAATTCCTGTAAAAACATACTTTTTAAGCAATTTCTTCATCCGTAAAGGTGTTTTCTCATCATTTTTATGATGGAAGCGGACACCTTTACTTATTCATACAAAAAAGGTTTTGCTAAATCTGTATATTTTCTTGTATTGCGTTTAAGGTTACCTACTGATTACCGGATTATTGCATAGTCGCTTCACTAATCCTTGTGAATTTCGGCAAAAGACAGGTATTAGTATTCTTTTCACAATAAAGGAAGGTAACATTCCGGCAAAGTATATTAACCAAGAGTTCTCATACTTTCATGAACTCTGAATATAAAACAGTGATTTACCTCAAATCCACCACTTCAACACTGGGATGAGTCTTTGTGTCGAAAGTGAAGAAGCCGTCTGTAACAGAAAAGTTGGGAGTAAATTTCTGAATCTCGTAAGTGTATTTGTTTCCGTTTTTATCAAAAACTTTTGCGGAATAAACGACTTTTAAAGTTTTATCAATCATCAACCGGATCTTAAAATAAGATTTTGTTTTATCATTCGGTGTCATGTCTATTACCTGATAAATTTTACCATTCTGATTTTTTTCTTCAATGTATCCGACTAAAAAGTTATTTTCATAAATAGTAAATATCTGTGACGGGTTAATCGTATTATCATCGGGTTCATAATTATTGACCTGTACTTCATTTGCATCTTTCAGATAAGTCCAAATGATTGCATTGTTACAGATGACTTCCTGATTGCTCATCTCTAACTTGTATTTATTGCCTTTTACATACAGCGTTCCGCTTTTCTGATCTGTTGGTTGACCGGCGCTGTTTTCTGTTTTAATAATAAAAGTTGCTTTTATCGCTGAATACGATTTGTACTTGTCGCTGACTCCGCTCAAAATTGTTTTTGCCGTTTTGGTATCCGGCTGCTGGGCAAGTAATTCGTTAGTAATAATAAAAACAAAAAAGAGAGGAGATAAAAAGATGGAATGAGTTAACCTGTTTTTCATGATTTTGAAAATGATGGCGAAATTAAACTTTATCGCTCATAGAATTCAAAAACTGTTCCAATGACAGTTCATCACGAATCAACACATCTCTTGCTTTACTTCCCTGGCTGGGACCTACAATTCCTGCCTGCTCCAACTGGTCCATTAATCTACCGGCGCGGTTATATCCTAATTTCATTTTGCGCTGAATCAGAGAGGTAGAACCTTGTTGATGCGTGACTATCAGACGGGCTGCCTCTTCAAAAAATTCATCTCTGTCTTCCGGATCGAAGTTATCATTGCCTTCACCGTCTTCATTAGGAACTTCGGGCAGCATGTGTGCTTGCGGATATCCGCGCTGCGAGCCGATGAAGTTCATTACCTTTTCTACCTCAGGTGTATCAACCAATGCACATTGCAGACGAATAAGATCGCCGCCTACAGATATCAGCATATCACCCTTACCTATTAGCTGGTCTGCACCGCCTGTATCAAGAATTGTTCTTGAGTCCATTGTACTTACTACTTTAAAGGCAATTCTCGCAGGGAAATTTGCCTTTATACTTCCGGTAATGATATTTACCGAAGGTCTTTGTGTGGCAATAATGAGGTGAATACCAATAGCGCGTGCTTTTTGTGCAAGCCGGGTAATCGGCATTTCAATTTCTTTTCCTGCTGTCATAATCAAATCACCAAACTCATCCACCACTAACACGATAAATGGCAGAAAGCGATGTCCTTTATTAGGGTTCAGATGTCGCGAAATAAATTTTTCGTTGTATTCATTAAGGTTTCTGCATCCTGCTTCCATCAACAGTTTCAGGCGCAAGTCCATTTCAAGACAAAGCGATTTCAGTGTATTGATTACTTTGTCGGTATCAACAATAATCGGATTCTCCTGTCCAGGCAGTTTGGCAAGAAAATGTTTTTCAATCGTCTGGTACAAACTGAGTTCCACCATCTTAGGGTCAATCAGCACAAATTTTATTTGTGAAGGATGCTTTTTGTAGAGCAGAGAAGTGAGCAGCACATTTATTCCGACTGATTTTCCCTGTCCGGTAGCGCCGGCAACAAGCAGGTGAGGCATCTTTGCCAAATCGGCAATAAAAATTTCGTTGGAAATAGTTTTACCAAGCGCTACCGGTAAATCCATCTTAGTTGTTTGGAATTTTTCAGACGCAAGCAGTGTACGCATGGAAACCGTTTCGCGGTGTACATTAGGAACTTCGATACCAATGGTTCCTTTTCCGGGTATGGGTGCAATGATGCGAATACCGAGCGCTGCCAGACTTAAAGCAATATCTGCTTCGAGATTTTTTATTTTGGAAATACGAATACCCGGCGCGGGGACAATTTCGTAAAGTGTTACAGTAGGTCCTACTGTTGCCTTTATCTTAGAAATATTTATATCATAATTCTGCAGTGTGGTGATAATCTGATTCTTGTTTCGCTCCAGTTCTTCCTTATCAATGGTGATGGCTTCCGTACCATAGTTCTGCAGCAGATCCAGTTCAGGATATTTGTAGTCACTCAGGTCAAGAGTGGGATCATAATCTTCCATCGGAGCATTGGGCTGGACAATTTCATCCGCTGCTTTTTCTTCCGTGGTTTCCACAATGTGAAGTGAAATATCTTCTTCTTCATCAGAAGGTTCTTCATCACTATGCATTTCCACTTCTTCAAATCCGTTATCATCTGTAACAGGTACAACCTCCGGCTTATTATCTGAAACAGTTTCAGAAACAGGATTTACTGCTTTATTCGTTATTTCCTCTTCTGCATTTTGCGGATCAAGCAAGTATGGGTTTTTGTTATCTACCACAAGCGGAACATTTTTTCGTTCGTCTTCTGTAGTCGGGATGACACCATTTTCATCTTCTGTTATTTTCTTTTTCAGAAAAAAGCTGAAGTTCAGATTAAAGGCAACTGTAGCATACGCCAGTAAAGAGAAAGCCAGTATAGCGCCTGTTCCAATCTGCCCGAAGAAACCGAGTAGCCAGTCATTGACATAAGCGCCAAATGCACCTCCGTAAGGGAATCCTGTTTTTACTGTAATAAATGCAAGTGAAGCGGAAACAAGTATCAGCAACGCCACACTGTGTCTTGCAATTTTGCCGATGGGTAATATGTTACGGCGAAGAATAAGATTTAATCCAAGTGAAAAGAAAAATGAAACAAAAAGGAAGCTGGTAATGCCATATCCATTCCTGATGAAAAGGTGAGAAGCATAAGCGCCCATTTTCCCCATCAGATTTTCTGCTTTAATTCCCTGGTTAAAGAAATTGCTCCATGAAAACGGATAAATCGCTGCCTGATCACTCTTCCATGTAAACAAATAAGAGATGAACGACACGAAAAGAAAAACAGACAACAGAACAGACAATAACCCCGCAATCTTCGGGGTTCGTTCATCTTCAAGAATGCGTTTCAGTAAACTGACTTTCTTTTTTTTGGATTTCTTTTCCTTCCTCTCTTTCTCGGGCTTGGGTGCTTTAGACTTTACTATATCAAATTCGATTTCAGAGGAATCTTTATCTTCACGTTGTTCATCAGTTTCTTCCACTTCTAACTCAATTTCCTGAGCTGCACGTTTTCCTTTAAGCTTGTTTGTAGTTTCAACCATAAGATTATTGCTGCATTAACAGCGATGAAAAGTATAAATACGCTCAGAGCCGGCGATTTATTGTTTTCAACAAGGAAGAGTTGTTGTGTCTATGAACCCTTATTGGGTGTTGCAGAAAAGAATTACGGTAATCTTATAGAAATTTGGTATTGTTGCATGAAAACTACAAGTAAAGGCAGGTAAGTATAAAAGAAAAAA
>CAYRJA010000101.1:0-11963 GCA_964424455.1 uncultured Bifidobacteriaceae bacterium
TCTGAAAAGAAGACAGGTAAAATTCATATCCTGTAATGGATTTAATTTGATGGGGATTGAGAAGGCGATTGGTGATTTGAGTGATCGCATTGGATAACTCAGACAGCGTTTTATAAACCTTATTTTTCATTTGGCTTTTAATCACTCTCCAGATTTGTTCTGCCGGATTTAATTCAGGACTGTAGGAAGGAAGAAACAGTAAAGCCATGTTTTTAGGTATGACTAATCGTTTGGCTTTATGAAAAGCGCCATTATCTAAAAACAATACCTTGAACTCGTCAGGATTAAGTAGAGAAAATTCATTAAGAAAAACCTGAAAGGTGTCCGTATTACAGTAAGGCATCTCCAACATTAGACTGTCTCCGGTAATGGGAGAAAAAGCGCCAAACACATACTGATTCTCAAAACGATGTAGATACGGACAAATCGGTTTAACCCCTCTGGCAGTTAAAGCTCTGCCATTGCGGGTGAACAATCCAAAACGGCTTTCATCCTGAAAATAAATATTGAAAGAGTGATAACGATCCCTATTTTCTTTGGCTATTTCGGCGAGGATGACCGGAGTTTTTTTTTAAACTCAGTAATAGCTTGTTCGCTCTTATGAATGTGACTTTTGCGGGCTACTTTGAGTTTGGCGCCAAAATGTTTCTTTACATACGCATGGATAGTTATGTACTTGATTCCCTTGATGAAATGTTCATCTACCCACTCTTGTAATTGTTTAAAACTACTAAATGCATCGTCTGCGCTGTGTAGCCGCTTTTGTATCGCCTGGTGAACTTGTGGAGTAATAACCTCTCTGCGTTTACCGCCCCGGTTATGTTTGAGTAAGCCGTCAATACCCTGCTGACGATAAAGTGTCCGCCACTTTTGGATACTGTTTGGGTTAACTCCTACCTGTCGAGCCAATTCAATTTTAGAAAGCGGTGTTTTGCTCTTCTTTATCGCCAGCAACATCACCACTCTGCTTCTCAGCGAAGCAGGTTGTTTCTTCAACAAGCTCTGTAGTTGCTCTTTGCTTTCTTTGATATTTAATGTAAGTGCATTTGCCATGCGGCAAATATAATACTTTTAGACTATTTATGAAATAAAATTGGTATAATGTTTCTTATGAACACATCTTTTATTTACTTTACTTCTTTGGTTGACGAAGAGATCCGAAAAGGAAATCCTCCTGCAACAAAATGATAATCAATTTTTATGAACGTTTCTATCCACCTTGTTCTTTATTGGGGGGACTGTTTGCAGATATTGATAAATAGCATCTGCCTCTGATTCGCTCAGCATAGTAAATGGTTTCATAGGAGGGCGAGTAGTGGTACCATCCGACTTTAGCCCGAAACGAAACGCCCTTATAAAAGTCTCTTCAGACCAGTTCCCGATACCTGTTTCTTTATCAGGAGTAATGTTAGCAGAATATATGCCTTCGGGCATTTTATTCCCACCTCCTAAATAGCCGACAGAATTGGGTGGATAGTAGTAATCATTTTTTGAATAGTCTTGTGAGTGACAACTAAAGCAGTCTAAGTTCCACACTAAATATTTTCCCCATGCTACTTTATTGGTTGTATCGGGTTGGGGAATTGCATGGCTGGGATAGGGAAATGGCTTGAATGCAACAAGGCATAAAAGCTTTGCCAGAAAACTTGGCTCACATGGGCGATCAGGAGTGGGATCAGCAGTAACCATCGGATCATCGGAATGAAGAAATGAAATGATGGAAGCGATATCCTCGTCACTCATGTTCGGTAATTTTGCCATCCAGGGAGGGGCATATTTTCCGTTGCGCTTTAAGCCGGTACGGAGCAGATAGATTATCTGACCGTCGGTCCAGTCGCCAATACCTACTGTTTTGTCCTGAGTTATGTTTTGAGAATACATTCCCCCAAAAGGAAGTTTATGCTCGGGATCCATATCGCCTCCTGTAAGTTTTCCTGTAGTGCGGTCTTTGTGGCAGTCTGCACATAGCAGGTTGACTAATATTCTTCCTCTTTCCACTCTTGCAGGGGTAGAGGTGATTGTAATAGCCGGGTTTTCCGCTTTGTAAGTTGGGATTCCTCTTATTTCAATAGAGAGAGCAAATCCTCCGATAAGTACTATGAGTACAATTATAACAATAAAAGAAATTTTGAAGAACTTTCTCATAGGGGTAAGATTTAAAGATTAAAGAACGAAGTATATATGTTTGTTATAATTAAAAGTGCTTTGTTTAAAATAAAGAAAAAAATTGCACCAACCATACTGCAGATATTTTTTGTCTTTTATTGTAACTGCCCGTCCACGACGGATCCTCCGCCGGTATTTAGTGTACAACATCTGTCTTGCTATATCACTTTCTAAGCTATCGTTCCAATTAACATATCGTTTATTTACTTAGTTCCTCGATTGACGGTGAATTCCGAAAAGGAAGTCCTGCAACAGAATGATTGCAGTGAATAATGAATATGTTAAACTGATGTATTACTGCCTGAAATAAAAATACCGGCATAGTAATTTATCTGAAAGGACAGATACAGCATATTTTAATATTACTGTAACAGTAAATCAATAGCAACATTAAAATGGCTGCGCACTGAAGAAAAATTTAATTCGCTTGATGAATTGAAAGCGCAGTTAGGGAAGGATAAAGTAGAAGTATTGAAGATACTTTAATTACTCCTGTGACAAATATTTAATAGTCTCTGCATCCAACGCGTAGTTATAAATTCTTATATCATCAATTTTTCCGTTGAAGAAATAATTTCTATCCCAGCCGCCGCCGTTTCCAATAACAAAGTGAGCTCCTGTACGGCTGAAAAAAGTATTCGGCTGATAATTATCAATGCCCTGCTGTAACACACCGTTCAGATATGCTTTAAGTTGAGCGCCATCTGCCGTAAAAGCAATGTGCTGCCAGGTATTGAGTTCAATTTTAGCCGAAGCATTTAAGGGATCAACTCCATATACGGTTGCTCCGCCATTATCTATCCAATTATCAAAATTGAAAACTCTTCGGTTAAAATGATTATCCAAACTATATTCAAAAGGTCCGTTAATACCTCGTTTGCTTAAAATACAAACCGGACTTAATGTATCTGTTACATTTACCCAGCACGAAACCGTAAACTGATTGTCTGGGAATGAACTACCTGCCAAATCTCCGAAATCAATAAAGGAGGAATCATTGCGGCTAAATTGCATCGCCTTGCCTTGTTCTCCACGACGATTTATCGCAGGAATAACATTTTTTATTTCCATGGCATTATTTCCGCTCACAGAATCAAATCCATTTCCATCTAACGAAATATTAACGACTAAGCCACTCGTGATGTCCGGAAGAGGTTCAACGGGCATCAATGAATGGTCGTTCTTACAGGCAAAAATTATTATTGAAAAAAGAAAATAAGGGAAGATGTTTTTCATGAGTTTATAATGGAGCATTTAAGTAAGTCAATCAAACGCCT
This sequence comes from uncultured Bifidobacteriaceae bacterium, assembly GCA_964424455.1. Lineage (GTDB taxonomy): Bacteria > Bacteroidota > Bacteroidia > Chitinophagales > UBA10324 > CAYRJA01. The sequence continues at coordinate 3,444 of CAYRJA010000101.1, forward strand.
GTTCCTGAATCTTATTTTACGCAGATTAATTAACTTTATTCTTCTCCGTTCACGCCGAGTCACTGCTGCCGTGCCTTGTGCGTGTGCGCAGGACTCGGCGGTATTTACTGTAACACTGTTTGATCCTGCTTTCATTTTTCCTCTCCCGCAGGGTTAATTCCCGCGATGCCTTTTTGCTTTGGGGAATAACCCTGCGGTAATCAATGCGAGTATGGTAATCAACCGGAAACACTACTTTAGCTCTTGCAATGAGTAGTGTTACTACCTTGACCGCAGGGTTATCCTATCTTGCTTTTAAATCCATGCTCAGGACTCAACTACTTTCGCCTATAAGGCGAAAGGTTATCATTCCGGCTATATGCCGGCTAAAGACCATCAGCCACTGTAAAATCACCATCTTTTGTCTCTTGACCTTGCTTCTCTTTATATTCCATTATCACTTCATCTATATTCCCCAATGTGGCTACAAATTGGGATATCTACCATAAAATGTCTCCCCAAACTAAAGTTTTCGCCTAAAGGCGAGGGATTTACCTCCAGATGCTGACATTAACCCTATGGGAGAGGAATTTGTTAAACAGAATCCCAGCACGAACAAATCACTTCTGCCTCAGCGACGGATCAAGTTCATACGCACGGTTGATATACTGCTGCCCTTCTGCCTGCTGACCAAGATTCATGTAAGTAAAACCAAGATTCATATTAAGCTTGGCGCTGTTGGGGTTTACCTGAAGTCCGTTTCTGAAAGTCGCAAGCGCACTCTGGAAATCTTTTTTCATTGCATAGCCCACCCCCAAATTTTCGTACGCATCAATGTTGTTCGGATTTTTGACAATTGCAGTTTTCAGATAATAAACAGAGGAGTCATACATGCCTTTATCCTTACCGTAAATCATCCCTAATTGATTGTATCCGTCACTTGAATTAACATCTATCTCAATCTCTTTTTTATAAGCAACAATTGCCGAATCATACTCGCCTGCATTAGTATAAACAGCGCCCAACTGCGAATAAAGTTTTGCGTTTTTCGGTTGCTCTTTAATAAAATCTTTCAGTGCGATTATTTTTTTTGGCAAATCTGTCCAGTTGTTAAACAGTACCGTCATATTTTGAAGTGCATCACCATAATCCGGATTGATACGAAGCGCACTTTTATACGCTTCAAATGCTTTTTCAAAATCCTTGTCGCCTTTCAGGTAAGCATTTCCAAGCAGCAGATAAGCATTGTTGTAAAGGGGATAAATTTTTATCGCTTTATTCAGATAAATTTTTGCCTGATTAATTTTCTTTATTCTCTCTTCCTCCGAAGTATCCTTATCCGACTGCGCCAGCAACTCACCACCTGCAGCATTATTCAGTTTGGCGCTGTTGGGAGAGTTGTGAACATCGGTGAGAAAAAGAGTAAAGTTGTCTTTCCATACCGGATTACGAACAATCGTTCTGACGGCATATCCTCCTATAACTATTACCAGAACCGCCTGAATAATTCTGTTCCTGAAAAAGTTTGTATTGGCAAGTTTGATAGCTGTATCAAATTCCTTTTTGTTCTCTTGTTGTTTCAAACCCGCTGTCTGAAGTTTATACAATGGTATCCATGAAATCAGGTAAGCAAGCATTATGCAATAAGCCAATGAAGGCATAAACACAAACCGTTCAGACATAAATGTACCGACCGGAAAAACCAGATTGGAAACAATAGAAAAAGTAAGTGCAAAAAATAAAATACAGAATGACAACAATGTCTTTTTTCTTAACTGTAACAGCGCTATTGCTAATCCTGCCACACATATAATAAAGCTGATAATAGTCCCTATACTATCAATATTATGAATAGCAATCTGATACGGATAGTAATCGTGTGTCAGCGTGATAGGCAATATCATCACTGATAAATATTTACCGAAAGTGAAAATAATTGTAGCGTATTTCTGCGCTACAGTCATTCCATAAAAAGGATTGTTCATCAGCTCGGTTACTTCTTTATTGATAGAAGTATTGGTAAACGACTGACGAAGTATCAGAAAAACGGCAGAAGAAATAATCACTGCAGCCATTACCGGTATGTAATCTTTAGTTGCGGATTTTCTGAAAAACCAAATCATCATTGGAATAACTAAAAAGAAAGTGATGGCATTTTCTTTCGATAACAATCCGAGAAAAAGGCAAACTGCTCCCCATATCAGATGATTCAATCTTTTTCCCTCATCTAAATATTTTAAAAAAAGATTGGCTGCTACAAGAGAAAACAACATGGAAAGAATTTCATCACGACCTTTAATATTTGCCACAGCTTCTGTATGAACCGGCAGCGCTATGAAAACAAGAGCAGCGATAAATGGCAGATGAACGAGATAGGAATATTTTGTTTGCTGTAACAGCAACAATCTTTTCAGTAACAGAAAGATTAAAATACCTGTCAGTGCATAAAACAGAATATTAAAGAAATGACTCACTCCCGGACTCTTTCCGAAAAACTGCCACTCCATTGCAAAAGTTACCAATGACAACGGACGGTAGCGTCCTCCGGCAACCAGACTTTTTTCTTGTTTAAAAAATCCGAGAAAGGTGTCGTGCGTGAGAATATCTTTTATTCCCGCAAACCCCTTTTGGGTAAACATATTATCCGTAATTACAATCGCATCATCAAGCGTGTAATCATGGCTGAGCGTATTGGCATAAAGAATAAAAGTGAAAGCCAACAGAATAATATAAACCCAGTGTTCTTTCAACTCGCCGGGCACAATTGCCGCAGCCGGTTTCTTTGGCGGGTTGGAACTTTTCTTTTGCTGCTTAGTGTTCTTCATATTTACATGTACAAAAGAAAGAATAAGAATATCATTTTCAAATTTTCACCTTCTGCGCCAACGGAATATTATCAAGCCGAAAAACTATTTTTGACCAATCCAATTTACACCCATGACACTTTTTGAAAAACATAAACTGCTATTAGACACAGCGATTAAAGCAGTTCACGAACGAAAATTCTACGCTGCCTATCCTGAACACCCAAAAGCGTATGGCGAAGATGCACCCAAAACAGGCGAAGAACATTTTAAGAATCTGCTTAACAAGAATTTTAACTTGCTGAAACAAAGCAATACGGCAACTTATGAAGGGGACGAAGTTTCGCCCTACACGCTGCAACCGCTTGGAATAAAATACCCGGTTTATTCTCCCGATGATGTAATTGCAAAGTCAAAAGAAGCTTTTAAAAAGTGGAGAAAAACATCTGCCGAAGAACGCTCCGGCATATTAATAGAGGCATTAGAAAAAATTAAAGAACATTTCTTCGATATTGCTCATGCGACCATGCACACCACCGGTCAAAGTTTTATCATGTCGTTTCAGGCAAGCGGACCACACAGTAACGACCGCGCACTGGAGCCAATAGCTTTGGGATATGAGGAACTGAAAAAATTTCCAGAAAATGTTTTATGGGAAAAACCGATGGGAAAGTTTTCAGTGAAGTTAGAAAAGACATTTACCGCTATTCCAAAAGGAATCGGGTTAGTGATTGGATGTTCTACTTTTCCTGTCTGGAATACCGTTCCCGGAGTATTTGCTGATTTGATTGCGGGAAACACTGTTATCATTAAGCCGCATCCTAAAGCAGTACTTCCTATTGCTATTGTAACAGCAGCTATGCAGGAAGTGTTTGCTGCGAATGGTTATGACCCAAACATCGTTCAGCTTGCTGCCGACACTTCAGACAAACTGATGACCAAAAAATATACGGAAAGCCCCGATATAAAACTGATTGATTATACCGGTAGTTCTTCGTTTGGCAATTATGTTGAATCACTTGGCAACAAAACAGTGTTCACTGAGAAAGCAGGAGTCAATAGTGTGATTATTGACTCAGTACATGACATCAATGCTGTGATGCAAAATCTTTCTTTCTCTGTTTCGCTTTATTCCGGTCAGATGTGTACAGCTCCACAGAATTTTTTCATTCCTGCCTCAGGTGTGAAAGCAGACGACAAAACCTACAGTTATGAAGAAGTTGTAACAAAACTTAAAGAAGCTATTGTCGGCATTACCACTAATCCAAAGATGGGTGCGGGAGTTTTCGGCTCGGTTCAAAATGATGTTACACTCAAACGGGTTGCCAATGTAAAAGAAGTTGGCGCTGCTGTGGTACTTGAAACTACTGCGGTGAAGAATGATGAATTTCCGCAGGCACGAACCACTTCGCCGGCGCTGCTTGAGGTGGAAGGCAATGCGCACCATATTTACGAGTGTGAATTGTTCGGACCTATTGCCATCGCCATTAAAACTAAAGACACCGCCGAATCCGTTAAGTTCGCCAAAGAAATGGCACAAAAACATGGCGCTATCACCTGCGCCGCTTATTCAACCGATGAAAACATCATCCGGATGATTGGCGAGGAAATGACAGAGGTATTTACACCCGTATCTTTTAACCTTACCGGACCGATTTGGGTGAACCAGCACGCCGCCTTTTCTGACTTCCATGTTACAGGCGGAAACCCTGCCGGCAATGCCACTTTTACTAATCCTGAGTTTGTAATAAAGCGGTTTGTGTGGGTGGGACACCGGAAAATGGTGATGTAATCTAAAATCATCTACAAGAAAAGGTTTGGCAGTTCAGAATGAAAATGTATCTTCGCCCTCCAATTTTAAAAAGGAATTTCAATGGCTAATACTAAAAATGCAAAAAAAGCTGACCGCCAGTCAAAAAAGCACCGTGAGGATAACCGTTATTATGCTAAAACTACAAGAAATGCAATTAAAAAACTTCGCCTGACCACCAATCCGGAAGAGGCAAAGAAATCTCTTCCAGAGGTAATTGCAATGGTGGATAAACTCGCAAGAAAAAATGTGATTCATAAAAATAAAGCTGCTAACCTTAAATCAAGCCTGATGAAAAAGGCAGCAAGTGTAAAATAATCTTTACAACAAACTATTGCTAAAGCTCTCTGATTTTTCAGGGAGCTTTTTTATTTTTAGTCTGTGAATACAGAAAAACAAAAAACTGAACCAAGAAAAGATACAATAGCTACTGTTTATTTTCAGTCGCCTGTCGGACTAATTGAAATATCAGGAAATCATAAACAGATTCTTTCTATCCTGTTCGTAAGAAAAGAAAATATCAAGAAGTATTCAGGCATTGTTCCGAGAGTAATTCAGCAGTGCGAAAAACAATTAAAGGAATATTTTGAAGGAAAGAGAAAAGTCTTCACTATAAATACAGAACAGCAGGGTACTGCTTTTCAGCAGAAGACCTGGAATTTTATCAGTGAAATTCCTTTTGGTAAAACAAAAACTTATCTTGAGCTTGCTAAAAAGCATTGGGATAGAAACAGTACCCGTGCCGTAGGAAATGCTGTAGGAAAAAATAAATTGTCAATAGTAGTTCCTTGTCATCGTATTGTAGGATCAAATGGAAAACTTACAGGTTACTCCGGCGGGCTGTGGCGAAAAGAATGGTTGCTAAAACATGAAGAGAGAGTTGCCTTTGGCATAAAAGAGTTATTTGAAACATCCGACAGATAAAGAAATCATTTTGCACTAAAACTAAATCCTATGGAAGAAATCACTTCCGTAAATCTTTCGTTGAAAGAATGGGCTGATGAAGACAAGCCCCGCGAAAAACTCCTGCTGAAAGGAAAACAGGCATTAACCGATGCCGAACTACTCGCTATTTTGCTGAGAAGCGGTTCGCGCAACGAATCTGTGGTAGAGCTTTCTAAAAAACTGTTACTGAAAGTCGGAAATGATTTGAATGAACTCGGTAAACTTTCGGTGAAAGATATTCTGAGTTTCGGATTTAAAGGAATTGGTGAAACGAAGGCTGTTACACTTGTTGCTTCGCTTGAGCTGGGAAGAAGAAGGCAAAGTGCGGAAATAAAAGAACGGACAAAAATTTCTTCGAGTAAAGATACTTTTGAACTGATGTCGCCCTGTTTAAGTGATTTAATTCACGAAGAATTTTGGATTATCCTTCTTAACAGAGCCAATAAGGTAATGAGTAAAGAGCAACTTAGTACAGGTGGAATCACAGGAACTGTGGTAGATGCCCGGCGGGTTTTTAATCTCGCTATTCAATCCAATGCCGTATCAATTATTCTATGCCATAATCATCCTTCCGGAAACACATCTCCCAGCGTTCAGGATATTTCACTCACTAAGAAACTAAAAGAAGCAGGAACACTTTTAGAAATTGCAGTACTTGATCATTTGATAATAGCAGATAAAAGATATTACAGTTTTGCAGATGAAGGAATGCTGTAACAGTTATCACCAATAAAAAGGGAGCTTAAAAAGCTCCCTTCTCATTTTAGGTAAAGTTGAAATTTATTTCAGAGGCGCTGCCACTTGCTTCATCTCTTCCGTATTGGCAATTTGAAGTTTATTATCAACCGGCGTTGATGTAGAATTTATCTGACGCACTTCTTTGGTTTCATTAATTGTTTGTCCTGCTGCATCGTCCTTTGCAGATGTTTTATTATTCCCATGGCACTGCATTTTCTTCTTGCAATTAGCCGGGTTGCAGTTGGTTTTGTCGTGCGAAGAAAGATTAGACTGAACAGTCTTTACCTCAACTTCTTCTTCGTTAACTTTAGTTTGGTTTTCGGTATTTACATTCTGTTCCACTTTAATTGATCCCTGCTGAGCGGGTATAGTTGGCGAAAGCGTTTGTGATTTAACTTCTGTCGGATTAACAGATGGCTCAACTACATTTTGTGCCTGAGCCAAAAAGACAACGAATGTTAATGAAAGAAAAAGCGAAAAAATTTTTTTCATAGCAGTAAGGTTTAAAAATTGAATCTCAAAAATAGTCATCTTTTTCCTTTTAGCAAACAATTAAATAGGGCGTTATTATTAAGACGATACAAAACAACCTTAATCGTTCATCGTGTTCATTCTGATTACTTTTTCTGATAGTGATAGTTCATTAATTTGATGTTATTTCCCGGATAGAATAAAGGCAACAGCAGCTACCCGTTATTAACCTTTAGATTTATTGTTGGATTTTGTAAGCCCCATAAACAAGATAAATGCTAAGACTATAGCAAATGCCAGTTCTAAGTAGCTCAGTGTTTCCCACAAAGAAAATTTCCTTACTATTTCTTGGCTTACAGTGTCTTCATATTGAATAGTGGTAAGTGATACTATTTCAGGAGAGAAATAAATAAAAGCTACAACCGCAATTAATACATACCCAACCATTGCTGTTAAAATATTCATCCTTCTTGCTGTCTTCCAGTTTATAACAAGATTGATTATAAAAAGCCATAGCGTTATCGGGTGAATTATCTTCCAAAATAATCCGGGATTAAGTTTATAATCGCCCTGAAACATAGTTAAAGATTTTGGTGGAGCGGCAAATGCGTTTGGCCATACTGCTATATGTTCGTAAACTGAAGCGCCAAGAATGATTGAGAAACTCAGACACAGTAGAAAGTAGAGCATATTTTTATAGTTCATCATACAGAATAATATTTAGAATGTAAAGATGAAGCCACATAAAAGTTAAAAATTGTATTTATCAGACATTTTCTTTTCGTTTATTAAAATCCAATTCCAAGATGAAGACCTAAACTGATATGTAAGTCTTCAGGGTCATAAGCAAATGCCAGGTTCGGTCCCAGATGAAAATTTTTAACTTCAAATTCATAAGAGGTTTCTAAGTGCAAAGCAAAACTTGGACTGTTAGAATGTTCGTGTTCGAAAGTAACTCCGGGTGAAACAATAAGACTAAGTTTATCAATAGGAGCGTAGCTGACAACCACTCCAAACATATTATGCCCTTGTTTATTGAAAATTTTTTCATAGCCCGCACCAATTCCGAAATTGGATTCTTTAATATTCCGGATGTAGTGGATGTGAAGCCCATAGCTAATCTTCTTTGAGTTGGTAAAGAATACCGGCGAATTGGCTATTCCAATTTCATTTTTATGATTGTCATGGTGATGATGTTTCTCTTCTGTATTGCTTAAAGTGTCAATTGAATTACTCCATGCTTCTCCGGACAAACAAAATAATATAACTGAAATCAGAATTTTAATTTTCATGCGCTTACTTCTTTTCGCTCGGTCATTTGTTTTAATATATCTATTGCCGAGCCAAGTACATGAACCGACTGAATGGTAAGAATTAAATTTTTTTCTGTTTGCTTCAATGAACATCTTTTCGGATGAAGCTGGATGTATGCAATGATTTGATTGAAAATTTCTGACTGATAAAGCGGCGAATCCTGATTTTCTATGAAGAAACATTTCAGCACTCCCCGCTTCTGAATAACCTTTTCAAAGCCGAGTTGCTGTGACAGTTTGCGTAAACGAAGCCCATTGAATAATTCATCCATCTCATTCGGAATGGGACCGAAGCGGTCAATTAGTTTATTTCTGAATGTATCAATTTCTGACTCGTCTTTCAAATCATTCAACTCTTTATAAAGCGTCAACCGCTCTGCAGGACTTTGTACATATTCATCCGGAATGAACATTTCATCAAGGGAATCAAGTACATAACTATCCATGCGTATGTAAAGAA
>CAYRJA010000102.1:0-8150 GCA_964424455.1 uncultured Bifidobacteriaceae bacterium
TTTTATTTGTCATTCCGAACGCAGTGAGGAATCTGTCTGTTTAGTGATGAGATTCTTCGCTGCGCTCAGAATGACAGCGTTTTTCTCGTTATGCTGACGAAGAAAGCATCCGCTCATTTATCCTGTCATGCCGAGGAACGAGACATCTCAGTTTTCAATGATGAGATTCTTCGCTGCGCTCAGAATGACAGTCAAAACAAAACAGAACAGAACCGACTCTTCGCTACCCTGTGTAACTACTGTAACACTATTCCTCTTTACCTCACAGCAATGAGGTGAAACTACAGACAGATTGGATTTTGTTTATTTTATTAACAAGTTTGCAGTAGTGTTCACTTTAAAGAAATGCTGAGATTGAAATTCCTGAAAGGTATTTTACTGATTATTTTTTTTCAGGCATATACTGCTGAAATCTCTTTTAGCCAAAGTCAGAAGAGAGTAGTTGATTCGCTTACGCAATTATTAATGATAGCAAAAGAGGATACCGCTAAGGTGAATCTTCTTAATGCACTTTGCGCAGGAGAGTTTAAGCTAGCGAACTATGCTAAATCCATGAGTTATGCTAAAGAGGCTTTATCCCTTGCCCAAAAATTAGGATTTCAGAGAGGGATAGGAAATAGCCTTGGTAATATAGCAAATGTATATACCCAATTAGGCAATGCTCCGGAGGCGATAGATAATTTGTTGAAAGCATTAAGCATCAGAGAAAAAATCAAGGACAAATTTGGTATTGCTGCAACTTACAATGATTTGGGTACAGCTTATCTGAACACGGGAGATTATCCTGCAGCGCTAAAATATTATTTTTTATCCTTGAAAATAGCAGAGCAGATAGCAGAGAAAAGATTAATGGCAATATTGTTAAACAATATTGGAAATATTTATCGCATTCAGAAAAATTACAATGAAGCATTAACCAATCATCAGATGGCTTTGCAATTAGCGAAAGAAATAGGCAATGAAAATATAGTTTGCTCCTGTTACAATTATATTGGAGCTGTTTATGCGCTGAAAGGTGATTATGAAGAGGCGTTGAAGAACTTTAATCTTTATTTAGAGAAGGCAGAGCAGTTGGGAAAGAAGCAGAGCATTGCAGAGGCGTATAATAATATCGGCTATATCTATTCAGCTAAGAAGGATTATCATAAAGCAGTAGAAAATTATTTAAACGCTTTAAAAATACATGAGGAAACCAAAGACAAAAGATCTATGGCTATTGCCTATGATAATCTGGGTGCGACAGATGTTGTTGTCCGGCAGTATGATAAAGCAAGAGAGTATTTTAATAAAGGACTCGTGCTGTTTAAAGAAATCGGAAATAAGCAAGGTATTCGTGATAGCTACCTTCATCTGTCGCAGTTAGATAGTGTGTTAGGAAATAATGATAGTTCATACAGATACTTTAAATTATATGTTCAGGTAAAAGACAGTATCATTAATGAAGAAACGAATAATCAACTTGCACGATTAAAAATTCAATACGAAACAGAGAAAAAAGATAAAGAGATAGGAGTTAAAAATATGAAAATCGAAAAGCAGAAAGCAACTATATGGATTGTTATAATTGGTTTTGTTCTGTTACTTTCCTTTGCATTTGTTTACTTTCGGATATACAATCAAAAAAAGAAAGCATCCTTTAAGCACGAAGTACTGGCAATAAAAATGCAGGCATTGCGGGCGCAGATGAACCCTCACTTTACTTTTAACATTCTCAATTCCATCCAATACTATGCAGGCGAAAATGACATGAAAGCAGTGCAGCACTACCTGCGCCAGTTTGCCAAACTGATACGGATGATTCTTGATCAATCCCGTGCATCTTACATAACACTCGAACAGGAAATCAATATGCTGAAACTATACCTTGAACTGGAGAAGATGAGATTCGAGGAAAAGTTTAAATACACCCTTGTAACGGATGATAAATTAGAAATCAAAAAGATATTTATTCCCGGCATGTTGATTCAGCCCATTATAGAAAATGCAATCAAACATGGTATCGAGCATAAAGAAGGAGAAGCGGTTATTGAAGTTTCTTTTTACTCAAGAAATTCGACTTTGATATGTACTGTAACAGATAACGGCATAGGTCGTGCAGAAGCCATGCGGCTACACAAGGAAGAACATCATCAGTCGCTTGCCACCTCAATTATTTCAGAAAGAATGGAGGCATTGAGTTCAATCTTTAATATTCATCTCGAATGTATCACTGAAGATTTAATGGATAGTGAAGGGCAACCGGCTGGTACGAGGGTTATTGTTGAAATACCGATAAACAATAACAATCAGGCATGAGTCGGATAAGTTTGAAATCGTTTTTAAGAAATAAAATTTATTTTGCCGTACTCGGTAAAAACAAGAATAAGGATAGTCAATAAACCGGAGGATTCATCAAACAAATTTCATCAATGATTACACAATCTGCTTCAACAAACAACGCTGCTAAAGAGATTAAAGCAATCATTGTAGATGATGAGAGAAAGGCAACAGTCGTTTTGCGTAAGCTGTTAAATGAATATCATCCGGAAATAAATATTGTGGCAGAAGCTTCGCGGGTAAAACAGGCAATGCAGATTATAGAAGAGCATAGCCCACAGTTAATCTTTCTGGATATAGAAATGCCCGGCAGCAGCGGCTTTGATTTGTTAGAGCAAATACGAGGAAGAAATATCCATGTTGTTTTTGTTACAGCGCACAGTGAGTTTGCTATAAAAGCTTTCCGGTTTTCTGTAATAGACTATCTGTTGAAGCCGGTAGGCATAGAAGAACTCAGAGAAGCTGTTGAGAAAGTTAAAATTCAGATTGAAGCATTTACAGCGATGCCTGCTGAAAGTAAAAAGACAGCATCGTCAGCTATGCAAACATTGCGCATTCCCACCTTGGATGGAGTCATATTTGTTTATCTGGAAAACATCGTCAGAGTGGAAGCACGCGGAGCATATTCTAACATATATATAGATAGTGGAAAGCGCTATGTAGTTTCTCATCATCTTAAATTACTTTTAGAACATCTTATTCCTCCTGCCTTTATGCGTATCCACCGTTCGCACATTATCAATATGGAGAAGGTAAAATCAGTTATCAGAAAAAACGGATTGTTTGTGGAGATGTCTGATGGAACTATGATTGAAGTAGCAAAGAGAAACAGAGTGGATTTTGTTAAAATGATAAATTAAGTTAAAGAAGTTGCGCGCTCATTTCTCCGAAAGCTGTACACTTTTTTGTTATAGAATGACCTCTTTTTCCCGCTTGTAAACAAAATATGCCCGCTTATCAAATAGGTTGGAATAGTCCGTACAAAAATATTATCTCACATTCGGTAACCCCTCAAAGTGTAAAAGGCGACACTGAGAAAGACTATATTTGAAAAACGCTAAACACAACTTAACTGTTTTAGCAAACGAAAAAATAAATTATAAATGGAAAGAATAACAAACAGCAGAGTTCATCAGAAAGCAGGAAAAATATCTTTTTCATACCGGATTATATTTTTCAGTGTGATTATTTTCTGCATAAGTAATTACAATACGGCTCGTGCGCAGGGAGATGATTGCAGCACAGCGCTGGTTTTGTCTAACGTAACTAACTTCTGCTCTGTAAGTGGCGCTTATACGAATATCGGCTCTACTGTCAGTCCGGTGAGTACGCCTAATTGCTGGAGCAATACAAATAATGATGTATGGTTTAAATTTACAACCATTGGCTCTGATGTTAATCTGACCATCAATGGTAATAACGGAACTTTGACCAATCCAAGAGTCATGTTGTATTATACTACTGATTGCCTTACTCTTAATGAACAGAGATGTGAGCAATCAGCAGTGAACAATATTCAAACGCTGTATAAAGGTGGACTGACTGTGGGATTACCCTATTACATCCGTGTAAGTTCTGATGATACCGGAACTTTTCAACTATGTATCAACAGTTACACACCTGGGATAATAAACGGTCAGGATTGTGGAACTGCTTTTAGTCTTTGCAGTAAAGACGCAGTATCCGTTCCTCCATTGAGTGGACCGGGGTACGACTCCGATGAAGGCGCCGGCAGTTGCATAGATATTGGCACCCATCCGGTGGAATCCAATTCTATCTGGTACACATGGAAGGCGGCAAACAATGGCACCCTGATTTTTGATATTATTTCCAACACAGGTACAGACGATATAGATTTCGTACTATTTACCATGCCCGATGGTAATTGTGCTGCAAAATCTTTAATCCGGTGTAATGCTGCGTCCTGTGCAGGGAGTACCGGCTTAAACATGGCATCTACCGACCTCAGTGAGCCGCCCGATTGCTATTATCCGAACAATGGATATGTCCGCTATGTGGACATGACAGCAGGTACCACCTATGGTTTACTGCTGAATAACTTCTCCAGTCCCGATGGCTTTACCATTTCATTTGGAGGTACCGGTGATTTTCAGGGTGCGAATGTGAATGCGGGAACTGTTACAGCAAGCAGAGATACTGTTTGTTCCGGAAGCCCGGGATTTCTTACTCTTTCCAACAGCTTAGGAGGACCGATTCAATGGCAGTCTGCTTCGTTGTCCGGAAATTTTACGGACATCATTGCAGCCAATTCTGCTACCTATATTACTCAACCCATGAATGAAACCACACGCTTCCGAACGGTAGTAGGATCGGGGGAATGTGCGGACACCTCTGCTGCTTTTTCGTTGGTGGTAAAACCCTCTCCTGTTGCTGCCTTTAATACGCAGATAAACGGATTGCAGGTGAACTATGATTCACAAGGAAGTTCAGGTGATATTACTACCTACGAATGGAACTTTGGCGACGGCAATACTTCTACAGAACAAAACCCTGTTCACAGTTATAGTGCAGAAAGTGTTTACCATGTCTGCCTCAATGTGTTTAATGGCTCTAATTGTTCATTTACAATTTGCAAAGATGTGCAAGTAGGCGCTACAGGCGTAGCTTCATTCTCTCAGCAAAATAAATGGAAGATATACCCAACTGTAACAGAAAACAATATTTACATCACCGGAGAAAATACACAGAACATCAGAACAGTGGAATTGTACGATGTGTTAGGAAGAAGCAGAGAGATAAAGAACTATAAAGGAAACGGAAACAATACGCTGCAAATGGATATTTCAGCATTTGCAGAAGGAGTGTATTACCTGAAAATAAAGACAAGCAGTACAGACTTTGTTCAGTCAATTATTAAAATGAAATAGAACTTTATGTGGCAGTTTCTTTTCATACACTCGCTGTTATTCCGGGCGGAGCTAAGAATCCGCTTATCCAATGCTGTCATTCAGAGCGCAGCGAAGAATCTGTCCAGTCCTGATTACAAATTGAAGAATTACAAATTGCAAATTGCGTCTGACGAAAGACTCATGACGCATGACGAGTTGGAGAAGATTCCTCCACGCCAACTTTGTGATTCTTTGTGTACTATTTTCTTTGTGTTTATTGTGGTAAAAAAAGAAGCCACAAAGTGCATAAAGGTTTTCACAAAGAACACTAAGAATGACAGGGAGCGCTGTCATCCGGACAAAGGAGGAATCCGCAAACAAATAACTCTAAAGCTCACAGAAAATATTCTGTGTCGTTTTCGCAACAATATTTCAATACTTTCTTTAACCCATTACCAAACCCTTTTTTACTGATGAAAAAACTACAACCACTTTACATTCTACCGTTCTTTCTGCTAATGATAATGGGTGGCAAAATCTATGGCGCTGACTACTACTGGGTGGGTGGCTCGGGCAATTGGAGTGATATAACGCATTGGGCAACTTCTTCGGGTGGTTCTGTTTTTCATACACAGATTCCTACCTCTTCGGACAATGTATATTTCGATGCTAATTCGTTTAGTGCATCAGGGCAAATAGTCACTATTGATCAAACCCAGATATATTGTTTAAGCATGAACTGGACAGGTGTTACCAATACTCCTGAACTGAGATCAACCAATCAAAGCAATGCGATTAACATCTATGGCTCTTTAACATTAGTTGCCAACATGAGTATTAACAATAATCAGTACCGGCTTGGTCCTGTTAATTTTTTATCTACCAACACCGGCAATACAATAACAACTGCCGGGTTGAATATGAATACCACTTTTACTTTTAGTGGCATAGGTGGCGGATGGACACTGCAGGATGATTTGATACTGGGCACATTAAGCTTGTATGATGATAACGGAATCAATTTTTATAATGGCAGCTTGAATACCAACGGTAAAACTGTATCTGCAGCTTTTCTTAACTCCACCACTACCACGACCCGCACACTTACTTTAGGCGCTTCTACACTCAATCTTTCTTATCATACACAAAATCCAGGTGCGTGGAATATGGGTAGCGGGGCGGGCTTAACACTGAATGCCACATCTTCTACCATTAATATAACCTGTAATTCACAGGGATATTATCCTTATTTCTACGGAGGAGGCAAGACCTACAACAAGGTGTATTTTACAGGAGATTTGGGGAATGCTTTCGGTCGCATTTACGATGACAACAACACCTTCAATGGCGATGTAAGTTTTGCTTCGGGGGGAAGTGTTCAAGGGAATAACAACACCTTTAAGGGGACGACCATCTTTTCTAAAAATGGTACTATTACCAATAATAACAGTTTTAACAACCTGACTTTTACGTCAGGATACAGCTACACATTAACTGCAGGCAAAATCCAAACCATCACCGGTACATTCTCGGCGGCAGGTACCTGCACACAGGGTATAGTGATACAATCAAGTTCTGGTACACCAACTACTATCAGCAAATCGTCCGGAACGGTTACCCTCGATTATACTACACTTATCAATATAACGGCTACGGGCGGCGCTTCTTTCACAGCAAATAATGCTACAGATGGAGGAGGCAACACCGGTTGGACAATTAACCTTCGACCTTCACAAGATTTATACTGGGTGGGCGGCACCGGCAACTGGAGCGATGGCAATCACTGGTCTCTTACAAGTGGCGGCGCGCCTTTCGGCTGTGCGCCGGGTAAAGGAGATAATGTGTATTTTGATGCCAACTCATTTTCTGCAAGCGGGCAGTCGGTTACTATAGATTTACCTGTTGTAAATTGTAAAAGTATGGACTGGACAGGCGCTGCTCATACTCCTCAGTTTGGAGCAACAGCCCAAACCGATGTACTTAACATCTACGGCTCTTTAACTTTAGTGAAAGACATGACCTTTGATTTGTACCGCATGCCACTCGTTAACTTTTTATCAACTAACACCGGCAATACGATAACCACTGCAGGGTTGAACATGAATACCACTTTCACCTTTAACGGTGTAGGTGGTGAATGGACATTTCAGGATGATTTGACATTGGGTGCATTAAGCGGAGTTGATGACAGAGGAATCTATTTCTATAACGGCAGTTTGAACACCAACGGTAAGACTATCAAAACGCCTTTTTTTAACTCCAACACCACTACATCCCGCACACTTACTTTAGACGCTTCTACACTCAATCTTTCTTATCATACACAAAATCCAGGTGCGTGGAATATGGGTAGCGGGGCGGGCTTAACACTGAATGCCACATCTTCTACCATTAATATAACCTGTAATTCACAGGGATATTATCCTTATTTCTACGGGGGAGGCAAGACCTATAACAAGGTGTATTTTACAGGAGATTTGGGAAATGCTTTTGGTCGGATCTACGATGATAACAACACCTTTAATGGTGATGTAAGTTTTGCTTCAGGAGGATATATTCAAGGGAATAACAATACCTTTAAGGGAACGACCACCTTTTCTAAAGACGGTACTATTATCAGTAGTAACGCTTTTAACAACCTGACTTTCACGCCGGGCTACACTTATACTTTATCTGCGGGTAAAACCCAAACCATCACCGGTACATTCTCGGCTGCAGGTACCTGTGCAAAGGGCATAGTCATACAATCGAGTACCGCTTCGCCCACCACTATCAGCAAAGTATCCGGCGCGGTTGTAGTCAGCTATGTTACGCTGACTAATGTGGCGGCTGCCGGCGGGGCTACTTTTACGGCAACCGGTTCTACAGACGGGGGCGGTAACAGTGGATGGACTATTAGCAGCGGCTCTTCTCAGGACTTATACTGGATAGGCGGCACCGGCAACTGGAGCGATGGCAATCACTGGTCTCTTACAAGTGGCGGCG
>CAYRJA010000102.1:8250-11734 GCA_964424455.1 uncultured Bifidobacteriaceae bacterium
GTAGTAACGCTTTTAACAACCTGACTTTCACGCCGGGCTACACTTATACTTTATCCGCGGGTAAAACACAAACCATTCATGGAGCGCTGAACATCAGCGGCACCGGCGGATTCCCGGTAAGGATTCAATCCAGCGCCGCCGGAACACCTGCCATATTTTACAAGGAGAGTGGAGTAGTCTGTGTGGACTATATCCGTCTGTCAGACAATACCGCTACCGGTGGCGCTACCTACTTTGCCGGAGCAAACAGTGAAGACATGGGCGGCAATACAGGTTGGAGTTTTACCGGCGGTACAGGAGGAACAGCGGAAGTTACTATCTCATCAACCCCTTCGGGAAGTATTTGTTCGGGAACTGCTGTGCAGTTCAGCGCAGCGCCGGTGAATGGAGGAAGCGCCCCCACCTATCAGTGGAAAAAGAATGGCGCTGTAACAGGAAGTAATTCTTCCGGCTATTCTGACAGCACTCTGGTCAACGATGATGTTATCTCCTGCACCATGGTTTCCAATGCCGGTTGCGTCAGTTCTGCGCCGGTAACGGATTCAGTCATTGTTTCGGTGGTTCCGGGTGGAAATGCAGGAACTATCAGTGCATTACGCGATACCATTTGCTCGGGTACTCCCGCCAGCCTGCAACTGACCGGCAGCAGCGGAAATATTCAATGGCAATCTTCTCTTGCTCCAACGGGCTTTACGAATATCAGCGGTGCAGACTCAGCCACATACATGGAAGCGCCCACTGCTACTACTTATTATCGTGCAGTGACAGGTACAGGAAATTGCTCGGATACTTCAGATGTCATTAAGTTGGTGGTAAATCCATCGCCTGTAGCAGCATTTGATTACACAACCACAGGAAAACAGGTTCAGTTTACTGACGGGAGCACAGGAGCCAGCACCTATGAATGGGATTTCGGCGATGGTGGATCTTCTGCAGATCAAAATCCTACTCACAATTATGCTGCAGAAGGACTTTACCATGTCTGCCTCAATGTGTTTAACGGCTCTAATTGTTCATTTACAATTTGCAAGGATGTGCAGGTAGGCGCTACAGGCGTAGCTTCATTTTCTCAGCAAAATAAATGGAAGATATATCCAACTGTAACAGAAAATAATATTTACATCACCGGAGAAAATACACAGAACATCAGTACAGTGGAATTGTACGATGTATTAGGAAGAAGCAGAGGGATAAAGAACTATAAAGGCAACGGAAACAATACGCTGCAAGTAGATATTTCAGCATTTGCAGAAGGAGTGTATTACCTGAAAATAAAAACAAGCAGTACAGACTTTGTTCAGCCGATTATTAAAATGAAATAGAACGCTATGCAGCAGTTCCCTTTCATACAACACCCGCTGTCATTCCGAGCGCAGCGAGGAATCCGTCCGTTCCTCGTGTCATGTCGAGGAACGAGACATCCCAGCGTTAAATGATGAGATTCTTCGCTGCGCTCAGAATGACAGCATTTTTCTTGTCATGCTGACGAAGGAAGCATCTGTTGCGTTCGGTTTGCAACCGAGCGCAATCAATATTTATTACTCGGTTACAAACCGAGTAGAACGGACACTAAGGATGAGAAAAAGAAATCGTTAAAACGATTATTTCTCCGATTGCTTTGTAGCCCACGATTTAAATCGTGGGCTACAAAGGATATACTTTCACATTAACGGCTTCAGCCGTTTAGTCTTGATTGCAAACCGAGTTAAATGAGGAAGCTCCAACTTAGTATGGAGACTTTTCGGAAGCAACATATTATTTTCTTCCCTTCCAAACCTTAGGATTTCTCTTTTGATGGGTAACGGCGAGTACTATAATCTGATTCTTATACATTCTGAAATAGATGTTGTACGGAAAATCTTTTAGTACAGCTCTCCTTATTTGTTTATGCACTTCCTGAAATTGTTCCGGATGGTGATGTACTCTTGATAAAAGCATATCGAGTATTTCTAAGAAAAGCAACCCTACTCCTCGCTTCTGCTTTTCGTAGTAAGAAATAATTTCATCAATCTCTTGCTTTACAGCCGGTCGGAGAATTAATTCAGCGGGCATATTTTTTAGATAATGCTGATTTTACCTTGTCCCATGTTTCCACTTTTTGGGGATGTGTCAGATAATCTGTCCATCGGTCTTCTAATAATTGGAGTTCTTCTTTATCGGGTGTGTCATCGTACTCCTCATGAGATTCAATATTTTTTACAAACTTCAATGCGTTCAGCATTTCAAGAAAGAGCTGTGTATTGCTTTTCGTATCAATGGTAACCGTAATCTTAGTCATAGGAGTATGATTTCGTTTCTCAAAAATACTTTTTATAAGAGATTGTGAAAAATATATTTGGTTTTGAACACAGTTCATGCTGACGAAGGAAGCATCTGTTGCGTTCGGTTTGCAACCGAGTGCAATCAATATTTATTACTCGGTTACAAACCGAGTAGAACGGACACTAAGGATGAGAAAAAGAAATCGTTGAAACGATTATTTCTCTGATTGCTTTGTAGCCCACGATTTAAATCGCGGGCTACAAGGGATATGCTTTCACACTAACGGCTTCAGCCGTTTAGTCTTTCCATCCCCACAAAGTCATCCGAAGCGGGCTTTGCGGTACAAATCCCCGTCATGTCCTCGCCTGTCGTCAGACAATACGGTCGAGAGACACGGCGTAGAAAGAACAACCATCTTCTTGTCAGATGATTCTGTGGAATTACTGTAACACCTCATCTATGAGTATCCTTCTTCTCATCACATTGATATGCCGGTAGTTTGACATTTTTTGCCGGAGAACTCCTTTAATATCACGAAAAAAGCGCGCTCACCTTCCCGCTTGTAAAGAATATACGCCCGCTTATCAAATGTATTTGCAAAGTGCTAATAAGTATCTATACCTTACATTTCATTAGTACATCACAGATTGTTGCGCGGGTAGAAGTTTCTTAAAAAAAGATTAAACAATGATAAAAGAATTACAGAAGAAAGCAGGATTAAGATTGAAACGCAGCAACTGTAACACCCTGCCATGCAAGAGAAATTTTCCGGAAGATTTACTGACAGCAATCTTCCATTCATTAAATAAAACCCCATCACTAAACCCCTTCTTATCATGAAAAAGTATTACGCCCATTTTTCTTTACCATTTTTTTCTAAACCCCATAAACTTACAATTATGAAAAAGCTACAAACACTTTACATCCTGCCCATCTTATTGCTATTAGCAATGAGCGGCAACACTTACGCGGCTGACTACTACTGGGTAGGCGGTACCGGCAACTGGTCTGATAATGCTAACCACTGGGCAACATCTTCGGGTGGCTCCAGTTTCCATTCACAAGTGCCCACCTCTGCAGACGATGTCTATTTCGATACCAATTCGTTCGGTGCCGGTGGTCAGATAGTTACTATTGACCAGACTATTGTAAATTGCAAAAACATGGACTGGACAGGAGTAACCAATACACCTCAATTCAAGTCATCGTCTGTAACGAATGT
>CAYRJA010000103.1:0-11324 GCA_964424455.1 uncultured Bifidobacteriaceae bacterium
TTCTCAAACGGTAATAAAACTTATTCCCCTATTTTTGATTCATGCAACAACACCCCTTTGAAACATGAAAATAATTGTAGCTATTACCGGTGCTAGCGGAAGCATTTATGCAAAAGGGCTGCTTGATAAATTAGTTTCTTTAAAACATGAAACAGGAATTGTGATGAGTGATAATGCCAAAACCGTCTGGCAGCATGAATTGAAGAATGAAGATTATAAAAAGTATCCGTTCCGTTTTTTTGATAAAAGAGATTTCTATGCTCCGTTTGCCAGCGGTTCATCAAAATTCGGTCTGATGATAGTATGCCCCTGCTCCATGGGAACGCTCGGTAGAATTGCTGCCGGCACTTCTGACGATTTAGTAACACGTGCGGCTGATGTTATATTAAAAGAGAGAAGAAAACTTATTCTCGTATTGCGTGAAACACCGTACAGCTTAATTCATATCAATAATATGAAAACTGTAACAGAAGCCGGAGGCATTATCTGTCCTGCCACTCCTTCGTTTTATTCCTGTCCCGAAAATTTTGAGCAACTTGCCTCCACCGTTATAGACCGTGTACTTGATTTATCGGGTATTGAAACTGAAGATACTTTCCGGTGGGGAAACTGATATTTTCAGTTGTGAAATTGAAAGACTGTTACAGTAAGTATAACCTAACCCTGAAAGTCTGATTAATCAAACTTCCTTCCGCTGAGCAGGTAAAGCACTGCCATACGAATGGCAACTCCGTTTTCCACCTGATCCAGAATAATAGAATGTTGCGAATCAGCTACTTCGCTTGTGATTTCTACTCCTCGGTTAATAGGACCAGGGTGCATAATGACAATTTCTTTCTTCAGTGAATCGAGCATCTTTTTATTAATACCGAAATACAAAGAGTATTCACGCAGCGAAGGAAAATATTTTATATCCTGTCTTTCTAATTGAATACGCAGGACATTTGCCACATCGCACCACTGTAACGCTTTTTCAATGTTGTATTCCACTTTCACTCCAAGTGATTCAATGTAAGTGGGCATCAGTGTCGGTGGTCCGGCAAGCATCACCTCAGCACCTAACTTTTGCAGACAATAGATGTTTGACAATGCAACTCTTGAATGGCGAATGTCACCAACGATACAGATTTTTTTCCCTTTAACACTTCCTAACTTTTCTCTGATAGAATAGGCATCCAGCAGCGCCTGAGTCGGATGTTCATGTGTTCCGTCGCCGGCATTGACAATATTTGCATCAATATGTTTGGAAAGAAAAATCGGCGCACCCGGACTGGGATGCCGCATCACCACCATATCTACCTTCATTGCCAGAATATTATTCACTGTATCAATAAGTGTTTCACCTTTTGAAACAGATGAGGAGGACGCTGTAAAGTTGATAATATCAGCGCTAAGTCTTCGCTCCGCCAGTTCAAAAGAAATACGGGTTCGAGTAGAGTTTTCAAAAAACAGATTCACCACAGTAGTATCACGAAGTGACGGTACTTTTTTAATCGGTCGGTTTATCACTTCCTTAAAACTATCTGCGGTTTTAAAAATCAATTCAATGTCCTCGTTGGTGAGGTACTTGATTCCGAGCAGATGTTTTACACTCAGTCCGTTCATTCTTTTTCTTCTTTAGGTATTATCCAGATTTTGTCGTTTCCTCCTGTTTCTTTCCATTCTACTTTCACTTTTTCCGAACTGATGGAGTCAATTGTTTTCCCTATATAATCCGGTTGAATCGGAAGGTCGCGCGAAAACCTTCTATCCACCAACACCAGCAATTCCACTTTTGAAGGGCGACCAAAATCAAGCAGCGCATCCATAGCAGCCCTTATCGTTCTTCCGCGAAAAAGAACATCATCCACTAAGATTACATTTTTACTTTCAACTGAAAATTTTATATCCGTTGTTTTGGGAGTAAGTTGTTGTTCGGATGTACGGAAATCATCACGGTAAAATGTCGGATCAATTACTCCATAGGTAATTTTCTTCTTCAACAATTCCGAGAGTCGTGTTTGCAACCTGTTCGACAGTATTATTCCGCGTGGTTGAACACCAATTAATGCTGTATTTGAAAAGTCTCCGTGGTTCTCAATTAACTGTCTGCAAAGCCGCTCAAGTGTGAGGACAAATTTTTTACTGTCAAGTATAATTCTTGGCTGCAAGACTCTATCAGGTTTAGGCAAAGATAATTAGAAAGAGCAGAGTTCAATGATGAAATATTTTGTAATCAAATCCTCTAAGGGTTTTCTATTTATAACACTACGCATCTGTTATAAACTTAGGGGTTATGTTTAGGATTATACAAAATAAAAGAGGGAACTATCTGTTTGGATAGTCCCCCCTCTTTTTTAAAAATGAAACACAAATTATTCTACAACAATTTTACTGAACATCTTGTCAGCGCCTGCTGTGATTGAATAATAATACACACCACATGTTAAGCGGCTGAGGTCAACATTCTCTGAATAAGAACCAGCACTTAAATTACCCAGTGTATTTGAAATCACATTTCTGCCGAGGGCATCAAAAAATTCTACTTTAACATCTGCGGAATTTTTTATTGCAAAATTCAAATTAACTGTATTAACTGCAGGGTTAGGATAGGCGCCCTTTAAAGTAATACCTTTGTAAGTTATGCTTCTGTTTAACCAGTTTGCCTGATAATCAAATACAGGGAAAATGCAGAAATCAATATTCAATCCTTTTCCGTTTGCATCTGTTGCACTCATTTTATGAAAACTGTCATCAGACCTTCTTTCCCAAGCTAAATCTTTTCCTGAATAGCATCCATCTGTAGTGGTTGAAATAACCAATGTATCGCCTGCAAGATTAGGTAATACTATTCCTGCAAAGAATGAATCATCAACCGCAGGACTGACATCGAAAGTCAAAGGGATGAGCGGATCCATTTGATTCACCACTTTATCCTCTATGTAGCTGAGCATATTTTCATTATTAAAGTTATAATCCTGGGTAAGATAACGTGTAGCACCGGGACCACCTGTTGCCGGATCAACATCATAGATTACTCCATATACCACTGTATCCTGTGCAGCAACCACATGAGGCAGATAAACAATCAATCCTGTAATCTGACCGATACTGTCAATATCATACTTCTGTAATTTTTCTTTATCGCCAAGTGAGTTATTTCCTGCAGCATATCCGTTATCCGGTCCACTGAGCATAATAGGGTTGGTTGCATCAGTTGGTGCGTCACCACAAGGATTGGCAGCTCCGGTTCCTCCAAACACTGCTGAGTTTTGAAGAGACGGCGGGTACTTGGTAACCCCGATAAATTGCGAAAAACTTATTTGTGCTGTTACAGCCAAAATAAGTATTGTAAAAAATGACTTCTTCATGAGTTTGTTGTTTTTATTTTAATTAATGTTGTCAAAGTTAAGATTGTATTAAGTTATTGTGATTAAACATTTCCACATCCAGTAGTGAATTTGCTACATTTGGCTCAGTTATGGATTATTGCTTTACCATTCAGAAATATATTCTGTATTTACTAAAAGGAAAAACAAAATATTACATCCATTCTCCATTTGTATTTCAGTTTGTAAATGAGGTGCTGAGCGATAAAAGAACCTTTTATTGTTATAATGAGATTGAACAGTTACGAATGATTTTAAAACAATCTAATGATGAGGTGGGGATGATTGACTGGGGTGCGGGTTCTTATAAATTAAAAAACAAAAAAGTTAAAGTTAAAGAGATTGTTTCCGCATCAGTAAAACCAAAAAAATATTCTCAGTTGCTTTTCAGAATAGCAAACTATTACAATTGTGAAAACATTCTGGAATTGGGCACTTCACTCGGATTAACCACCCTGTATCTTAGCGCTGCTCATGAAAGGTGCAAAGTAGTGACCTTAGAAGGAAACCCTCTTATTGCTCAGCTCGCTAAGAAAAATTTTCAAAAACATTCAAGAAAGAATATTGAATTAATAGAAGGCAATTTCAATGATACGCTGACAAATACATTAAATCGGTTTGATAACTTAGACTTGGTTTTCTTCGATGGGAATCACAGAGAGAAACCAACGATTGAATATTTCGAAAAGTGTTTAACCAAAATCCACAATAACTCCATATTTGTCTTCGATGACATTTACTGGTCAAAAGAGATGAATAAAGCATGGAAGCAAATCAAAACTCATTCTTCTGTAACACTCACTATTGATTTATTTCAATTAGGAATTGTTTTCTTCCGGAAAGAAAACAGAAAAGAGAATGTAACACTTTATTTTTAAATTAATCTCTGTTTGAGTAGTACCATTCTGAAATGAGAATTACTCAACTCCGGAGTTAGTTGAAACTATAACCAACTTTTTGTTTTGTGTTACAGTTATTACTTGAACTTGGCTTTATTATTCAGAAAGTCAACATGTTTTAATTCAAGAAGGTTTTCTGCATTAATTGACAGTCCCGTTACATTGGGTTGAATAAATCGGATGATTTCATCATAATATAGCGGTACAACAGGCGCATGATCAATCATTATCCTATCCATTTCTTCATATAGTTTATTTCTTTCATTCAAATCAGCAGTGGAGGTTGCCTTGTCGTAAAGTAAATTATATTCTGGATTATCAAATCTCGTGTAATTCGGCGGCGCTCCATATCCCCCATAGAATACAGCAAGAAAAGTTTCAGCATCCGGATAATCAGCCACCCAGGAGCCCCGGAAGAAATCCGCCTCTCCTTTTACTTTCATCTCTGCAATAGCTCTTCCATCTAAAACAGAAACTCTTACAGGAATTCCTATTGATTTTAGTTCTGCTGCTACATATGTACTGACCGCTTCCGTATTAGCTGTACAGAAAAGCTCTAATGATTTCATTCCATTTCCATTTGGAAAACCTGCATCATTTAATAGCTTTCTTGCTATTCCCGGATTGTATTCATAACCTTTCACTGATGATACATCATAACCGGCGAGTCCTGGTGTTACAAATCCGTTAATTGCAGGTTTACCAATATTGTTCCTCATATAGGTAACTAATTTGTTTCTGTCAATTGCATAGTTGATTGCTTTTCGTACACGAACGTCCCCCAACGGACTTTTTACATCCTTGCTTTGCGTATTGATGCCAATAAATTCAGAATTCAAGTAAACACCCTTCAGTAATTTCATTACTTTACTGTAACGCTTCTGCAACTCTCCGCTTTTAGTCAATACATCATCTTTAAAATTCGGATCAATATCAGAAATGAGGTCAATCTCTTTTTGCTTGAATTTTAAAAATTCAGTGCTCTTATTGGCTATAAAAGAAACACTTACTGCATCCAGATATGGTAAATGCTTCCCTGTTTCGTCTTTTTCAAAATAGTGCGGATTACGCAGTAACACTAACACATCATTTTCTTTCCAATGATTTAACTGGAACGGACCGGTTCCCACTCCGTGAATACGAAATTCTTTACCATATTCCTCAATTGCTTCATGCGGCACAACTTTACAGTATGACATGGTAAGGACACTCAACATTGGTGTAAACACTTTTTTCAACTTCATTTGAAATATAGTATCATCAATGGCTTTGAAAGGTTCGTTCTCATCCACTTTACCAATGAAAATCCATGATCCTTTACTTGCTACTTTAGGGTCAATTATCCGGTTAAAACTGTAAACAAAATCATTTGCTGTTACAGCTCTGCCCTTTCCGTCAGGAAATATATTACTATCATGGAAGAACACATCCTTCCTCAAATAGAAAGTATAGGTCAATCCATCCGGAGAAATATCCCATCTTTTAGCAATACACGGAATTATATTGAGCGAATCATCCGTTTGCACTAATCCGTTATACATCAGATTCACAATCCATACATTGGATTGCACCGCAGCATAAGCAGGATCAAGTGAATTCAATCCGGTGGACAGATTAAAGCGGAAAATTTTCATGCTACTGTTCGGGTTCCTGCTGTTACAGGAAAACAGGGATATGAGAAGAAATAAATAAAAAACAAACTTTGATAATTTCATACTGCGGCAAATTGCACAATATTTTTTTTCACCGAATGGAATCTATTCCACAACTTGTTGTACAGAATTACAAAAAGTATTATTAGTCATTTAATACTCCTTGTAGTAAGTTTGCTGCTCTTATGAGAGTAACTATTGACGATAACAGCGGCTTCTGTTTTGGTGTTGTTTATGCCATTCAGATGGCTGAAGATGAATTAGACCAGAATCACGAATTGTATTGCCTCGGTGATATTGTTCATAACGATATAGAAGTAAAGCGTCTTGCAGCTAAAGGATTGAAAGTGATAAACCATGAACAACTTCGTAACCTGCACGACTGCAAAGTTTTAATTCGCGCACATGGGGAGCCACCTTCTACTTACATCACTGCTCTTGAAAACAATATTGAATTACTTGATGCATCCTGTCCTGTAGTTCTGAAACTACAAAACCGTGTAAAACTTGCATACGACCAGAATGATGATGATACACAAGTTGTAATTTTTGGAATTCCCGGACATGCGGAAGTGAATGGCTTGCAAGGTCAAACAAATCAGAATACTATTATTATTACTACCGAAGAAGATCTTGATAAAATTGACTATTCTAAACCTATTGTACTCTTTTCTCAAACGACCAAGAGTACCGACAAGTTTTATCACATCAAATCACTGATTGAAGAAAGAGCAAATGCATTAGGCAATAAAAAGGTAGTTGCCAAAGACACTATTTGCCGGCAGGTGGCAAACCGCGAACCACTGCTGCGGAAGTTTTCAGGAAAGCACGATGTAATTATATTCGTAGGCGGTAAGAAAAGTTCCAATGGAAAAGTGCTGTACCAGACTTGTAAAAGCGTTAATCCGAATTCATATTTTATTTCTGATGTAGAAGAACTACAAAAGGAATGGTTTGACTCAGCCAACTCAGTTGGAATTTGCGGCGCTACCTCTACTCCGTTCTGGTTGATGGAAAAGGTTTCAAAACACATCACTGAAAACTATTCGACAACAGAAGAGAATAAATTAATGGTGTAACTGTTACAGTAATTGTTTCTATCACAGGGCTTGCTGCATATAACCCGCCGAACAACTGTAACACTAAGATTACTTAAAAAACTTCTCAGCAATCTTTTCCGAACAAAGTTGTCCGTCCATGGCAGCTGAAATAATTCCTCCTGCATATCCTGCTCCCTCACCCACCGGATATAAACCTTTTATCTGTAGATGCTCATAAGTTATTTTATCTCTTGGAATCCTTACCGGAGAAGAGGTGCGTGACTCCACCCCGTGAATCACTGCTTCGTTCGTCAGGTAGCCATTCATTTTTTTCCCGAATGCACGAAATCCTTCCTGTAATCTTTTGCCAACAGATGGCGGAAGTAACTCATGAAGCGGCGAGGATTTTATTCCCGGTTGGTAAGAAGTAACTGGAAGAAACGATGAAAACTTCCCATTAACAAAATCTTCCAACCGTTGTGCAGGCGCAGTCTGTGTTTTTCCTCCGGCTTCCCAAGCTATCTGTTCCAATGATTGTTGGTAGCGAAGTCCGGATAATGCTCCATGATGTACATAATCTTTTAAATCACCCAACTCAATACTCACTACAATTCCTGAATTAGCAAACGGATTATTCCGCTTCGACGGCGACCATCCGTTTACAACAATTTCATTTTGAGAAGTAGCACACGGCGCTATAATTCCTCCCGGACACATGCAGAAAGAATACACACCGCGTCCATTTACCTGTTGCACCAAACTGTAAGGTGCAGGCGGAAGAAATTTTCTTTTGTATTCCACTTCTTTTCTGGTGTAACAGTGGTATTGAATACCATCAATCAATTCCTGCGGATGCTCCACACGAACACCCATGGCAAAAGGTTTTGCTTCAATCAGAATGTTTTTTCTATGAAGTAACTCATAAATATCTCTTGCGGAATGTCCGGTAGCAAGAATAACCGTATCGGTTTTAATTTCATTGACTGTTTTATTTTCAACGGATTCGGTTAAAACACCTGTTACAGCATTATTCTGAATATGAATATCTTTTAATCTTGTCTGAAAATGAATTTCTCCTCCGTTGTTCAGGATGGTTAAACGTATATTCTCAATAATTTTCGGCAATTTATTAGTGCCTATATGCGGATGAGCATCAATCATAATTTCTTCACTCGCACCGTGATATACAAGAAGCGAAAGAATTTTTTGAACATCTCCCCGTTTGGTGCTTCGTGTGTAAAGTTTCCCATCGGAATAAGTGCCTGCACCGCCTTCTCCAAAGCAGTAATTTGAATCAGGATTAACAATATGTTCTTTGTTGAGCGCGGCTAAATCATGGCGGCGACCCTTCACATCTTTTCCTCTTTCAATAATGACAGGTTTAATACCCAGTTCTATCAACCGGAGAGAAGCAAACAATCCTGCCGGTCCGGCTCCAATAATTACAACAGCGTGTTGTTCGTTTGCCTTTTGAAAATAAAATTTTGGGAAAGTGCCTGCAGGTAATTCTTCACCGAGGAAAAGTTCTGCCCTTAGATTGATTTTGACGCTATGTGTACGGGCATCAATAGAACGGCGAATAATCCGGAAGCCGGATAACATTCCACTTCTCTTTCCAAGCAAATTGAGTATAATATTCTTCAACTGCTCTTCATCTGTCGCCTGTTCAGGCGAAACGACTAAGTCAATAATTTCTTTCAATGCGGAAATATAGACAATTGCAAACCAATGAACCGGAATAATTCACTGTAACAGGAACTATTTTTTATTCAATGTAAGAGTGGTTTTTGATCCGAGCGTTGTGTTACTTAAACCGTTAGATTTTGTTGTTGTAATTACCCAAACTTGTTTTCGCTTCTTGTTTTCCTCTGATGCATAAACGCCATTAATAACTAAAGGATTGTTAAGCCCTCTGATATTGATTCGTTCACCGTCAAACACATATTCAAAGGGATAGCCGTGAGTGCCCAGCGAATCGGTATGAAGCCAGACAGCAAGACGGTATTCATACAAGGCATTAAATGATCCGGATTTGTAAAATACTAATTCACCCAACCCTGTTACAGTGGAATCTTTAATAACTGTTCCTGAACTGTTGAAGGTCTGATAACGAATACCGGATATCTCCCAGTTGCCGTCTCCAATATAAAGACGACGGCTATGAAACTGTTCTTTATTGCATGACATAAGAACAATTGCCAGTATTGTGATGGGTAATAGAAATCGTTTCATTCTTCTAATCATTTTTAAACCTTAGCATTACCTGAATTGCAATAGTATATTCCCATCCGTAATCATTTATATAAACAAAGTTGTTTGCTGTTTCCGATTCAAACTGATGATCAGAGTAGTATTTATAGTCCGCAGGGAAATATTGAGTGGGATAATTGTTGCTAAGAGCATCAAATGTTTTAAAATCAGCGAGATCATCATAGTAATTCAAATAGGTGCTGCCATCTTTGTAAAATGGTTTATACACCCGGTGCATTTTACCAACCACCTTTACATCTTTTATTCCAACACCCACTTCAACACCATATCCTCCAGTTAACCGGAAAGCATCGAATATACCATTGAGATAATGTTCCAGCCCGAAACTTTCTGTACCATCAGAAAACACATAACTACTGTACAGCTTGTTATCCTTTAGTACAACAGAACCAACCACAGCCGCATATAAAAATTTCCCTTCAACACCAAGAGCTACATCGGTTGTCCAGTCGCGGCATTTGAGTGTAAGTTTTCTTTTCTCACCATTAATAAATTCATAATTATTGTGAGTAACCAAATGATTCACTCCCGTTGATGAATTATAATAGAAATGCACTTCATCTTCATCTTTCGGAAGTTTATAGCCAACCCTCCATTGCCATCCGGAAGCAGTAGGGAAGTCCGATTTAAAAGGTGTTTTTTCCTGATAAGAATTATAAGCATTGTATGAGTTGAAAAAGGTCTGAAACCCCGGCGCTTTCAAAGGATAAAAAGTATAACCTGCCTGAATATTGAATTGGGCATTTGCCCTGAACTGTAACAGCAGACTAAAGAAAAAAAGCAGTAGAATTTTTTTCATAGGGAAAGAAGATGTAGGAAGGTTAGTCATTATAGCCGCCTATTTTTATAAAGCACAGTATTCCAAAATTATTCAAACGATCTTTTAAGTCATTATCCTGTTGTATTTTCCCATTCAGCAATTTACTATCAAGATTATCAATGTCCATATTCATAAATTGGAACTGGTAAAACAATCGTGCCCCTATCGGACCATAAGTAAGTTGAGAGAATATAGTAAAACCTACTTGAGTAGTTAACAGCATGTCCTTCTCTTTATCATAAATAATAACGCCCGGACCCGGCTGTTTCGCCTGGAAAAGATATACATAATCTGCATTCTTTATGGAGTCCTTGGGCGCACGTTTGTATAGCCCTTTAAAATTTCCGAAATCAAAAGAACCGCCTAATGCCCAATGTTTTCTGCCTCCATACAAACCAAAGCTAATCATATTAGAACGGATTTTCAGGTTTCGTTCAATCGTTTGTCCCTGGTATTCAAAGTGCGACTTTACAATATCGTGTTTGTTTTGCCATTGCAATTCCCATCCGGAATTTTCATCAAACTCACTACCGATGGCAACGGCAATACCTCCGAATGTTTTTATCTCCGGCATCTTCTTCCCTGTTGCATATAAATCAGCGCTGATTTGGTTATGTGTGTATATTACTTTGTTAATTTCATGCGGATTGCACAATCCAATGTTGTATCCCGGACGGAAAAAAAATTGTGCCGAACTAAAATGAAAAATAAACAAAAAAGAAAAGGGAATCAACCGCTTTATCATTCACCTGTTTTTTGGTAGTGTGAAAATAAATCTAATATTTAATAGATACTAATATTTAGTGATGAAATGTTGCAACCCATCGGATGAAATCCGGAATAAATAATTATTCTTCTTTTCCTTTCTCTCCCACAAACTGCTGTTCTTTATTTTTGAATAAGACATTAAATGTGGTAAGTGAACCGTAGATTCGGGTGATGTACTGTTGAAGATTTATTTTGTCTTCATCATTCAGTTTCGGATGGCTGTTAATGTTTTGCTCCAGAACACGTAAACGGTCGCGCAACATCACGATTTTGTGAAAGAAATTTTCCACAGGTATTTCTTTCGGTTTTAGTGATCTATCTGCCGGTTTTAATTCCATCACTCCGCCTTTCCATTTATCACCAAGCGGTACTACTTCATTCATTCCGTTCCATTGGCGCAAAATACCGAGTAATGATTTTTCTACCTCTGAAGTGGTTTCAACTTCAGTTTGAACATTAGCCGCTTCAATGGTTTCAATCAAGTCATCACTCTTTCCCATTTCTTT
>CAYRJA010000104.1:0-782 GCA_964424455.1 uncultured Bifidobacteriaceae bacterium
CATATTCAAACACACACAAGATTTCAAGTGAAGAACTTTTACCATTACTTGATTTAGTGGCAGTAAGTATAGCTTCTGACATTGTACCTATCACCGGCGAAAATAGAGTGCTCGCTCACTTCGGGCTGCAACAAATAAATACAAAACCTCGTCCCGGTTTAAAGGCGTTGATTGAATCAAGTGCAACAAAATATCCGCTTACCATTACCAACATAGTGTTTGCAATAGGTCCCCGGATTAATGCAGCAGGAAGAATTGATGATGCAAGTAACGCCGTACGTCTTTTGATCTCTGAAACTCCTCAACACGCAACAAGCAATGCAGAAATTCTTAACAAGAAAAATTCAGAACGTCGCGAGTTTGATTCCACTATCACAACTGAAGCTCTGGATATTCTATATAGTGATCCGTTACAGCAAAATAAAAAAACTACTGTTCTGTTTCAGCCTCATTGGCACAAAGGGGTTATCGGTATTGTTGCTTCCAGGATGCTTGATAAATTTTACCGCCCTACAATTATCCTGACAGAATCAAATGGGGTAGTTGCCGGCTCTGCCCGCTCGGTAGCCGGCTATGATATTTATGAAGCTATACAAGGTTGCAGTGATTTGCTGGAGCAATTCGGAGGACACAAGTTTGCCGCAGGACTCACCATGAAGAAAGAAAATATTACAGCTTTCAGTAAGAAGTTCGAAGAAATTGTTTCTGATTCTATTGAAGACAGTATGCTGATTCCTGAAATTTCTATTGATGCAGAAATAGAACTCACTGATTTGACATTT
>CAYRJA010000104.1:792-11300 GCA_964424455.1 uncultured Bifidobacteriaceae bacterium
ATATTCTCCGGCAGCTTGCACCGTTTGGTCCTCAGAATATGAAACCTGTTTTTGTAACACGCAATGTGAGAGATAGCGGCTATTCTAAAATCGTAGGTGAAGAACATTTGCGTTTCTCTGTTAAGAAGGAAAACAGCAATTCATTTACCGGTATCGGCTTCGACATGAAGGATTTCTTCCCAATAGTAGAAAGTGGTAAAGATTTTGACATAGCATATTCTCCAGAAGAAAATGAATGGAATGGAAATAAGAGGATTGAACTGTCAGTAAAAGATATGAAACTCCCTGCATAAAATAATTCATGATTTTTTTAAAATACTTTAGCCGTCAATGATTCTTCGCACAGAAAATTTAGTCAAACAATATCGCCGCCGGAAAGTGGTAAATAATGTTTCAGTGAATGTAAAACAAGGTGAAATTGTCGGACTGCTTGGCCCTAACGGAGCCGGAAAAACCACTACCTTCTACATGGCTGTTGGACTAATTAAGCCTGACGAAGGAAAAATTTTTCTAGATGATATGGAAATTACTAAAGAGCCGATGTACAAGCGAGCAAAGTATGGTGTCGGTTATCTTCCGCAAGAAGCATCCATCTTTCGTAAGTTGAGTGTAGAAGATAATATTAAAGCGGTTTTAGAAATGACACATCTTTCCAAGGTGGAACAAAAAGAAAAATTAGAATCGCTGCTCTCTGAGTTTGGACTGAATCATATCCGTAAAAATCGCGGCGATTTATTATCCGGAGGTGAACGCCGCCGCACCGAAATTGCACGTGCTCTTGCAACTTCTCCAAAATTCATCTTGCTCGACGAACCATTTGCCGGTATTGACCCTATTGCAGTAGAAGATATTCAGAATATAGTTGACCACCTGCGTTATAAAAATATCGGTATTCTTATAACCGATCACAATGTACATGAAACTCTCTCTATCACTGACCGTGCTTATCTTTTGTTTGAAGGAGAAATACTCAAGAGTGGTACTGCGGAAGAACTTGCTGCCGATGAACAAGTCCGCACACTTTATCTCGGGCAAAATTTTCAATTGAGGAAACGGGAACGTGCTATTTCGGAATAACAAAATTTTGTTCCACATCCCAGTTGGCTCGAATAACTACTTCCTGTGGAAACTGTATCACTTTTTCCGGCTGAATTCTTTTCCAGTAATCTCCTGCATCCCATTTACCGTTTTTATTTTTATCTGCAACCGCACGCACAAAGTAAGCCCCCGGCATAAGTGACTCATATTTAAAGCTGTTTTGTCCCGACTCAATTTGTCGCGTAACTGTAACACCACTTGTTTTAGAAACAAGCTGAATGTAATAAGAAGCGCTGCTATCATTTTGAGAAATATTCATCACTAATGAACCGAAATCTGTAGATGTTGCAGTATGAAATGAAATATTTATACTGTCATTTACTTCTCCATAAATATCATAAAACACTGAATCCTGAATCTGCAAGTGATACGACGTATTCTCTTTTGAATCAAAAGAAAAAACTATTGCCTTTTTATTTGTTGTGGAATCTATCCTTACTGTTGTAACAACAGAGATTGCTTTATGAGTGGTATCTTCGGTAAGAATAATTTTCCTGTTCTCGTCTATCCTCTCAATTGGTTTGTTGAAATTCAGTATCAGCGGAGTGTTAGCTGTAATAAAATATTTTTTCTTTGTCAGAAAAAGGTTGGTACTGAATGAAAACTTATTCTTTGTAGTTCCTTTTAAATTTTTTGAGGATTCCTTTACTTGTATTCCGACCGTATCAGCAAAATTGTTGTCATTCAGAATAAAGAAGAGGCTATCATTCGTTGGTTTGTCTATCCAACTGAAGACGGTATCCTTTGTTGATGAAAATTCTGTTACAGCAATTTTAGAATCATCGTTTAATAATTTAACTGAAAGATTCTTCAATGGTTTGGCAAAAGCAAATGTTGCTCTCCCACTTTTATCTAATAAGGAAGAAAACAATTGCTGCCGTTCGGGAAGCGGTTGAAATAATTCTAAGATGTAATTTCCGGTTGTGTCTTTCACAGTAATTATCGAATCGGCAAATGCAATTAACTCATTGGGTAAATCATACTGATAATTAAAGTTTTGATCCTTCAGGCAAAATAGTTTGTACCTGCCTTCTTTTATATGGTCAATTCTGAAATTGCCTTTGTCATTGGTTCGTGCATAATACATCGGTTTCTTTTTTGCAATAGCAGAATCAGATAAGTCATCAAACAACATCACCAATATTTCCTTCTCTGTTTTTTTATCAAAAGCATTCTCCACTTTCCCTTTTACAACTAATGAATCAATCTGTACTCCGGTTGAAAAAACATACTTAAAGTCATTCAATTTATTTCCTTCATTAATGTCGGTAATACTATTTCCGAAATTGATACAGTAAGTTGTGTTTGACTTCAATGAGTCGGGCAATGTAATATGCAGGCTTTTCTTTTTGATGGTTGTTTTAAGTTTTCCGCTTGTAACAGGTGATATAAAGATCTGATTGCCGGCATCATTCAATGTAAAATATTCATCAAATGTTACAGTAATATTTTTTCCTGTAAAATTTGTACTGAGTTCAGATGGTGTAGCGCGTACTAATTTCGGAGGTGTTACATCTTTTTTTCCTCCGGTGGGTGTTACAATATTGGCACATGAAAATAGCAATGGGAATATTGCTGTAATGAATAGAGTATTACGAATAGAATAAATCCGGCTCATCAGAAACAAAGATGCTTCACCAAATTGAGCCACACAAATATTTACAGTAAATTAAAGAAGATTGAGTCGCTCTATCAACTCTTTTTTATATGATTTACTTACCGGTATCAGTTTGTTCTCTACCAGAATAATGTCTTCTGATATTTTTTTAATCTTGTCTATTCGCACGAAGTAGGAACGGTGAACTCTGATAAAATCTTTAGGCGGCAGCTTCTCCTCAATGTTCTTCATTGTGCTGAGTACTACATATTTTTTTGTAGGGGTGATAATATTTACATAATCACCTAATGCTTCTATCCAAAGGATTTCTTTATTGTTGACATTGATTAGCTCTGAATCCACTTTAATAAATAAACTGTCTGGTTGGATTGAGTCAATCACCGACGGTTTCCGTTTCCCTTTTAATTTATTTGCCGCTTTTAAAAACCTCTGATATTGAACCGGCTTCACCAAATAGTCTGTTACTTCATATTCAAATGCCTCCACAGCATATTTGTCTTTGCCTGTAATCAGCACTATATGTGGTTTGTGGTCAAGACTTTTCAGTAATTCTATTCCATTCATCTTCGGCATTTCTACATCGAGGAAAATAACATCCACATTATTCTTAGCAAGAAAATTAGATGCTTCGATTCCACTCTTGCATGACTTGATCAGTTCAAGATCGTCAGTATTACTGATGTGTTCTGCAATCAGTTCTCGTGAAATTTCATCGTCGTCAACTATCAGACATCTCATGGTTGAATAAAGGCTTAAAGGTATAAAAGTAATGCTTACGCTAAAATAATAAACATTCGTCGGATAATTTTACCAACATGTTTTTTGCATCTATTGAGCAGTGAATCAGTGCTGCTTGTTTTTGCCTTCTGACTTTTTTGCAGGTTTGTGCTTTACTGATAGATCGGTCAGATATTTTAAATAGGCACTGAGCCCTGATACTATATTTTTCTTTTCAAAAACTTCTGCAGCTCCCTCACTGATAATTAATTTTTTTTCTGTGTCGGATAAAGTGTGGTGTGTAAACCCAATTATATGTGTGTTCTTCAGTTTGCTTTTTGTCAATAAAAATTTCAAGGTCTGAAGTCCTGTTGGCAGATGAAAGTCTATTTCTATTACAATAATGTCGGGGACATTTTCATCTGATCTCATCCACTTATATGCCTCAAACATCTCAGAAAAAACAGTAACCCTGTTCGTTCGTTTAAAAGATTCTTCAACTTCTTTCACAAAACTCTTATCGCTATCTACTACAACAATTTTCATCTTTTATTCAATTTTTTAAAGAATCTTACTTTAGTATATTATCAACTCTGGTTCTCAACTCTTCCGGAGAGAATGGCTTCTGCAAGTAATCATTAGCTCCGAATCGGAAAGACTTCAGATAATTTTCACTCTTCCCCTTGCCGGTAATCATCATGTAGGGAATGCTTTTCATTGCTTCATTCGTTCTTAGTTTATTAAGCAATTCAAAGCCGTCAATTTCCGGCATTTCAATGTCTGCTAAAATCAGGTCAGGATAGTTCCCTATGGAAATCCAGTCGAACGCTTTTTTCCCATCTTCTTTTGTTACTACGTTGTAGTCTTCTCCAAGAAAGTGTTCAAGGAGTAAACGAATTCCGATTTCGTCATCCACAACGAGTAGTGTTTTCTTCATCTTAAGAAAAAGGATTTAGTTTCTTTTCTGACTTAAGCGTTGCCAAAGTTAATTTTTAACAAATTGAAAGGTTTAGATATTCGACTAATAAACTTATCAATTCGTTAAAACTTTACTATCTATCGTCATGGGAGTAAAAATGAATAATAAACGGCTAAATATGTTAGATAAGTGTTTTCGGGTTATTAACATAAAAAGGTGAAGTGTTCAGCCCTTAGGAATTGGCTCGATAGTGAGCAATTGCTCTGGTTAATTCTTCCATTGCAGGAGTTAATAATTCTATAAACCGTTTATAGTATTCATGCATCTCTGCCGGTTCTGCATCTCTACATTCTTTTCTGTTTTTAAAATTAATGTTATTCATTCCAATTTCCTCCAATTTGTATTTGGAAGGAAAATAATTCGTGCTGTTACAATCAGTACGAGATAGAATTCCACAGACACTGTCTGGGGAGAGCGGATAATCGAAACTCAACTATTGAATTTTATCTTTAAGTCCGACTAAAGTAAAACCCGTATTAGATTATTTTTTCTTTTTTAGAAATACGGTTAGCTGCATTCCTTTGTTTGTTTTTTGCATGTACATTCTAAGTAGTCCATGAAAAATTTTCGGA
This sequence comes from uncultured Bifidobacteriaceae bacterium, assembly GCA_964424455.1. Taxonomy (GTDB): domain Bacteria; phylum Bacteroidota; class Bacteroidia; order Chitinophagales; family UBA10324; genus CAYRJA01. The sequence continues at coordinate 5,777 of CAYRJA010000104.1, forward strand.
ATATGATAAATTGTACATACTTCATAATAGCTTTCAACTATATCAAAACTTAGTTTCCTCGATAATTCTGTAAACGATTTTAATGTAAATTCGTGAAGATGATAAGGCGCGTGCATGGGACTCAAATTTGTAACATAGTTTGTGCCTCTTAATCTAAAATATAAATTCATTATTTTGGGCATGAGCCAATCCGCTGATGGAACTTCTATATGTAATACACCATTTGGCTTCAACCAGGTTAATGCCTTCTCTAGACATTTTGAAGGTTCATATAGATGTTCAAACACGGCTCCAAAAGTTATAAAATCAAAGGTTTCCTTGTCGTATTCCAATTCTTCAATTGAGCCAAGTTTTAATTTGTCTGCCTTAATTCCCATTTTAGAAATAGCCCGCTCATAAAATGGTATTGAAGGTTCCAAACCATAGGCATCAAATCCCAAGCTCACCATTGAAAGCATCGCCTTTCCTATACCTGCTCCAATATCTAAAGCCTTCATTTCTTTCTGAGCGCCTATATGAGTTATGGCTTTTTCAATTTGAGGTTTGAAGTATTTTGGAGACCATGTAAAATATTCTTCTTTCCAATATTCTTCTGGAGGTGTGCCGTAGTGATCCTGTAAATCAAATGGTATTGGCTGGGGATTAGAATATATTAGACCACAGTTATTACATTTTATAATGCTTACTGAGATTCCTCTTTTGTTTTTCGGATTGAATCCCTGTGATTTATTTAATCTTTGTCCTAAGATTTTGTGTGTTTGTGTAATGTCATTACACATTTCACAATACCTGATTTCTTTGAATATGTATCGTTTATCGGTTCCTTTGGTATCGTCCATAGCTCACAAATATGCAAAACTCTTAGAAATCTCAAAATATATTTCTTTACCCGACAATGTTATGATTAGCCATATTGATACTTACCTTGATTCTCCGGTTTCTTCAATTTGTAATTGACCGGAAAATAATCTGTGCTGTTACAATAGCATATGTTTAGAACTTAATGAACACCGTCAGGCGGGAGCGGGTTATTACTGTAAAAAGGTGAAGTGTTCGTCCCTTAGGAATTGGCTCGATAGTGAGCGATTGCTCTGTTTACTTCTTCCATTGCAGGAGTTAATAATTCTATAAACCGTTTATAGTGTTCGGGCATCTCGCTCTGCCGGTTCTGTGCCTCTGCATTCTTTTCTATTTTTAAAATTAGTGCATTCATATCGGAGCAGCCAAGCAATGAGATATTTGGTTTGATTTTATGAGCCAGTGCACGAACAGTTTCCCAATCTGAGGTATTAATTCCGGTTCCAATCTGATCTATGGCTGGAGGAGTTTGTTCCTGAAGTAGCAACAACATCTTTAACATAAATTCTGATTTCCCTCTTGAAAATTCTTTCAAGTTAGAAAGGTCTATAATGGTTGAAGTAAATTCCTGTTCCACAGTTTCTGTTTTTTTGTCTTTCTCTGAATCTTGTTTTGCTTGCAACCTTTTTTCGGGTGCAAGGTACTGCCATATTTTTTTATTCAGGTCAAGTGGGTTAAACGGTTTAGTGATACAATCGTTCATTCCGATTGAAAGGTATTTTTCATTATCGCTCTTTATTGCATTTGCCGTCATGGCTATAATCGGAATATTGTTTAACGGTGGGTTACATTCTTTTCGTATAATCTCCGTCGCTTCCAATCCATTCACTACCGGCATTTGCACATCCATCAATACAACGTCATAATCATTTTGCTTGAGTTTTATAATGGCTATTTCTCCATTATCTACAATATCTATTGTTGCGCCCCACGATGCAATCAAATCGTTGACAAGAAGTTGGTTCACCACATTATCCTCTGCTAAAAGAATGCGAACATTCTTCAATGAATGATATTCTTCAACAGATGATATTGACGATTTTGAAGTCTCTTCTTCTTTTTCAAATACTAAATCGAACGCAAAACTGGAACCTTTGCCCAATACGCTTTCCACTCTTATCTTTCCGTTTTGTGCATCCACTAACTCTTTTACAATACTTAACCCCAATCCTGTTCCTCCGTACTTCCGGGTGGTTTCACAAGTTGCCTGTTTGAAACTTTCAAAAATTGAATCGAGTTTATCTTCAGGGATACCAATACCTGTATCTTCTACTATAAACTTTAATCTTGATGTTGTTTTATTAGACTCAAGATGGTTAATTTTTAATGTAACAAATCCCGCCTCTGTAAATTTAATAGCATTGCCAATAAGATTCACTAATATCTGATTCAAACGAACCGGATCGCCAATCAATCTCTTCGGCACCATATCACTTACTTCTATTTTCAATTGAATCCCTTTTTCAAAAGCGCGATTACCATAAGTTTGACTGATATTATATAGAATTCCTTCCATCTCAAATTCTACCTTCTCAAACTCAACCTGACCTGCTACTATTTTTGAGAAGTCAAGAAGATCATTGATGATAACCAATAGATGTTCTGATGATTGTTTAATTGCATTAATATACTGAGTCTGTTTTTCGTCAAGTTCTGATTTCTGTAACAGTTGAGTTAGCCCAAGAATGCCATTCATGGGTGTGCGGATTTCATGGCTAACATTCGCCAGAAAGCTTTCTTTTGATTTAGAAGATGCTTCTGCTGCCTGTTTAGCTTCTAAAAGCTGCTGTTCTACCTTATTGCGGAAAATAGCATCGGAAACAACTGTAACAGCAGTCTTCAGACTGTTTTCTTCATTGTAATTCCACACATGATTTTCCCTGTAATATTCAAAGCCCATAAAGCCCTCAAACTGTTCTTCAATCATTATAGGAACCATCATTACAGACTTTGTGCCCTTTGCCTGAAAAACTGCCCGCTCTTCCTGAAAAAGATTTTCAACAGTTCCTTTTACTGTTTTACCACGTTTCAAATCATTTATCCAGTGTGGAAAGTGTTCATGATAAGAAAGGCGCTGAAGTCTTGCGCGATTTACCCGGATTGAATCATCTTCCCTTATCCATTCAAAGCGATGATTGAAAAGGAGTTTCCCGTTATCTGCATTAGTAGAATTTTCATAGATAAAAACGCGATCAACTCCTGATGCCTTTCCAATTATTTGCATTGAATATTTTATTGAGCCGGCAAAATCTTTTTTCATAAGCAGCACACTGGATGCTTCTGCCACTCCATGCAAGAGTTCGTCTCTTGCAACTAATTCTGCTTCCGCTTTTTTCTTCTCATTAATATCCATCAGCCGGACAATGGAGTAGTCTTTATTGTTTATTACAATTCTTTGCCAGGCAATATCTATCCATCGGTCTTCTCCATGAGGATCCGTCACTTTGATTTCATGTCCTGTGCGAAGGTTTTTTTCGTAGTTGTATTTTATTATCTCGCTTAAAGATTTACCAATAAGTTCATTCTTATTACTTACCCCAAAAAGTTGAAAAGTTTTATTGTTAACATTCAGAATTTTATCTGACATACGTTCAACAAATAATATGGCATCCGGAGATTCACCGAAAAGTGTTTCCATCAGTTTGCTACCCACCTTAATTTCTTTTACCAGTGATTTGATATGTGATAATACAAAGTAGGCTATTATGTATAGTATTAATATAGAAAGCAAACTAAAAAGTGAGTCTTCTATCGGAACATGGTAAAGTGTTACTACACAGTATCCAGTAAAGGTGATGACAAGGAATATTGCCAGATTAACCTTCCTTTTTACAGCAAGGCAGCATATAATAGAAGTGAAATAAAAGTCAGACAAGTATTCGTTATGGAAATTATTGGCTACTAGGAGAAATAGTTCATGTGCCGATACTAAAAGGATAATAAATAAGGTTACCTCATCCAAATAATTCTTTATAAGACTATTGGTGAAAGTGGCTATAAAAGCAATCAAACATATTGCAGCCAGTATTATCCTCAGACTGATAAAATCAACGGCACTTGTATCTGATATACGCATTACATAATAGTAAACAGGAAGAGTAATTATTCCTATTAAACTAAAGAACCTGTAATGCCGGAGATAAAATTTCTTTTCAGAATTATCTGTTGAAGGGCTGAATGATTTAATATTGACAGAGTCAAAAACAGGTGAATGGGTAAATAAGTTGAGCATATACTTTTTACACTCCCTGAGACACCTCTCCCATTACACTTTCAATCTTTTTATCAAAAGTCACAGGAATTGGTAATTTTCAGTGAATTTTCCTCCCTTTTCGATTTCAAACAAAAATAGTTACACAAGAAGCTGAAAACTAAAAACAAAAGAGTTTGTTAAAAATACTGTTGAAGAGAGCTATTATAAGCTACTTAACAAATCCTTTTCTCTCCAACTCTTTTTTCTTCTCCATTTCAATTACAGTTTGATAGTTCAGTATATATAATCCTGTAATGTAAAAAGGAATACATGGAATTTTATATCGAACTAATGCACCGAAATTGTAAGCTGTAAATCCTACACAGAAACCGAAAAACATAGCAAAGAAGATGCAAAAGAATGCGGTAGGATTATTAGCTAAGGATTTAAGAGTTAATAATATTCCGGTTTTATAGAATATTCGAATAGTAAAGAAAAGAACGATCGTACTTTCCAATGCAGATAGTACAACCATGGGGCTGGTTACTTCCCACAAGTAAGGCCTGAAAAGGGTAACATTTATAGCAGCAGGCACTTTTGATAAGGTGCCCCAAAAGGTACCGTCCAGTTCCCCCAGGTTGTAACCAGACCCAACAGCCCCTGTTTCTTCAAGAATCCCATGATAGGATTGAAAGTTATTGGCACGTGCAATAAAGTCATTCCCCAGTTTTCCTATAGCCAGAATTCCGGCTGCAAGTGCCGTTCCATAAACAATAGGATTTAACATGGTTCGAATAAAAGTAGACCGAATACTTGATTTATAATATAAGAAAATCCAAAGTGCAAGTGCAGGAACAAAACCATATATGATATAAGACTTAATTATCAGGGTTAGCCAACCTGCTATTATCAGAATTATAGTTCCCATGAATATAAATCGTCCTTTAAAGAAAATATTATAAGAACAATAAGTTAACCAACCAACACATCCAAGTGTAACAGCATCTTTTAAAATACCTGATCCCCAAAAGAATACAGAGGGTACAAATAAAATAGCAATAGCAAACTGCTTATACATCTTAGGATAAATATCGTAAAAAACCGTATAGAGCGCCCACATTCCTGTAAAAGATAAACATGCAAATATCAAGGCACATGCAGAATAAACATTAAATGTAAAAAGATTAATAATGCCCGTAATTTTTCCAACTGTATAAGAAGCAATATCTGTTCTGAAAAAACTCCATATTACATAATCCCGAATTTCAGGGTTCGTTTCATCAGGAGGGTTTATTATCAATTTCCAGAAAATATCTGGACTATCATTATAAGCAGTATTAAGTACAAGAGCATTGTTCCTGTATTCCCCTGTATCTCCACCTCGTTGATAATAAAAGAAATTAACCATCCCGATTGAAACCGCTCCAATCTTTTTTACCAACACTTCGGGGATAAAATATTTGCGTATAGGAT
>CAYRJA010000105.1:0-11171 GCA_964424455.1 uncultured Bifidobacteriaceae bacterium
CTCAAACGGTAATAAAACTTATTCCCCTATTTTTGATTCATGCAACAACACCACTATGCACTATAAGTATTTTGATCCATTACTCAATTCTACAGTAATCATAAAAATTTCCTTTAAGCCCAATAAAACGGAATTAGTAACCACGAAGGAAGAAGACATTAAAAAGGATGATTCGCCGAACCTCAATTTGCATATGATGACATCAATGGTTCTAAATTAGAAAAGAGTAAACCTGTAACATCCTTTCTACTATTCTACTATCATCGGTATTTTATAAAAACTATTTTCAGTACTCTATAAACCTATACCAAATCCGGCTCTTATCACCGGTCTGTTATAGTAAGGGCTATAAACATTCTGAATAACATCGTACAGAACTGAAATAGTGAAAGCAGAATTTTCACCTACTCTCTGGCTATATCCTGCACCTAACAATAAACTTGGAATAGTGATGCGTTTTCTCTCGAATGCAGTGGGATAAATAGGATTGTTCGGTTCCAGCACTTCAAAGTTATTCATCTCATATTGGGCATGTGCAAACACATTGTCAAGAACAAAAAACCTTGCATAAACCCCACCGCCATAGTAATATGATTCTTCTTTTTTTCCTGTATAATTACCATAGTAATCATACAATTTATACTTGATGTATGTAAACGAGGGCTGCACTCCTACGGAAAGCCGGTCTGTAGCCCGGTAACCCAGCAATGGCGAAACCTCTACATAAGTTACCGAACCGAAACTTAATCCGCCGTTTCCTCCAACATAAAACCGCTTCTTATCAAATGGCTTTAAGTCGCTGACACTGTTGCCTTGTGCAAAAAGGAAATGTGTTAAAAACAGAAGAATAAAAACAAGAGTAATTCTTTTCATATCAAATTTCATTTGTCGCTAAAATTGTAACACTAAGGTTGTTCTATTTCTGCTCAATCAGGAAAAGTATCAGGCAAATATCTTTCCCGGATTCATAATTCCTTTAGGGTCGAACACATTTTTTATTTGCTTCATCAACTGAATTTGTGTTGGGTTGAAAGCAATATCCATGTATGGTTTCTGCACCCATCCTATTCCATGCTCGCCTGACAATGTTCCACCCAAACGAACCACAAGCTGGAATATTTCACGAATACCTTTAGGCAGTTTTTCATTCCATTCGGTTTCACTTAAATCACCGCGAATAATATTCACATGAAGATTTCCATCACCTGCATGACCATAACAGACAGATTTGAATCCATGTTTTTTACCGATCTCTTTTACTCCTTTCAGTAGAGCGGGAAGTTCTGCACGAGGCACCACTGTGTCCTCTTCTTTGTAAACTGAATGTGCCCTTACCGCTTCTGCAATACTTCTGCGCAGTTTCCACAAATCTGATTTTTGCTGAGCAGTATCAGCAAGCAAAATTTCTCCGCAACTGAATTTTTCCAATACTATCGCAATTTTCTCTGCCTCTTTGTACAATACATCCATATCATTCCCATCCACTTCTATCAGCAAATATGCCTGACTGGATTCTGAGTTTTCTGTAACAGGCATTTTTATATTCTGAACAAATTTCAATGTCCAGTCAATCGCATCACGCTCCATAAACTCCATAGCAGAAGGCGTAACACCTGCATGAAAGACCGCTGCAACTGCTTCACACGCTTTTTCTGCTGTTGAAAACGGAACAAGCATCAGCAAATCAAACGGCGGATAAGGGATAAGTTTTAATACAATCTTTGTTACAATTCCCAATGTGCCTTCGCTGCCTACCACTAATTGAGTAAGGTTATATCCGGTTGCATTTTTCAGCACATTTACTCCTGTCCATATAATTTCGCCGTTGGGTAAAACCATTTCCAGATTCAGCACATAATCTTTTACCACTCCGTATTTCACTGCTTTCGGTCCGCCGCTGTTCTCTGCGATATTTCCTCCTATGAAACAGGAACCTCTGCTGGCAGGATCGGGCGGATAAAACAATCCTTTTTCTTTTACAGCATTCTGTAACACTTCGGTAATAACTCCCGGCTCTGTAACCACTTGTAGGTTTCGTTCATCAATTTGTAAAATACGATTTAACTTTTCGCAGGAGAGAACTACTCCGCCAAAAACCGGAAGCGCTCCGCCGCTTAATCCCGTACCGGCGCCACGAGGTGTTACAGGAATATTATTCTCATAGCAGAGTTTAAGAACTTTGCTGATTTCTTCTGCTGATTGGGGTTTTACTATTACTTCGGGAAGAAATGACAGGTCTTCTGTTTCGTCGCTCGAATATTTTTTCAGTGATACATCGTCAAATAAAACAGCATCATCGTCTGCAATGGATTGAAGTTGCTCAATTAAAACAGAAGTGAGTTTATTGAATGACATTGGATGTTATGCCCTGACTCAGCTTACGCTTTCTTCTCTCTTCAGAGAAAATTTCTCAATCTTGTTGTATAAATGACTGCGCTGAATATCTATTTCATCCGCCGTTTTTGAAACATTCCAGTTGTTGACACGGAGTTTGTACTCGATAAATTGTTTTTCCATATAATCTTTAAAATCCTGAAACTTGTCGTACTTGTTGAATATGGATTCAAACGGGTCGCGGGTAGGATTAGCAACACCATAAGTCAATACTTCATTCTCAGTTATTTTATTGTCACTAAGAATTATTAAACGCTCCAGCACATTATGCAACTCACGGATATTTCCTGTCCAGTTAATACTCTGTAGTTCCAACATTCCTTTCGGCGTAATTACTTTACGCGGGATTCCATTGTCTTCGCAAATTTCCCTGACGAATTGTTCGGCAAGAACCGGAATATCATCTCTTCGTTCATTTAAAGTGGGTACATGAATCAAAATCACACTTAATCTGTGATATAAATCCATTCTGAAATTATTCTTGTCAATTTCACGAAGCAAGTCTTTATTGGTGGCTGCAATCACACGAACATCTACCGATATTTCCTTATCTCCACCTACGCGGGTAATTTTCCCTTCCTGCAGTGCGCGTAACACTTTTGCCTGAGCGCTCAGACTCATGTCACCAATTTCATCAAGGAAAAGAGTACCTCCGTTTGCCTGTTCAAATTTTCCGATTCGCTGTTTTATCGCTGAAGTGAATGCTCCTTTTTCGTGACCGAACAATTCACTCTCGATTAATTCAGAAGGAATAGCCGCACAATTCACTTCCACCAATGGAGCATCATGGCGGCTGGATTTTTCATGAATCCACCGTGCCACCAATTCTTTTCCGGTTCCGTTTTCGCCGGTAATAAGAACACGAGCTTCTGTTGGCGCTACTTTTTCAATCTTCTGAATAATTTTTTTAACTGCGGGAGAATTACCGAGAATGTCACGCGTCTTAGTAACTTTTCTTTTTAAAACTTTTGTTTCTGTAACAAGCGATGCTCTTTCGAGTGCATTACGGACGGTAATGAGCAGCCGGTTTAAATCCATCGGCTTCGCTACAAAATCAAAAGCTCCTTTCTTCACTGCCTCCACTGCGGTTTCTAATGTGCCATGACCGCTTACCATAATTACCGGTGTGTCGGCATAGTTTGCCTGAATTTTTTCCAGCACTTCCATCCCATCCATCTTAGGCATTTTTATATCAAGAAGAACTACATCATAAGTGTTATCCTTCATCATGTTTAATCCTTCTACACCATCCGCAGCTTCTTGTACATTGTAACTTTCATATTCCAGAATTTCACGAAGTGTTTTCCGAATGCTTTTTTCATCGTCAATGATTAAAATAGTAGCAGCCATATTAGATTGGGTTTGAATGGGTAAAAGTAAGCAATGCCCTAATGATTTAGAGGGAATGTGGAAAAATATTGTAAAAGGGAATTGTCAATGACTGACAATAAATTTTTTTGTTATTCTCTTCCCTTCTTTACTGCTGACACTCATGAAATAAAATCCGTTTACCAGCTTGCTTACATCTATGTCCGTCTGATACTGAGTCAGTATTTCTTGAAGGATAACTTTCCCCGACAAGTCTGTAATGGTAAATAACTTTCCTTCATCGGTATAAACCTGAATAAACTGATTTGCAGGATTTGGATAAGCAAGAAATGGAATAACCTTTTTCTCTTCAGCATAAGTAACCACTGAATGAAGTGTGTCTTGATAAATAACAGATGAAACCGTCGGCTTGCCCATCCCGCCTGATGCGTTTATCTGTAACAGCGGTAATCCCTTTCCCTTTCCAAGAAATTTATACTCATAGGAAATAACGGTAAAAGAAGGCACTCCAAATCCAAATAAACTTACTGAATCAACATCTGTTACAGTGGATTTAACCCGTAGCACATCAAAAGTGTCCATTGGTAAAATTAATTTTCCCCACCCATCCACTTTATTTTTTCTCTCTCTTTTTTGTTTAAAATAAATATAAGGAGGCGTAGTCATTGGCGGCACTGAGAAAAAGTAAGACGATTTACTAATACCGGTATCGCCAAAGTTCATTGGGAAATTGTACCACACATCTGTTGGATTGATAAAAACAGGAACAGGAAACCCATTGAGTTCGCCTGCAAAAGCAGTCTGCTCAAATTTTGAAGTTGAGTTCTTGTAAATATTGTACGCATTTTTCAAAGTGAAGAATGTGTCCACCGATACATTCTGCATAAGGCGTTCTGCATAAGAAGAGGTTAAAAAAAGAAACTGATAAGCATACGGCAAATTGCTCTTTGCTAACATAGTATCATAACTCTGGCTCTGGTATTTCAGATTTGAAAAATCCCATATCATACTATCACCAGTCGAATCAATATTAACATCAAGAGGGTTTGCTGATGAAAGCAGGAATACTTCTCCGGATTTCGGCATATCAGACGAGGTGATGGTTATCTGTGCCTGACTGTAAAAAGCGATTCCACATAAAATAAAACTTAGTAAAATTTTCTTCATGGTGATAAATGGTTTGTAATTGTTTTTCTGTTCTTATCTGCTGTCTTCATTCTGCAATTTACTTTTTCTTCACAACTTTCTCATCCATCATGGCGCCGTCTTTCCATGTTTGTGTTTTATCTAAAACGCCTTCCTGATTGTACTGTTTCCACACTCCGCTTTTCTTTCCTCCAATATAATCGCCTTCCGCTTTAATTAATCCGCTGTCAGAATATTCTTTCCAATATCCGGATTCATAATTGTCCTTCATCATGCCTTCTGCTTTCAACTTTCCATTTTCATAGTAAGATTTTGCCGGACCGTTAATATCGCCATTGGTGTAAATATATTCAACAAGCAGTTTACCATTGTTGTAATACCATTTATTTACACCATCGCGTACTCCCTTATCGTTTGTGTTACCGTCTTCCTGAAGTGCGCCATCAGGATAATAAATTCTATGCTTGCCTACCGCCACTCCATTCACATAAGTTTCCTCTGATTTTATTTTGTTGTCGCGGGAAAAAATGCGTACCGGTCCATTGAGTACATCATCTGTGTAAATCTCTTCTTTCATCAGCCGCCCATCGCTGGCGTGCATTTGGCTGTATCCGTTTTTCTTACCCTCGTGATATTCATCCAGCATGTAAATGATATGATTGTCGAAGTAAGTTCGCCACAATCCTTCTTTTTTTCCGTTTACCAATTCTCCGTATTCCATAATAGCGCCGGTAGAATCTGTAACTTTAAAAACTGTAACAGCCGGATTAGACGACTTTATAAAGGTAACGGTATCTAACTTTGGTTTACTGAAGTGATGCGTATTATTTCCCTGTGAAAAAGCTGTAAAAGGGAATACAAAAAACAGAGAGTGGATAAAATAATTTTTCATAAGATGAATAGGATTAGTTGGTACAAAAATAATTTTTCAGCTATTTTCATATTCAACAATCGTACTTCTTTTTTAAACAAGAAAGGGGAAACAAGTTTTAAGTATGCTTCCCCTTTCTTCATATTATTCAATAAATATTCTAAGGTTCTTTCCTTTCCGGATTCAAAACAAACTTGGCAAAATTGGTTGAATCAAAATATTTTGTCACCCATTTTTTGAAATCATTGGAAGTGATCGCTCCTACCTGCTCATTGAAATTTTTCAACTCAAGTATGTCTTCATTGTTCTGATAAGAAGAAGACAGAGCGCTGAGCCAGAAATTATTTTCTTTTAAATTCTTTTCACGCTCTTTAAACATCAGTTCTTTTACTTTCAATAAATTTTCCTCGCTGCATCCGTTAACTTTAATACTGTCAATCACATTCAGTGCAGCGGCTATCAATGCATCACGATTGTCAGGTGAACAACTGAAATATATCCCCAACTGATATTTCTGATCAGGATAGTGCTGAAGTCTCGGGAACGCACTGACTCCGTAAACGCCTCCCATGTCTTCACGCAGTGTTTCTCTGAGTTTAATATTCACCAACTCCATCATTGCATTTACTTCTGTACGATTGGTGCGATTGTATTCAAATGGTCCAGAGAAAATCATATATACGGTGCTTCTTGGATCAGTACCTTTTACAATTTCTTTATTGATAGTTCCCTTGGGCGGATGAATGCCAAGGTCTTTATAGGTTTCTGTCCTTCCGGTAGAAGGTATTCCTCCGATATATGTTTCTACCAATGGTTTTATATCCGAAAGATTAAAGCTTCCAACAAAGAAATAAGTAAACTCGCCGGGGTTGGAGAACCTGTCTTTGTAAATCTCACAGGCACGATTCATATCCAGTTCATTTAAAGTAGCTAAGGTAATCGGGCGATACCGTACATTGTAGCTGTGCATGATTAACGAAACAGAATCGAAGAATGCTGCTTGCGGACTGTTGCTTCTGTTTTGAATGGATGATTTTTCCTGTGCTAAAAGACTTTTGAATCCATTACTGTCACACTTTGAAGAAGTCTGGTACAGATAAAGCATCTGAAAAAGTGTTTCTACATCTTTAGGAGTAGAGCTGCCTGAAAATGTTTCAGTTGTTTCGCCGATAGATGAATTGATTGAAGCAATCTTACCGCTCAGATATTTATTAAGTGTAACAGCATCAAACGGCCCTAACCCGCTTTTCATAACCACTTCCGTAGCATACGAAGCAGATACATCGTCTTTATCAGGATAAAGCGAAGATCCTCCGAAACTGTATGCAGAAAAAAGTATCTGGTCGTTTTTAAAATCAGTCGGCTTCAATACCACTTTAGCTCCGTTGGAAAGTGTCCACTCGGTAATGTTGTAATCGGCAATGTTTTTTTCACTCACTACTTTTCCGGGTTTAGGTTTCTTCTTCATCAATGGCTTCTTAATTACGATGTCACTGTATGGTGTTACCGGCTCATTTTGCTGATCGAGATAAATCTGTTTGATTTTTTCCTCCGTAGGGATTTCAACTCCTTCTTTTTCAGGCGCCAGAACGACGATGGTACAGTTTTTCCCGTTTTCTGAAATCCATGTTGTTGCGAGTTGGTTAATCTCTTCAATCTTAAGTGATGACAATGTTTGTTTCCACATTGCATTCTCCCATTCAATTCCGGGAGAGGGTTCGCCTGTCAGAAAATTACTGACATATTCACGGGTATAGCTTTTAGAGTCCGTTTTGTCTTTCTCATTCACCATTGTTTCCAGGTGGCTTAGCATATCTTTTTTTGCTCTGTCAAATTCTCCCGGCGTAAATCCAAATTTTTTTACTCTGTTGTTTTCGTCAACCAATGCTTTAAGACCTCTTTCCACACCATCTTCAGGTACTAATGCCAAACTCATATACACCTCTTTAGTGCGAACCAATTCACTTTTATCAGAAGCGGCGTAAGAGAAAGGGGGATTGGGCTTCTGCATCAGTTCGCTATAGCGATTGTTCAGCATCATGGTAAACATTTGCTCCACACAATGCTGACGATAATCGTTAACCGTTTTTTCTGAACTGAGTGGCAGTTTATACATTATTTCAATGATCGTACCGGTGGCTTCTTTGTCTTTACATACGACTGCGTTGAGTGCATCATTATCGGGTACAGGAAACAGTGTGCGGTATTTTTCATCCGCCGGGTTTACAAGTATTGAAAATTCTTCTTTAATCATCTTCTCAACCGCATCAACATCAAAATCCCCGACGGCAACTATTGCCATCAGGTCAGGGCGATACCAATCTTTGTAAAATCTCTTTATCGTATCATAAGGCGCTGTTTCAATAATTTCTTTCTTTCCGATAGGAAGCCGGTTAGCGTACATTGAATTCTGAAATATCACCGGGAAATATTTACGCATCATTCTTTCCTGAGCGCCTTGCCCCAGCCGCCATTCTTCAACTACTACACCTCGCTCTTTATTAATTTCTCCATCATCAAATGTTACATTGTGTGCCCAGTCTCCAAGTATCTGCATTCCTTTTTCAAAAATTGCCGGCGTGTCCGTTGGTATCTGTAACATGTAAACAGTTTCATCAAAACTGGTATAAGCATTAAGGTCAGCGCCAAAATTCATTCCTACAGATTCAAGATAATCCACTAATGCGCTCTTAGGGAAATTCTTTGTTCCGTTAAAGCACATGTGTTCGCAAAAGTGAGCAAGTCCCTGTTGATTGTCTGTCTCAAGAATAGATCCTGCATTTACAACGAGCCGTAATTCAGCACGGTGCTCCGGTTTTACATTCTTGCGGATGTAATATTTCATTCCGTTTGGAAGAGTTCCGGTACGGACAGCCGTGTCAAAAGGAATAGGACTGCTTAAATTAAATTGCTGGGCTGATGCACCCGATAACCAGATAAAGCTGATGAAAAGAAAAAGTAATTTTTTCATTGAAGAATGATGTTTTATTTAAAAATCAGGACGACAAAACTAAAATAAAAATAGTGCCATACTATTTTTTAGCCGAAAGATTATCAGACCGGAATAACAGAGAGTATAAAATACCGGCGTTATTTATATCTATTTGCCTTACATATAATTATCGCTTTAATTTTATTTTCCTCTGCACAGTTTTATCCATAGCAGAACTGATATATTCCTTTTACTTTATAAAGAAACTATTTCGCTTTTCCTTTAACTATATAACCTATCCGAAAGGAGATAACATTGTTAAATAATCCCTGATTTCTCGACCGGCTGTTTGCAGAAGCGCCCATCTGGGCAATGGAATAGTTGTACCGGATATTAATTTGAATACGGTCAGTGAGTTGATAAGCGCCGCCCAGCACAACATCATAATCAACCTTGTTAATGCTACGTACCTCAGGAAGATTTTGTGGGCCAAAAAGAATTTGATTCGTACGCAGTGTATCATAGACTAACCGCGCTACACTTACTCCGGCGGTAATTGTAACCTTATCCAAATCTTTCCCCTGATTGGCTTTATTAATGTCCGGAGAAGTACGGTAGTTGATGAGCAGAGGCACTTCTATGTAATCCAATTTAAAAAATAGTTGCTGCGGATATCCTTCAATCATTTTCGACTGACTTCCCTTCTGAGAATACAGGATTTCCATAGCGGCATCAAAACTTTTTGAAAGCGGATACATGGCTGTTGCCCCTACATTCAGCCCTAATTTGTAATAGCCGACAAAATTATCTCCGTCAACCTGTGAGCCGTTAGCGCCTATATAAAAGCCACCTTTAAACTGTGCGTTTACCGCTGCCGACATTCCTAAGAGGAAAAAGAATAAAATTATTTTTCTCATGAGTGTCAAACCTAATGAAATTTTGCTGATTGCAAATCGGTAACCGATTCTCTTGTTACACTATAATTATCAACAAGCTAACATGTTGATTTTCTTCTATGGAAAATAAATATAACGACTCTATCTTTGGGCAAGAAAAATGAAGCACCATGTTTAAATACAATACTGCATCGCTGCAAAAGATAGAGCTAATGGTTAAAGAAGCGGGCTACATTGTTCGCTATGAAAAGGGGAGTTTTAAATCCGGCTATTGTCTGTTACAGGACAGAAAAGTTGTTGTTATCAATAAATATTATGATGTGGAATCGCGTATCAATTCGTTTATTGAGATTATTCCGCAACTGAATATTGACGAATCATTATTTGATGAGAAGGATTTGAAATTCTACAAATCACTTCTCGAAGCAAAAGTTGCTGCTTGATATTTACTTTTCTCGGTACCGGCACTTCACAGGGCGTTCCCGTTATCAGTTGCGAATGCAGAGTTTGCCAATCGAAAGATCCAAAAGACAAACGGCTGCGTTCCTCTTTGATGATGGAAGCGGATGGTAAAACTTTTGTTGTTGATTCAGGTCCCGATTTCCGGCAGCAGTTGCTGCGTGAAAATGTTAAACATCTTGATGCCATTGTTTTCACTCACGGACATAAAGATCATACTGCCGGAATGGATGATTTTCGTCCGTTCAATTATTTCCAGCAAAAACCAATGGAGGTATATGCCGATGAAGCCGTGCAACAGGTAATCCGCCGTGAGTTCTCCTATATTTTCAGTGGTGCAGATTATCCCGGTATTCCACAACTGAATTTTCACACTATCGGCGTTGAGCCGTTTAGTATGGAAGGAGTTCCTGTTACACCAATTAAAGTGTTACACTATAAACTTCCCGTATTAGGATTCCGGTTTGGCGATTTTACTTATATCACCGATGCCAATTTTATTTCAGAAACTGAGAAGAAGAAAATCAAAGGAACAAAAGTATTGGTACTGAATGCGCTTCGTCGTGAACACCACATTTCTCACTTTAACCTTAAGGAAGCCATTACTTTAGCCAAAGAACTGAAACCCGAAAAAACTTACTTCACACATATCAGTCATCAGTTGGGGTTGCACGATGAAGTGAATAAAGAACTTCCTGAAGGAATGGAGTTGGCTTATGACGGATTAAAAGTGGAAGTTTAGAACTTCATCTGTCATAGCTAAAACAGAAAGTTGTATTCAGATATTCTGTATTTCAGCCCCTTCTTTCCATTTTCTTAGTTTGCATAATTCAGTTAGATTTGCCTATTAACTTTTTATCATTTTTGAAAAAGATATTCTCTTTCCTTTTTCTTCTTGCGTTTCTGTATTCAGATACATTTTCCCAGCCAACTATAATCAGTAATGCAGAAAAAACGGCTGTCAGATTAGTATCTTCAACAGAAAGAAATTCTGTGATTGAGTTTACTATCGGTAGAGTTTCATTAACAACGGTTCAGACCCCATCAGGCGCTACATACAAAGTTGAACTGAATAATGCTACTCCCATTCTGAAAAAGGGCGCTCCTGATTTACCTAAACTTACTTCTTCATTAATTATTCCCG
>CAYRJA010000106.1:0-427 GCA_964424455.1 uncultured Bifidobacteriaceae bacterium
GGGATGCCTACAAACGTTGGAGAGTTATTTTTATAAGTAGTGTTAGGAATAAACGTAGCATAGGTGGCCCCCATCATATCGTCAATATTTACCTGACCACTGGTTCGGCAACATCTTACATAGGTAACAATATACCCTGTGGCAGAAGGTTTGGGAACAGAAATATTCACTTCGTAAATAGCCTGTTCAATTCCGATATTGGGAGTAAATGAACATCCGCTTCCGGAGGGAGGAGTTACATCTTTTTTAGAACTCAAGTTTACCTGGTGACTGCTTACTTTAGCCTTTGAGTTATCATTTTTATGAACACCTATGGTTATGGGATCATCGAACTGCGTGGCTGACGATTTATCTCGGTACAAAACCAAACGTACCTTGTATGTTTGGGAACTTGAAGTTTCAGAGACATAAGTATAACTCATACTTC
>CAYRJA010000106.1:437-1538 GCA_964424455.1 uncultured Bifidobacteriaceae bacterium
ATGTGGGAAGCATAAACAAACGGAGCGCAGAAAAAGCCAATGAGTAAGGATAGTATTTTAAGCAGGCGCATGTAGTTATTTGACTATTACAAATTCTATGACCGTTTCACGAATGCAAACGTTGCATTATACCCGCAATATAAGGCAAATAGGTTACAAAATACTACCGCTGAGTTTTTTACATAAAACCCAACTGAAGCTTGGCAGCCTCACTCATCATGTCCTGTGTCCAGGGCGGATCGAATACCACGTTTACCTCTACATTCTGAACTCCTTCAATGGCAGACAGTTTCTCCTTTATTTCGGCAGGCATACTTTGGGCTGCCGGGCAAAATGGTGAGGTAAGCGACATGATGACTTCTATATTCAGATCGTTCGAAACTTTTACTTCGTAAATAAGCCCGAGTTCATAAATATTTACGGGAATCTCCGGGTCAAAAACCGTTTGAATTACCTGTATGGCCTCTTCCTGCACCTGAACCCAGGTTTTTCCGGTATTGGCAGTTGATGGTGGTTTAACTTCTTCACTCATACTCAAAGTTGTTTTGCTTTAAATGCCAGTGCGTAATATTTCATTTGTTTAATCATGCTCGCAAAACCATTGCTTCGTTGCGAGCCTATCATGCGGCTCATGCCTATTTTTTCTATAAAATACAGGTCGCTTTCCACTATTTCATCGGGTGTGCGGTCGTTCCACACACTAATGAGCAGGCTTATTAATCCTTTGGTGATTTCGGTATTGCTATCGGCTTCAAAATGCACTTTTCCGTTTTGTACGGTAGGAAATAGCCATACTTTACTCTGGCATCCTTTTACCAGGTACTCTTCGGTTTTGTGCGATTCAGCCATTACCGGAAGTTTATGCCCAAGTTCCATCAGGTAAAACAAGGTACTTTCCATATCGCCCTCAAAAAGGGAGAAATTAGCAATAATCTCGTCTTGTTTTTCGCTTATTGTTTTCACGCAATCAATTCAATCGTTTTAACAGACCTTCCAATGCCTGCAATAATGTGTTTACTTCGTTCATGGTATTGTAAACGGCAAACGAAGCCCTCACGGTTCCTTCAATGCCAAAACGCTTCATAAGGGGCTGCGTACAAT
>CAYRJA010000106.1:1548-10802 GCA_964424455.1 uncultured Bifidobacteriaceae bacterium
TCCAGCATCATTCCGGTATCAAACGGGTGCTGCCCCGGAAGTAAAAATGACTGAACAGATACTTTTTGCGAAGCAGTGCCGATTAAATGTATCTTATTATTGAACGAATTATTCATTTCATGAATCCCGGATACAAAAGCACTCAACAACTCGTTTTCGTGTGCGGCTATAGATGCTTTGCCAAGGCTGTTTATAAAATCAATAGCACTTCTAAACGCAATCACATCGGCAATATTGGGTGTGCCGGCTTCAAATTTATACGGGATTTCGTTCCAGGTGGTTTTTTCAAAAGTTACTTCTTTAATCATCTCCCCTCCGCCCTGGTAAGGGGGCATTTGCTCCAGCAATTCGCGTTTGCCGTAAAGCACTCCCACACCTGTGGGGCCGTATACTTTGTGTGCACTGAAAACAAAAAAATCACAACCTAATTTTTGTACATCAATTTCAAGATGCGAGGTAGCCTGTGCACCATCAACCACTACTTTTGCTCCTGCGGCATGCGCCTTTGAAATAATTTCGGCCACCGGATTAATGGTTCCCAATGCGTTTGAAACATATACTACCGAAACTATTTTTGTTTTGGGCGACAGTAATTTTTCGAATTCGTCCATCAGCAGCTCCCCGGCTTCATTCATAGGAATTACCTTGAGCGCGGCTCCTTTTTCCTCACAAATTAATTGCCACGGAACAATATTGCTGTGATGCTCCATAGTGGTAAGAAGCACTTCGTCGCCGGGTTTCAGATACCTTTTCCCCAATGAACTTGCCGCAAGATTAATTGCCTCCGTTGTTCCTTTGGTAAAAATGATTTCGTACGAATGATTAGCGTTGATAAACTCTTTTACTTTTTCGCGCGATGCTTCATAATCACCGGTTGCCTTCTGGCTGAGTGTGTGAACACCTCTGTGTATGTTAGCATTCGAATGGCGATAGTAATTGGAAATGGCATCAATTACTTTCTTTGGCTTTTGTGCCGTAGCGCCATTATCTAAATACACCAGCGGTTTATTGTTAACTGTTTCTTTGAGAATGGGAAATTGTTCCCTGACCTTCTCAATGGAGAATGTTTTTTTCATATCAGCCGCTAACGTATTCATAATTATTTGGTTAATCGTTTTTCAATCCAGGTTTCTAACTGCTTACGGAGTGGTTCCGGTTTTATGTTGCTGATAACATCCTCCGCAAATGCTAATGTAAGCATAGCACGAGCTGATGCATCACTGATTCCGCGTGTCTTTAAATAAAACAATGCCTCTTCATCCAACTGACCGGTAGTTGCACCGTGACTGCATTTTACATCATCTGCAAATATTTCTAATTGCGGCTTAGTATAAACACTTGCTTCGTCGCTGAGCAATATGTTTTTGTTTGTCTGATAAGCATTCGTTTTTTGTGCATCGGTGCGCACCATCACTTTCCCGTTGAACACGGCTCTTGATTGATCGCTCATTACACCTTTATAATATTCATTACTGAAACAATTGGAAGCAATATGGTCAACAAGCGTGTGGTTGTCCATAAACTCTTTTTCCTTAGGAAGGTATAATCCATACAGATGTGTTTCGCAGCCGGTACTTTGTAACAGTATGTTTAGGTTATTGCGGACAAAAGAACCGGAAAGTGAAACAGTATAAGCATTGTATTTACTGTCATGACTCAGTACCGTTTGCGTAGTATGTATAAGTGATGATTGGCTTGCTCCTTCAGATTCCAAATGCTGAATGATATAATGATCCACAACTGCGTTTTCATCCAAAATAATCTCACTGACACTGTTTGTCAGTGAAAACTGCTGTCCAATGGCATGATGACTTTCTATAAGAACTGCCTGTGCATGTTTCCCTGCAATGATCAGATTGCGCGGCTGTGCAAAAGCTTTTTCCTGATTTTTATCAGAGATAAAAAGGAAATGAACCGGCTTATCCACTACTGCCTTATCAGAAAGATGAACAAACAATCCATCTGCTGCAAAAGCTGCGTTCACTGCGCTGAACCCGTCACTTTTGTAGTTGGCATAACGGGCAAAATACGGCTCAATCCATTCATAATGTTTCTTAAGCGCTTCGGCAAAATTTGTAACCGTAACTTTTGAATCTGTTTTCGGGAGAGTAGAAAGGAGTGGATTATAAAAACCGTTTACAAATATTATTCTGTAACAGTCCAACCCATCAATAAAAAAGGATTTTATTTTCTCTGCAAACCCTGCATCTATTTCTCCTTTTTTGGCGAAATGGAAATCCTCTTTTAGTAACGGTTCTACATTGGTGTATTTCCATTCTTCATTTTTCATTGAAGGAAATCCGGTCTGCTCAAAAAAGGCAATGGCTTCTCTTCGTATATTATGAACGGGTAATTGCTTAGTGCCATTCAGACTGGTTTCAAAAAGTTTGAAACCGGTTATGAACTTTTCTTTTACTCCCGGAATATTCAGTATTTTTTTCACTTCTCTATTTGTTTTAATTAACTAACAGCAGCTTCCTGCTTTACCCAATCGTAACCTTTCTCCTCTAATTCCAGCGCTAATTCTTTAGTGCCTGACTTAATAATTTTTCCTGCGCTAAGTACATGAACAAAATCAGGGGTGATGTAATCAAGCAGCCGTTGGTAGTGTGTGATAATGATGAACGCATTGTGTTCTCCTCTGAGTTTGTTTACTCCGTTTGCTACGATTCTCAACGCATCAATATCCAACCCTGAATCGGTTTCATCAAGAATACCAAGCTTAGGTTCAAGCACCGCCATCTGAAAAATCTCATTTCTCTTCTTCTCTCCTCCTGAAAATCCTTCATTGAGTGCGCGGTTCAAAAGCTTCTGGTCTATATCCACTAATTTCATTTTCTCACGAACCAATGCAAGAAAATCTTTTGCTTCCATCGGCTTCAGTCCTTTCGACTTGCGGGTTTCATTAATCGCTGTTTTCAGAAAGTTGGTTGTACTTACACCCGGGATTTCTACCGGATACTGAAACGCTAAAAAGATACCGGCGCGTGCCCGGTCTTCAATAGTCATATCCAGAAGATTTTCTCCTTCATACATCACACTTCCGTCTGTGATGGTATAATCGGTTCTTCCTGCAAGAACGGAAGCCAAAGTACTTTTACCGGAGCCATTCGGTCCCATAATCGCGTGAACCTCGCCTTTGTTCACTGTTAAGTTTATTCCTTTCAGGATTTCCTTTCCTTCAATTCCTGCTTTAAGGTCTTTTATTTCGAGTAGCATGTTTAAGTTTATTATTTATTTATTTGTAACACTTCTACAGAATCGTTTTCAAAATTTATTTTATTCCATTCAATCATTATCCGACACTTCCTTCCAAACTAATCGCCAGAAGTTTTTGTGCTTCTACTGCAAATTCCATTGGCAACTGATTGAACACATCTTTGCAATAGCCGTTTACAATGAGTGCCACTGCTTCTTCGGTGGCAATGCCGCGCTGATTGCAGTAAAATAAAATATCCTCTCCAATTTTTGAAGTGGTTGCTTCATGCTCTACCTGTGCGGTAGAATTGTTCACTTCTATATAGGGGAAAGTATGCGCACCGCATTTATCCGTCATCAGCAATGAATCGCACTGTGAGAAATTGCGGGCGTTGGTTGCCTTCTTATTCACCTTCACTAAACCTCGATAACTGTTCTGACTTCTTCCTGCAGAAATACCTTTTGAAACGATGCGGCTCTTAGTATTTTTTCCGATGTGTATCATCTTGGTGCCGGTGTCTGCCTGCTGCATATTGTTGGTAACAGCTACAGAATAAAATTCGCCGATTGAATTATCTCCTTTTAAAACCACTCCGGGATATTTCCATGTTACAGCAGAACCGGTTTCCACCTGTGTCCATGAAATTTTAGAATTATCTCCCAGACAAATTCCGCGCTTGGTTACAAAATTGTAAATGCCGCCTTTGCCATCCTTATCACCGGGGTACCAGTTCTGAACGGTGCTGTATTTTATTTCTGCATTAGCCAGTGCAACCAATTCCACTACTGCTGCATGAAGTTGATTCTCATCACGCACCGGAGCCGTACAACCTTCAAGATAGCTCACATAACTTCCTTCATCTGCAATAATAAGCGTGCGTTCAAACTGACCCGTATTCTCCGCATTGATTCTAAAATAAGTAGAAAGCTCCATCGGACAGCGAACACCTTTCGGCACATACACAAATGAGCCATCGCTGAACACAGATGAATTTAGTGTTGCAAAAAAATTATCTGTTTGGGGTACCACACTTCCAAGATATTTCTTTATCAAGTCAGGATGCTCTCTTATCGCCTCACTCATAGAGCAGAAAATAATTCCCAACTCTTTCAACTTGCTCTTAAATGTTGTAACCACGCTCACACTGTCAATCACTGCATCTACCGCCACATTAGACAGGCGCATTTGCTCTTCCAATGAAATTCCTAACTTATCAAAGGTGCGGCGAACTTCCGGGTCCACTTCATCAATACTGTTCAATTTCTTTTTCGGCTTAGGCGCTGCATAATATATGTAGTCCTGATAATCAATCTTGGGAAATTTAACATTCTGCCAATCCGGTTCTTCCTGTTCAAGCCAGTAGCGATATGCCTTCAGCCGCCATTCCAGCATCCACTCCGGCTCTTTTTTCTTTGCAGAAATAAAGCGGATGGTGTCTTCATTTAATCCTTTAGGTGCAAATTCCTGGTCTATATTGGATACGAAGCCAAACTTGTACTCGCTGGTGGTGACTTCATTTAATAAGTTGTTCGAGTCTTCCATTTAATATCTAAAATTTAGGATTCAGTTTTCTAATTTAGATTAATTCTAAAATGCAAATGTAAAATAAATTCAGATGAAAAGGTAAAGAATGAGAAGTCTTGGTGTATTCTGTTTTGCCGCTTAATACATCAGGTTAGTTTACTGCAACTTAGCATTGCTGCTTTATATTGAAACAGAATCGGTTTAAAGAAAAGAAAGGAACAAAACAAAATCTTTAACTTGCGCCCTTTCTGATTTATGGTTGAATACTTAGTCATCAGTAACAGACTGAAATCAGAAAAATATCCGCCTCCTTAGTTCAATGGATAGAATGTGAGTTTCCGGAACTCAAGATATTGGTTCGATTCCAATAGGAGGTACAAAATCAAACAGTCAGGAATTATTGATGAAGTGAGGTTTGATAATATTCCCTGTCGTTTTAATTTTTCTCTGATTTATTGAATTTACCTGACGAGTTTACCGAGCGATTAAAAAAACAATTTGGAGAATCTTACTCTGAGTTAGTTGAATCATTCCAGCAACCCTCTCCGGTAAGCATCAGAATTAATCCTAAGAAACCCAAGACAGTTACCGGAGAGAGAATCCTGTGGGCTGAGGAAGGTTATTATTTAGATAAAAGACCTTCATTCACGTTTGACCCGCTGTTTCATGCCGGAACATATTATGTGCAGGAAGCCAGCTCAATGTTTGTTGAGCAAATCTTCCGGCAATTAACTGTAACAGATGAGCCGTTAGTTGTACTGGATTTATGCGCTGCACCCGGCGGAAAGAGTACACACATTGCTTCCTTGCTGAATGAAAAAAGCATCCTCATTTCTAATGAAGTGATTAACAGCCGTTCAAAAATTCTTACTGAGAATATTGTGAAGTGGGGATATGGAAATACCGTTGTTTCCAACAACGACCCTGAAGATTTCTGCCGGTACAACAATCTGTTTGACATTATTCTGGTGGATGCTCCTTGCAGCGGCGAAGGATTATTCCGTAAAGACAAAGATGCTGTAACAGAATGGTCATCGGGGAATACACATTTATGCAGTGTGCGGCAAAGGAGAATTCTGAATGATATTATTCCCTGCTTGAAACCAGGCGGTTTGCTGATATATGCTACCTGTACTTTCAATCCTGAAGAAAATGAAAACAATATCGCATGGCTTTGTAAAGAATATCCGGTGGAGTGTTTACAGCTTAACTTAAAAAGTGATTGGGGAATTGAGGAAAAGAAAAACAGAAAGTGCATCAGCTACCACTTATATCCTCACCGCGTGAAAGGCGAAGGTTTTTTTATTTCTGTTTTGAAGAAAACTTCCAATGAGAGTGATTTCATCCTGAAACCTTCCAAACAAAAAACATATTCTCAACCTAAAAAGGAATTTACATTTACCGGTGACTGGATAATTCCTGACAAAGAAAAAATGCTGTTACAATATAACAATACAATACGATTGCTTCCTTCAAGACATCTTGATTTGATTGAATCACTTCAGGCGAATCTGAAAATACTTTCAGCAGGAATTGATATTGGAGAAATAAAAAACAAAGAAGTGATTCCCTCTCACTCTCTTGCTATGTATGCCGGAATAAATAAATCAGCATTCGACTGGATAGAACTTTCAGAAAAGGAAGTATTAAAATATCTGCGAAAGGAAGAAATATTGATTCCCTCTGCTGTAACAGGATGGAAATTGATGACTTATCGTCAGATACCCCTCGGGTGGATAAAACATTTAGGCAAGCGCATTAACAATTATTATCCTTCGGAATGGCGGATAAGAAAGAGCGGTTAGTTAAACTGGATGGCTTTTACCGGAGATATTTTTGACACCAGATAAGACGGCAGAAGCAGCACTAACAGACAAAGTACCATTACTCCTGCATTCAGCAACACGATATAAAACACATCAAGGTTCACAGGGGCAACACTTAAATAATAAGACTCTTCTGACAAACGGATGAACCCGAAATTTTTCTGTAACAGACAAAGACCTATGCCTACCACATTTCCAATTATTAATCCGAGAAGGATAATGTACGCCGCATTGTAAAGGAATATTCTTCGGATTATCCAATTACTGCTGCCCAGCGATTTCAGAATACCAATCATGTTGGTACGCTCCAGAATTAAAATCAGCAAAGCAGAAATCATGTTAATCACTGCCACTAACAACATCAAACTCAGAATTACTTTTTCGTTGACGGACTGTAAATCCAGCCAGTCAAAAATATTCGGATTGATTTCTTTGAGTGTGTGTGCCACCAAATTCTGCCCGATATAATTCTCATTAATTATTTTCCCCATCGCATCAATGTCTTTTACATTATTAATAAACACTTCAAACCCGCCAACGGAATCAGCGCCCCAGTTATTCAATTCCTGAATTCTCGCAATGTCCGTAAGTGCATAGAGTTTATCATATTCTTCCAGCCCGGTTTTATAAATACCCGCAATGCGAAACTTTCTTGCTCTCGGAGGGTTCTGTATAAAATACACCGGCACATCGTCACCTGTTTTCAGGTTCAGCCGGTTAGCGGTTATCTGTGATATAATGAGTTTATAAGGTTTTGAAGTATCGCCGGCAAAAAAATTTTTTCCGGACACGATATACCGGCTCATAAAGTTCCAGTCAAAGTCTTTTCCAAATCCTTTCAGCACTATGCTTTCAATGTCGTTTTGTGATTTGATGATTCCGGGCTTAGTAGCATAAACCTGAATGTGCCGGATACCCTGAACTTTTTCAAGTGAAGGATAGAACTGCTGATGAATGGAAATGGGATTGTCTTTAAATCCAAAATTATCAGCATAGCTTCTGATATTGATATTACCCCAGAATCCAAAAACTTTATTGCTGATTTCTTTTTGAAAACCTGTAACCATTGCACCGGCAATAATCATTACTGCTACACTCAGTGCAGTAGCTGTAACCGCAATGCGAATGATGAACCGCGAGAAACTTGGCTGCCGGGTGAAGGCAATTCGTTTGGTTATATAAAGAGCAAGGTTCATGGTGTTACCGGAAACTACGGGGTTTAAAGGTAGTCGCTTCAATTGCTACCAGTGAGTGCAATATTAATTAATGGTTTCTTCATCTTTTTATCTGCGTACGGATTCTTCATTAGATTGGCACTTCTACATCTGATACATTATCACAACAGTATTGTTTGTTACATTTCTTGTGCATTACATGGTTCCTTTTACTTTTGGCATTGAATTTATTAAGTATAGAAACTCCGTCACTGTTTACTATGAATAGAATCCTGACTTGTCTGTTGTGCCTCCTGTTTTACAGTTGCATCGCCAGCGCCCAGTTTACCGCCGGAATTTTAACCGGTGCAGAACGGACTGAATTATATTTTCCACAGTTAAAGGATAAAAAAATCGGAGTAGTTGTCAATCCTTCTTCCATTGTCGGCAATAAGCATCTGGTGGATACTTTACTCAAAGCCGGAATTAAAATTGTAAAAATTTTTGCTCCCGAACATGGATTTCGGGGAACTGAAGACGCAGGTCAGCTTATTTCCAATTCAGTTGATTCTGTAACAGCGCTTCCCATTGTTTCTCTTTACGGCAATCATAAAAAACCCACTTCCGAAGATTTAAAGAATATTGATTTAATGATTTACGATTTGCAGGATGTGGGCGCTCGCTTCTTTACTTACATTTCCACGCTGCAATATATAATGGAAGCGTGCGCAGAAAATAACAAAGAACTGATGGTGCTTGACCGCCCTAACCCAAACGGATGGTATGTAGATGGCCCGGTACTGGACAGAAAATTTTCCTCATTTGTTGGGATGCAGCCCATTCCCATTGTATATGGAATGACTGCCGCTGAATATACCCAAATGCTGAACGGCGAAAAATGGCTGAAAGATTCTGTACAATGTAAACTCAGTTATGTTTTGTGTAGCGGATACACGCACAGCAGTTTATATCAGCTTCCTAAAAAACCTTCCCCCAATCTTCCTAATATGACTGCTGTTTATCTCTATCCCAGCGTTTGTTTGTTTGAAGGAACGAAAGTAAGTGTAGGACGGGGAACCGATAAGCCGTTTCAATTAATTGGTTATCCTGAATTTGCAAAAGGCAATGTGACATTCACGCCGGAAAGTGTTACAGGAGCAAGCAATCCGCCATACCTTTATAGTAAATGTCAGGGTTACGATTTGTCGGTTTACAACACAGGATTCTTTACACAAAGGAAATCTATCATATTAGACTGGCTGATTACAATGTATCAGTTCTATCCTGACCGCTCCGGCTTTTTCAATAATTTTTTTGACAAACTTGCAGGAACCGACCGATTGCGCAAAGACATTGAAGGATTAGTTCCGGAATATTCAATCGTTCAAAGCTGGAAGCCGGCACTGAATGAGTTCAAACAAATAAGAGTGAAATATCTTTTATATCCTGACTTTGAATGATATTGATTTAGTGTTACAGTAAATTTGCCCAAGTGGTGTTGAACTAAACCTCCGGTAGCTTTACAGCAAGTATCGTAAATTTATCATTCAC
>CAYRJA010000107.1:0-10653 GCA_964424455.1 uncultured Bifidobacteriaceae bacterium
AATAGTAATAAACATACCGGCAAAAAATTGTTTCAGAAAAAACTTATTGTTGTGCCAGTCAGTGAAGAAAGTCTGAGTGTAATTTTTTTCCTGAATACGGTGTATCATTTCTGAGAAACTCAATCCGAGTTCATTATTGATGATACCCACACAAAGAACTACCGCCAGCAGCATGCAGGTGGTCTGAATCATATCCGTCCACACTATTGTTTTTACACCGCCCTTAAATGTATATAACAGTATCATCAGGATAAGTACTGCTCCTGTAACAGGAAATGGAATCCCCATTTCATCCAATGAAAACTTCTGTAACACCATTACCACCAGGAAAACCCGCAGAGATGCTCCCAGTGTTCTGGATAATAAAAAGAAGAAAGAGCCGGTCTTGTAACTTACATTTCCGAATCGCTGCTGCAAATAAGTGTAGATGGAAGTAAGGTTGAGCTTGTAATAAAGCGGAAGAAGAACCAATGCGATGGTGGCATAGCCCAGCAGGTAGCCAAAAACTATTTGCAGATAAGCAAATCCTCTTGCTCCCACTTCACCCGGCACTGACATGAATGTAACGCCCGATAACGAAGTGCCAATCATACCGTAAGCCACTATGTACCACTTGGATTTTTTTGCCCCGACAAAGAATGACTGTGAATCAGCATTGCGCCCGGTGTACCACGAAATAACAAACAGGAAAACGAAGTAAACTAAAGCACAGATCAGGATGATATAGGAAGACAAGGGAAATAGATTTATTCAGGCAAAACTAAATTCTGCATGGCTGTAGTTGCTCAATATTTTCCCACAGAAAAAGAGATGAAATCTTAATGAATGGACAGAAATAGTAAAGATCCCGAAGAAGTATTTCTACAAAAACCAAAAACTGCACTTATTAGTTGAACACAGCAATACAATAATTTTAGTATAAAAATTGTTGAGGTAAAGTGAATAAGTATTCATCACGATAGTCCACTTTAAATTTTTCGAGAAATTCTTTGTACTCTTCCAAAAAAGTTTTCTTTCTGTGATGTTGTTCCTGATTCAGAATATATTTTACAACAGCATCTACCTGAGATTTCGAATAAGAGAAAGCACCATATCCTTCCTGCCAATAGAACTTAGTGGGAGTATATTTCTGTTTGTTAATCCACTCAGAAGATTCACCTTTTACATGCCTCATTAAATCTGACAGAGATTGATTTGGACGCATACCAAAAAATAAGTGCAGATGATCAGGCATACTGTTGATGGTGATAAGTTTGTGACCTTCACCGCTGACAATTCCTGAAATATATTGATGCAATCTTTCTTTGAAGTATTTGTCAATCATTGCTTGTCTGAACTTAACTGCAAAGACACATTGAATATGAATCTGAGTGTAAGTGTTTGACATATACTATTCTTTTCAGAAAGATAATTATTGTTTACGAATCCATTGTCCCTTCGGGACAAAAATGTTAACAGCGGGTTGCTGTTACCAACGTAATGACCATACTGGTCATTGTAAGTTCACATGAGAATTTCAGGGGAAGGACAAAAAACTATTCTTGCAGTCAAAGTAGTCCTGTAAGGACTATGTATTGGTAACAGGTATAGCCCAACCCAACATTGCCCTATAAGGGCAATGGAGGTTATACAGAGAGCCACACTAAACTCAATCAAAAACATCTGCTGCTAAAAATTATCTTTGTGCGGCATATTTATTTCCATGTACAGAACACATACTTGCGGAGAATTACGACTGAGCGATAAGGACAAATCAGTAACACTTGCCGGATGGGTGCAGACCATCCGAAACTTTGGAGGAATAATATTTATTGATTTGCGTGATCGATACGGAATAACGCAGGTTGTTTATGATGCCACTCAATATGCTATCAGGGCTCAAAATTATGCAATGTCAAATATTGGTCGCGAAGCAGTTATTCAAGTAATAGGAAAAGTAAGAGAAAGAAGCAACAAGAATCCTAAAATTGCAACAGGAGAAATTGAGATTGCAGTCGAGTCAGGTAATGACAAAATCAATATTTTAAATCAATCAAAAGTTCCTCCGTTCACGATAGAAGATGAAAGTGATGGCGGTGATGATTTGCGGATGAAATACCGCTACCTCGATTTGCGTCGCAATCCGGTGCAGCAGAATTTAATCATGCGCCACAAGGTAGCACAGGCAGTCCGCCGGTATTTGGATGAGCAAGGTTTTGTAGATGTGGAAACACCGCATTTAATTAAAAGCACACCGGAAGGAGCACGTGATTTTGTAGTGCCGTCGAGAATTAATCAGGGACAATTTTATGCGCTGCCACAATCGCCACAAACTTTTAAGCAGTTGTTGATGATGAGCGGTTTTGATCGCTATTATCAGATTGTCCGTTGTTTTCGTGATGAAGACTTGCGTGCCGACCGTCAGCCGGAGTTCACTCAGATAGATTGTGAAATGGCTTTTGTGGAGCAGGAGGATGTGTTACAGATGTTTGAAGGCATGGTAAAAAATATTTTCAAACAGGTAAAGAATATAGAGTTATCTGATTTTCCGCGCATCTCTTATGCGGATGCAATGATGTGGTATGGAAACGATAAGCCGGATATCCGCTTCGGGATGAAATTCGTTTATCTGAAGAATGGTCCATTCGGTTGTGTCCTGCTCGAACACGATTCATCCAATTCCGGATTTAAGGTTTTTGATGATTCAGAAATTGTAACAGGTATTTGTGCTAAGGGTTGTGCAGAATATTCAAGGAAGCAGTTAGACGAGCTGACTGAATTTGTGAAGAAGCCGCAAATAGGGGCAGGAGGGCTGGCTTATATAAAGTGTAACAAAGACGGAACCATAAAATCCTCCATCGAAAAATATTATTCTGCTGATCGCTTGAAATCCATAGCTGAATCTTTTGATGCGGCTCCGGGTGATTTGATATTGATTTTATCAGGCGAAAAAAATAAAACGCTTAAAGCGCTGAGCGAGTTACGCCTTGAAATGGGGAACCGCCTTGGCTTACGAAGTAAGGAAGAGTATAAACCACTTTGGGTAGTTGATTTTCCGTTGCTCGAGTGGGATGAAGAAGAGAAGCGGTGGAATGCAATGCATCATCCGTTTACTTCATGGAAAAAAGAAGACGATGAACATCTTGAAAAAAATCCAGGTGCAGTGCGGGCTAATGCTTATGATGTTGTAATTAACGGAGTAGAAATAGGCGGCGGCTCTATCCGCATTCATAACAGACGAAATCAGGAGCGGATGTTTGCAATGCTCGGTTTAACAAAAGAAGATGCAGAAAATAAATTCGGATTTATTCTCAATGCATTTGAATATGGCGCACCGCCACATGGAGGAATAGCATTTGGTTTTGATCGTACCTGCTCTATGATAATTTCCAATCAGGAAGGTATCCGCGACTTTATTGCATTTCCGAAAAATAATTCCGGCAGAGATGTCATGCTGGATGCACCGTCAGCTATTGACGAAAAACAGAAGAAAGAGTTAGGATTGAAATAAAGACGCTGTTTTTTACAGAAGTCGTTCATTCAGGATACGCAGGTAGATATTTCTCATTAACAGGATATAGAGATAGCAGTATCTTCACTTGGAAAGTATTCCTTATTTTTTATGTTTACACTTCATTACTATGAGTTTTGAAATTACCATACTCGGAAATAACTCAGCGATTCCCGCTCACGGCAGACATCCCACTTCGCAGGTGGTTAATATCAATGACAAACTTTTTCTGGTGGACTGCGGCGAAGGCACTCAAATGCAGATGTCTCATTACAAAATAAAGAAGAGTCGTATTGACCATATTTTCATCAGTCACCTGCATGGCGATCATTACTTTGGCTTAATCGGATTAATTACCTCTTATCATTTACAGAGACGTCTTCAGCCACTGCATGTATATGGACCGAACGGATTGAAAGAAATTATCAATTTCCAGTTATCCTTTTCCGATACAAGACTTAACTACGAATTGATTTTTCATCCGATGAGTTGTGAGAAGGAGGAACTCATTCTTGATACTCTGGATCTTACTGTAACAGCTTTTCCGGTAGTACATCATATTCCTACAGTTGGATTCGCATTTAAAGAGAAAGCAGATTTACGAAAAATAATTTTAGAGAAAGTAGATGAATACAATATCCCTCATGCTTTTATTCCCGAACTGAAAAAGGGTAAAGATTTTTCAGATGGCGAAAGGACAGTATCCAACGAGCAGGTAACTGTAACAGCGCCAGCGCCGCGCAGCTATGCTTTTTGTGCAGACACGATTTATACAGAAACAATTCTTCCGTATATACAGGAATTTGATTTAGTGTATCATGAAGCCACTTTTATGGAAGATTCTATAGAGAGAACAAAAGTGACCTTTCATTCCACCGCAAAACAAGCAGGGACAATTGCACAGAAAGCCGGCATCAGCAAATTGTTAATCGGACATTTCTCTGCTAAGTATGAAAACTTAATTCCGCTTTTGAATGAAGCGAAAGAAATTTTCCCTGATACGGAATTAGCTATTGAAGGGAAAAAATTTGAAGTACCTAAGAAATAATGAACTGCTAAGAAACTTCTGTACTCTTTTTCTTTTTCCTGAAAGTTATTTTGTTTTCTGTTCCCGCAATCAAGCGTTTGATATTTCCCCTATGCGTAATAATGATAAGTACAGGAATCAGTAGTGAGAATACGATAACAGGAGTTTCTGTGTGATGTAAATAGAAGATTACTACTAACGGAAAAAAAACAGAAGCGATAATACTGCTTAATGAAACATATCTTGATACAATAAACACAAGCAGAAAAACAGCGATACAACCTAATGCGGCTTGCCAGAATATCGCAACAATTACTCCGAACAAAGTAGCCACTCCTTTTCCTCCTTTAAACCATAGATAAACAGGATATACATGACCGAGCGCTGCCGTCAATCCTAAACCTAATTGATAAAGAATAAATGAGGGATCGGTTATCATAATGTTACCAAAATAGAAAGAAAGAGATACGGCTATCATTCCCTTTGCAATATCAAGTATCAGCACACTAAGTCCGGCACGAGTACCCAATACACGAAAAGTATTGGTTGCACCAGGGTTCTTGCTTCCTTCTTTGCGCACATCTTTTCCATAAAATAATTTACCCACTAATACTGAGAAGGGTATAGCGCCAATCAGGTAAGCGAGTTCAAAAGAAAGAAAGAAAGAGAAACTCATTTTTAAAATACTTATTCATCGGTTTACAACAAACAGAGATTTAAAATTGCAAAATAAAAGTAGCAGTCTGTAATCAGAAGCTATTTTTTATTTGGACTGATTTCTGTTTTACCTGTTTCGTAGTATTGCATTTTTGAGATGAAGGAGTTCTTTTTATTTTCTGAACCCTTGTTGTATTGATAAACTTTTCCATCGTCCGTTTTTGTCCGCCGTTTCTCAGGGTCAATGGCATCCAAAGCCACATTAAAATTACGATCACCGGAAAGTATCTGCATATTGTTGTTCTGGTAGTAGAAGAAAAAGTATTTTCCTTCATCGCCGGGGATGTAAAGGTTCATATAGTCGCCGCCCTTTTTGTAACCGATTTCAAGCATAGCTCCCTGTAACACTCTGTTCACCGCCACATTTCCTATATAAGCAATGCCGATAGGACCTTTGGAATAAAAAGATTTGGATTCGCGGTTCCATACTAAGTGCAAGTCAGTAAAGAAGATAGTAAACTTTGAATCTACCGGACGCTTGAAGGTACCTTCTTTATTCATTTTCTCATCGAACTTTTTGTCGTCCTTTTTATCAATGAACTCAGGAATAGTTTTCGTGAAATCATCACTGAAGTAATCAACATCTTCCTGACTGAAATTGCTGGCGAGCACAGATTTACCAAGCATTTCCAGCAAATCATCTTTGATGTTGAACTGAAGACCCATCAATAGTTTGAAGTCATACTTGTTCTTTTGAACATCTGTTTTTACATAGCCGGCAGATTGGATATCAACTAATCCAAAATTCAGTCCCATTTCCATTTTCCCCTCAGCATAAACCTTTCCGCTTGCATCATTGTATTTCAGAATGTTTCCGCGGCGAGCTTCATTCAGAATTTTATCAGCATCACCGGCTATAAATTCTTTTGTTTGTTCGTCATAGAAAACAATGCCGTTTGCAATAAAAATATTTCTGTCCTTGCTTGATTTCTTTGCGTTGAAGAAGGAAGTGTACAAATCCGAAGAATCATTAGCGAATACAATTCCGGTTGTAACATCCCGCTTTGCTGTATTCTCGGGATCTTTGTAATAAATAAGTGAAGAGTCTCTGGTGAACTCATTATTAATCGTGAACCATTCCGATTTAATGTTGGGGTTAGAGAGTTGCAACCGTGCATAGCCGTTAAAATTCAGTGGTTCAACTGCAGATTTGATATTCACCTCTCCACGGAAATAAACTTTAGGAATCAGAAAGAACTTCTGTGAGTCAATTACTGATTTTGCATAAGTATTCCAGTTCTTTTTATCCTCTTTGTAAGTTCCGATTTCTCCGAAGTTTATCTTCTGCTTTATACCATTTTTAAAAAAGAAATCATAATCACCCGATGCTTTGAAATTTGTTTTGCCGTAAACATTTGCTGTAACATTGTAAAAGTTGTGAAACTCATTTGTAGTATCAGCAATCAGTTTTGCTTTAAGAAGTGTTTGCATTTTTGCATCCGGCTCAACTACCACCTTCCCTGAGTCAGGAATAATACTTGCATCTGCCACGCGTATATATGGAACTTCATTCACTTTCAGAATAAAATCAGTCAGACTGTACTTGGCGCTGGTACCGGTGAAAGTCAGCGAGTCCTGCTCCGGATGAGTGGAAACAAAATTACCTTCCGTACCGACAGGCGCTTTAAAAGTCAGAAACTTTTTTGCCATATCCCATTTGAATTCGTTCATAGAAGTTCTGTACAGATTGTAGGGTAATTCTGTCGCAGATTCTTCTGTGTTTGATTTGAATTCCCCCACCATTTTATCAAAGTCAATTTTTGCATTAACATCTGTAGTGCGTAGTGCAAACTTTTTCGGGTCAATGGATTTAATAGTAAATTCAGAAGTGTCTGAATTCATTTTGTTCTTCCCGAAATTAATGGAGGAGGATTTCAAGGTGGCATCTGCCCAGTCCACTGTTCCGCTTCCCTGTAAACCTTTGGGTGTGAGTACAACACTGCCCACCATTTGAGTTTCGCTGTCGAATAGTTTGAATGGAATGGAATCCATTGTAACAATCATACTGTCCGAATAGGGTTTCCAGTGAATATAATCATTTACACCTGTTACAGAAGGAAAATCCACACCCTGATAAGTAGTAACCTTCATTTCAAAAGACTGTGCTCTTGCATAAAGTGAATCAGGGTAAAAAATAATATCCTCGGATTTTGTTACAGAAGGTAGGTAATTAATACTTCCTTTGCCTCGCAAGCCGCGGTTATCCAAAGAAATCTGATTGGTGTAACTTCCTTTTCCTCCATATAGAGAAATACCGGTGCGGCGAATCAAAAAGCCAAGAGATAAATCCTGCTGAATACCGATGCGGTCAGTGATGTCGGGGAAAATTCCGGCAGAAACCAGCTTACCGGAAAAACTTACTTTACTCGGCTTAAATGCGTTCAGACTGTCGAACTCAAACGGATCAAGCTCAAAATAGAATTTATCTTTTTTATAAATGCTCTTGAATATGGATTCTCTCTCGTAATAAACGAAGGAGTTCTGATCTGACTTTAGTGAAGGCATTGCCCAGTTTCTTTTTCTTCCTGACTTATTTACTTTTCCGTCAATGGTAAGAGTGCCGGTTAAATGCTCAATATAACTGTGAATCGGAACCAGTACCGGACTTCCGAATTTATCATACTGTCCGTTAGGCAGATTAATCAGCAATGTGTCCACATTCGGCAGACTCACGCGCCAGTCGGCATAGTTAAGTCCAAAACCTTTTCCATATAAATCCACTCTGCCCGCAAACATTTTTCCATTGAAATCCATGTCGCGGTTTTTCTTAATTCGGATACTGTCTTTTGCGGGAAGAACTACTACAAAATTTGAGTCACTTAATAATACATCCTTCACACCTTTCACATCCATATTATAACTCAGTAAATCAATCTTTGCATTGATACTGTCGGTTTGTGAAGTAATTTTTATGATATCATAATCCATAAATTTTCTGTTGTATAAAACATAATTGAGTGCCTTTTGGCGAACAGTAATCAGTTCCTTTGATTCATCATAATAAATAAAACCATCCTCCACTAACTTGTAAAGTACGCGACGAACAGTTTCAGAATTGTATTTCGGATTTATACTTTTTGCAAACTCATCCGAGTAGAACTCTTTGGTGGCGTGATCGTCCGTATATTTCTTGATGCTGTTAATAATGTTGTAGTCAGCAATATTCTGATACTTGTCAAAATTTCTTTTCTCAAAGTAGTTATAAGATTCCCATGTGGCGGAGGTGTTTCCGGCGCCAAATATTTGTTTGATGTAAATGGTTGGTTCGCTGAGATTCCAATAAATACCATCAGCATAAATTTCATACTGATGATATGAATCAAAGAAAGCTGATTTGGAAATACCCTGCTCGCCGCGCAGCACTACAAGCTGCTTTGTGCTGAACCGGTAGCGAAAGGAAGCGCCATTGTGGTAAATGGAATCTTTCCCTTCGTAAATAGAAACTTCCGCCTGTATAGAATTGATTTGGTCAAATGCTTTAATGCTGAACTCGTTCGCCAATGCCTTTACTCCGATTTGTCCGTCAAAGCGTTTTAAGGTAAGCTCTGCCCGATTTTCTTTGTCACCGGTGGCGCTTACTTTAGCTCCCTGCATCTGAAATCCACCAACCAATCTGGCATTGTCCGCCAGGTTTTCAATCACTAAATTTTTGTTGTAGGAATTAAATCGGGGATAACTGGAAGCCGAAGGTTTGTTATTAGCAAGCAGTTTATCCTGAAACCTTCCCATCAGTTCTTTTTTCACAAATGGCTGATACAATATAAATGCAGTGTCCACTGAATATTCCGAACGCTCGCAGTCAACAGTGTAACGGTTGAAACGAGTTGTAACATCTGTTGCATCCAACCCTGCCCGCTTCCAGTTAACAATTCCTTTTTTTCCAATCCACTTTTGTTCATAAGGAAAATAAGTTCCGGAAGTTTCGTGGATATACATTGTATCACCGGTAGTATATGCTTTCAGCGATAAATCAGAAAAAGTAACGTAGGGTGCGTTGTTTTTGTACCCGATATTGTAATCACTGTTGGTGGACTGCCAGGTGCGGGCAACAGATTTCGTAAACGAATTATCTGTAAACAGATTGATGGAAAAGGTCATGAATAAATCAAAAGGTTTATTATTTCCTTTCTGCAGATTGGCAATCACCTGAGTCACTACATCGTACCACTCATCAAAAGTGCCGGGACTGAGTTTACTGTTCTGAAAAGCTACCAGCGCCTGAAAGTATTCTTTAAAATAAGGAATGGTGAGCATCTTGCGCTCGCGCATCGTATTGGCAATTTCAATGATAGAATTTTTTTGAATGGAAGAAAAAGCTACCCAGTTTTTTTCAAAAACTTTTCCTATTTCAATACACTCATCGTTACGAGTCAGTTCAAGAAAAGCTCTCACTTCAGCAGGGAATTTTGTTTGGTCAGTAGTGAATTGGTTGGGATTAGTTTGTGCAAAAACAGAAGTGTAACAGCAAAAAAGAAAAAGTGAGAGGAGAAAAGAAATCCGCATTATTGGTTTGTGTGTTTTAGAAAAGTTAATGCCAGCCAGTTGCCATTCGTCTTTTTATCACTGAATGTAAGACCTGCTTTTTCTGCTTCGTGAATCATACTTTGTTCGTCACTCAGCAAAAAGCCGCTGCAATATAATTTACCATTTGGTTTAAGTGAGATAGAGATTTCAACGAAGTGTTTAACAAGGATATTGTAATTGATATTGGCGAGAATAATATCAAACAGCTGTGCAGCAAAATCTTTTGCTTCACCATGAATTGCTTTTACATTGGAGATATTATTCGATGAA
Source organism: uncultured Bifidobacteriaceae bacterium (assembly GCA_964424455.1). Lineage (GTDB taxonomy): Bacteria > Bacteroidota > Bacteroidia > Chitinophagales > UBA10324 > CAYRJA01. The sequence goes on from CAYRJA010000107.1 coordinate 10,029, forward strand.
AAATTTTCAAGGCAGTTTTTGTATGCCCACTCCTCGTTGTCAATAGCGAGAACTTCTTTTGCTCCTAATTTGGAAGCAAGAATGGAAAGTATTCCGGTCCCACTCCCGAAATCCAAAACCGATTTCTCAAAAAACTTCTTTCTGTCGTCCAGCATCAGTTGAATCATCATTGCTGTAGTTTCATGATGACCTGTACCGAACGACATCTTTGGGTCAACGATAATTTCGTAAGGATAGTTTGCCGGCGAATGAAAACCTGCCCGAATCATTACTTCGTTATTAATTACAACCGGCTGAAAATTTTTCTCCCACTCTTCGTTCCAGTTTTTTTCACCAATAACTTCAACCGTAAATGAAATACCGCCTGAAACTTTATTGAGCAATTGCTGAAGTTGTACCTCGTTGTATGACGATTCAGGAACAAATGCCTTCAAACCACCAGTTGTTTCCTCGAATCCTTCAAAACCAAAATCGGAGAGCCATGCAATCAAAATTTGTTTGAGATCTTTATCTGTAATAGAAAAGAAAATGGAGATATAGTTCATTAGTATCAATGCAATTTACAATTGTAAGTGGTATTGTTGCATGAAAACTACAAGTAAAGGCAGGTAAGTATAAAAGAAAA
>CAYRJA010000108.1:0-10548 GCA_964424455.1 uncultured Bifidobacteriaceae bacterium
CATCTGTAATGAATATCGCCCGCCTTGTCCCCGATACCATTCATGTAGGTGTAACAGATATAAATCCTGAAACAGCGCAAGTGAATATTTATCCCAATCCGGTAACGGATCAATTGAAAATTACAAATTACAAATTACAAATTGGAGATAAAATAACTGTAACAGATTTGTTAGGGCAAACGGTTTTATTTATCCCTTATCATTCATCACCTATCCCTTCCATAGATGTAAGCCACCTGCCCCCCGGCATGTACCTGCTGAAAGCAGGAACAAAAGACGGATGGATAATCAATAAATTCATAAAACAGTAAAAGATGAATAAAAGGTGTTATAGTAATACCGATAGTTCCTCGCACAACTCAAGGCAAGGCAGAGAAAACTCTGCGGAGTCGAAAAATGCACTTGACTTGTCCTGAAATAGGTTTTCATTAAAACCGCTCTATCCTTTTACCATTCTCCGGATATATTTTCCCAGAATATCAAATTCAATATTAACCATATCTCCTTTCTTCAAAGCAGAAAAATTAGTATTGTCGAAAGTGTAAGGAATGATTGCAACTGTGAACTTTCTTTTTTTCAGTTTGGCAACAGTCAGACTGACTCCGTTAATGGCTATGGAACCTTTCTCTACAACAAGAAATTTTTCTTCTTCAGGAAGATGAAATGTAAACTCCCAGCTTCCTTTCTTGTCTTCAATGGAAGTAACTTCTGTTACAGTGTCCACATGTCCCTGAACAAAATGGCCATCCACCCTTGCAGAAGCAGGCAATGAACGTTCTAAGTTTATTTTGCTTCCTGTCTTCCAATTTACAAGTGTTGTGCGTGAAAGAGTTTCCTGCACCGCTTCAACTGTGTGCATACCATCACCAGCATGTGTTACAGTAAGACAAACGCCGTTGTGAGAAATACTTTGATCAACTTTTAATTCATCAGATATAGATGAAGCAACTGTAAATATCCTGTTCGTTTGTTTTTCTTCTGCTGAAATCACAGTGCCGATAGCTTCAATTATTCCTGTAAACATTTTCTCTGCAATTATTTCTATATTCCTATCTGTATAGATGAATAAATCCCGAAAGCGGTTTATCCATTTTAACTATTCCATCCTTTCTGCTTTCATACACATTACATACATAGTAGTAAGTTCCTTCAGGAAGCGGTTTCCCCTGATAAATTCCATCCCAGTTTATTTCCGGATCAGAAGTTTCAAAAACGAGAACTCCCCAACTGTCAAATATTTTCATATCCACATGGTCAATGTATTTCATAGGAGGCATAGGGTGATAGATATCATTCTTGCCATCGTTGTTGGGCGTAAACACATTCGGCAACTGATATGCGGGACAATTATCTGTACAAATCAATACACTCTTCGGTCCTTCATTATTGAATGAATCAACTGCAGAAACTGCATAACAGCCAATAACAGTTCCATTCAGATGATGTACAAAAGAAGTGTCATTCAGCAGATGAGAAGAATCAATTAGCTGTAACGGCTGCTCAACAGATGAGGCATAATAAATTTTATATTTCACTGCATCGCCTCCACATGCAACAGCCGGTTTTTTCCATATCAACTGGTTTACATCAGATCCTAACATAAAATTATCATCATTACAATCGTTTTTAACGGTCAGTGTTGGTGCACAAGGTCCTTCAGTATCTTTTGGAACAGCACAAACCCGTTGTGATAAATTAATAATCGGTTCAATAAAACCCGGCGCTGAATATTTCCCTTTGCTTCTGATATAGTAACAGTAAGTTGAATCCAGATTCAATCCCTTATCAATATAGTTGTGTGATGTTACAGTTGCTATTGAATCCCACTCATCGGTAATAAGATTTTGCCGGAATACCGTAAAACTGTCGTTGGTCCATGGAACGGTTTCTTTCCATGACAGACTCAGCTCATAAGCTGCTGTATTTATTGTCAGAAATATGCTTGAGGCGGTTTCTGTTTCTCCTATCTTCAATTCATTAACACAGTAAAATTCAATTTTGTAGGAATAAGGATTCTTAACTGTGTTAACCGGGCTTACAAGAGAGTCAATATATGTGGTGTCATTAAACTGAGAAAATGAAGGCGCTGAGATAGTTTTTATCAATGCGGGATTACTTCCCGTAGATCCTTCTGAGCGATAAATTTTATAAGTATATGGTCCATGATTCTGAATTGTGTCCAACTCTTCAGGATTTGGTTTCGACCACGATACATCAAGTGAGCCTTTTGCTTCATCTGTGTTTCGCACGCTTACATTTGTAACTACAGGAACATCTTTCTTCAGCATTGCACACGCTTCATTCGACGGAAGACTTTCAATCATATTTATCTTTTGTCCGAAATTATTTACATCACCGAAAAAGGCAAGTATTCTGTAACAGTACTCTTTGCCTCTGTCCACATTATTATCTACATAAGTATATTCAGAGTGGTTGTCAGCTATCTTAGTATATCCTCTACCTTCAAGACCTGTTACACATGTATCAATCTCAAACGGATTAGAACCCTCTCTTCGCCATATTGAGAAGCCAAGATATTTTCCAATAGAACTGCATGTATAAGGATTATCCCATTTCAGAGTAATGCTATTCCCTGAAGCATCAGCAGTAAGATTTTGCGGAGCGGGTGCCACCACTTTAATAAACCAGTTCTGTAAATCAGTAAGCGGGCTAATAGGATAATTATCTACCGCACGAAAAACCACCTGATAGGGTTGTGCATTAATATGATTACATACTGTGTTCCACACAAACTGACCTTTTGCAATAAATCCTGAAGATGAAGTAAAACTTGCAGTATCAGGAGGAGAAGCATAGAATGGCTCGCCGTTAGCAGAAAGTGTTACAATTTGCCCCGGATCCGGATCGGTAGCGGTTATATTAAGTCTTAAAGTTGTTCCTGCCACAATACAAGTATCCCTCATCTGATTGATTACAGGCGGATGATTAGGATTACACAGTGAAATAATTTCAAGATCGAGAATCGTAGTACCCACACTTACCGGTTTGCTTCCTGTAACCTTCCTCCATTCCGTAATGCGGATAGCAATATTGAAAATACAACAACACCCGGGAGCATCCCATCTTATTTCTCCTGTATTTCTGTTAATCGTAAATGAATTAGGACCGGAGGGGCACACCTTCTCCGGAGAAACATAATTTGTAACATCTGTCGTATGTGAAGTTTTGGGAACAATAAATTCAAAAGTCAGACTATCTCCATCAGGATCCCATGCATTAGGATAATACTCGAACACTGCATTTGCATTTGCAAAATCTATCGGATGGTTAAATATAACCGGTGAGTTATTATACTTCAATGAAAACTGCGGATCAGGAATTATCAGCTTATCTTCTATGTAAAACCGTTCATTCACCGAGTTGCCGCTGTTAATGTTACAGATACTTGCAATACGGTTGGGATCGGACATGGACAGGTAATAAGTGCCAAAACCCGGATAAGTATGTACAGCGGTGTACTCGTTATATTTAATATCGTTTCCTATACTCACTCCTTTGTTGCCCGGTCCATTAGTACGGGGAATAGTGTCAAGGTTAGGAGCGCCGGGTGCACCATCACCCCAGTCTATCTGAAGACTGTCTCTGTCGGCAGCATAACTGCTTTCCTTGGTGTAAGTAATCACTGTAACTCGGTATGTGTATCCGCCCAGCCAAGCGTAGCGGATATAACCCGCACGATTGTGAGTAGCAAAAGTTGTATTACAGAGAAAAATAAAAAATAAAAACGCTGTTGCCCTTTTAATCATGTATGGAAAAATACTTTTGCAAAGTACGAATATTTAGAAGTATTAAACTGTACAGCAGCCAAAGAAAATTACAACAAGGATATATAAAACCTGTTAACCTCACAATGCGTTATTTCCTATTTACATGTGAGATACGAAAACTCCGGCTTATCCTGAATGATAAAATTATTTCCCTGCTTCTGAAACGAGTTTAGCAGAAAGATATTCTCTGTTTAACCGGGCAATATTTATTATAGAAATCCCTTTCGGACATTCTGCTTCGCAGGCGCTGGTATTGGTGCAACTGCCGAATCCTTCTTCATCCATTTGCTTCACCATGTTAAGAGCGCGCGTTGCTCTTTCAGCCTGCCCCTGTGGAAGTAAAGCTAACTGAGAAACTTTTGCAGAAACAAACAACATTGCAGAAGAATTCTTGCATGCTGCCACACAAGCGCCGCAACCAATACATTCAGCCGCTTCAATTGCTTTCTCTGATGCTTCCTTTCCTACCGGAATTGAATTAGCTTCCGGTGCCTGTCCTGTACTAACCGAAACAAATCCTCCTGCTGCAATAATTCTGTCGAAGGAAGAACGGTCCACTACTAAGTCTTTAATAACAGGGAACGGCGCTGCTCTCCACGGTTCGATTGTAATATCCTGACCATCTTTAAAGTTGCGCATAATAAGCTGACAGGTAGTTGTGCGTGCTAACGGTCCGTGTGGCTGTCCGTTGATAAACAAACTACACATACCGCATATTCCTTCACGGCAATCATGGTCAAAAGCCACCGGTTGCTCACCATCGTTGATTAGTTTTTCATTCAACACATCAAGCATTTCAAGAAATGATGCATCTGCATCTACATTTTCAATATGATAGGTTACAAAGTGCCCTTTGTCGTTCTTGTTTTTCTGTCTCCAGATTTTGAGATTGAATTTCATAAGTTGATCCGAAAATTTGTTGATTCAAAAATTTGAAAATGATAATCATATCAGGTTATATAAATATCATTTCTCGTTTTTTACATCTGAATATTTATTTTTTATTACTTGTAACTTCTTTGTGTTAGGTGCACCACCTCGAACTTCAGTTCTTCTTTGTGTAATTCGGGAGTTGCTCCCTCTCCATGGTATTGCCATGCGGAAACGAAAGAATATTTTTCATCGTTTCGCTTTGCCTCACCGTCAGGAGTTTGGTACTCTACACGGAAATGAGCGCCACAACTTTCTTCACGCTGTAATGCATCCATACACATCAACTCGCCTAACTCTAAGAAGTCGGCAACTCTCCCTGCTTTTTCTAATTCAGGATTGAACTCATTGGCTGTACCCGGAATTCGCAATTCACTCCAGAATTGTGTGCGGAGAGACCTAAGTTCTTCAATTGCCTTCTTTAATCCGTTGGCATCTCGAGCCATTCCGCATTTATGCCACATGATTTCTCCAAGTAGCCGGTGAAACTGATGAACCGACTTATTCCCTTTTATATTCATCAATTTATCAATCCGGTTCTTTACATCGTTCTCTGCCGACTTGAAAGCATCACCATCAGGAGAAATACTGCCTGTACGGATTTCATCTGCAAGGTAGTTACCGATAGTATAGGGTAATACGAAATATCCATCAGCTAATCCTTGCATCAGCGCTGATGCACCGAGGCGATTAGCGCCGTGGTCGCTGAAATTACATTCTCCTGTCGCATACAGCCCTGGAACAGTTGTCATCAGATTATAATCCACCCACAAACCTCCCATAGTGTAATGCACTGCGGGATAAATCATCATCGGAGTTTCGTAAGGATTGTCTGCTGTAATTTTTTCGTACATCTCAAACAGGTTTCCATAACGCTCATCAATCACATGTTTACCTAAACGCTTGATTGCATCTGCAAAGTCCAAGTAAACTGCCATTCCGGTATTCCCTACTCCCCTGCCCTCATCACAAACTTCTTTTGCTGCACGCGAAGCCACATCACGAGGCACTAAGTTTCCGAATGCCGGATATTTTCTTTCGAGGTAATAATCGCGCTCTGCTTCCGGAATATCTTTAGCTTTACGTTTATCTCCTTTTTGTTTTGGCACCCAAATTCTTCCGTCGTTACGCAAACTTTCACTCATCAGCGTAAGCTTCGACTGATAATGTCCGTGAACCGGAATACAGGTTGGATGTATCTGAGTATAGCAGGGATTACTGAAAAACGCACCTTTCTTGTATGCTTTCCAGCTTGCTGTAACATTGCTGCCTATTGCATTGGTGGAAAGAAAGAAAATATTTCCATAGCCGCCGCTTGCCAGCACTACAGCATGTGCTGCATGTCTTTCCAATTCGCCTGTAACAAGATTACGCGCAATAATTCCTCTCGCTTTGCCATCCTGAATAACTACGTCAAGCATTTCGTGACGCGCATACATCTGTACTGTCTTCAAACCAATCTGCCGTTCTAATGCAGAGTAAGCGCCCAACAATAATTGCTGACCGGTTTCGCCGCGTGCATAAAAAGTTCGCGATACCTGAACGCCTCCGAATGAACGATTAGCCAATGAACCGCCGTATTCACGATTAAACGGAACACCTTGCGCTACACACTGGTCTATAATATTATTACTTACTTCTGCAAGACGATACACATTGGCTTCACGGGAACGGTAGTCGCCGCCTTTTATAGTGTCGTAAAACAAACGGTAAACACTATCGCCGTCGTTACGATAATTTTTTGCTGCATTGATTCCGCCTTGTGCCGCAATAGAATGAGCGCGGCGGGGGCTGTCCTGAAAGCAAAATACTTTTACTTTATACCCCAACTCTGCAAGTGAAGCGGCGGCAGATGCTCCGGCTAAACCGGAACCTACTACAATGATTTCTATTCTTCTTTTATTAGCGGGATTAACCAACTTAACAGTGGAGCGATAATTCTGCCACTTGTCTTTTAAAGCTCCTTCTGGAATTTTTGCATCTAAAATCATTTGAATCAAAGCATTTTCTTAACTAAAAAGTAAATTGGCATCAGGATAAATAAACCACACACAACAATAACATAAGCTTTTCCGAGCCACTGAATCCACGGCGTGTATTTTTTGTGCATCAAGCCGAGAGAGCGAAATGCACTTTGAAATCCATGTAACAAATGATACGCCAGCACAATCATTGAAACAATATAGAGTAACACATACCCCGGCATTTCAAAAACTCCCTTTACTTCTGTGTATAAATCAGGGAAACCATTTACATCCGGTTTTATTTCGTCAGTAAATCGTAAGTCCCAAAAGAAATTACGAAGATGAATAACCAGAAAAAGAAAAATCAGAGCGCCGAGCAAACCCATACTGCGGCTGTACCATGTACTGTTGGCGCTGCCTTTATTTACTGCATATTGAATGGGGCGTGCTTTTTTGTTTTTACGCACTATCATCATTCCTTGAATGATGTGAACAATAAATCCTGCGAACAGAACATATTCAAGCGTACGAATCAGCATATTGGTTTCCATAAAATCAGCAGCGCTGTTGAAAAGAGCGCCATTATCATTTACAAAAAGTAAACTGTTGATTCCAACATGAACAATCAAAAAACTGATAAGGAACAAGCCGGTGAGCGCCATCACTAATTTTCTGCCAACGGTAGAAACAAGAAGATCTGTAAACCAATTCATTTAAAGGATAATTTATTCTCTCTTGCCATTCTGAAGTATATAAATCATCTGTTATTAATTCTGAGATTCTTTATGAAGTCTATTCAGGACTATTCAAAATTCAGAATGACAAAAAATGTTTTCGCTGTCAAATGTAATTCACACAAAATATGTAACAAAGCATTTTATTAAAATTGTTCGTATGATTATAGTCAGTACAGATATCATCAATGTACTACCATACCATTTATCCGTGTATGGATGTTAATTATACTGTAACACTTCTGTCGTTCCGATAAAAAGATGGACTTAGAAATGATATTATCTTTGCTGTGTCAATTCATACATCATAAAACTGTTTTCTGAATTTGACAGCACAGATACATTAATAATCATGAGTAAACAGATTCATCAGTTTTTCACAAACGACCATCGCAGAATAGAAAAGTTGCTGGACAACGCAACGCAAGATCCGAATGAAATAAATATGGAACACTACAACCGGTTTCGTTCGGGAATACTGACCCATATTAAAATGGAGGAAAAAATTCTTTTTCCTGCTGCACAAAAAGCAAATAACGGAGTGCCTCTTCCAAAATTTGCTCAACTACGGCTTGAGCACGGAGCAATAACTTCACTAATGGTGCCTCCGCCTTTTGCAGAGCTGATAATAGTTCTTAAATATATTTTAGATAAGCATGACCTTGTGGAAGAAGAGCCGGGCGGTGTTTATGAAGTCTGTGAGTCTCTTACAAAATATCAGGTTGACGAACTGCTTACACGACTTAAAGAAACACCTGTAGTGCCTACCATTGCTTTTAATCCTGCACCTTATGCATTAGAGTCTGCAAAGCGTTCATTACTAAGAGCCGGCTACGATTTTGATGATATAGTAAAACTGAAACTGTAACATCAAAACAAATTATATTAAAACTCTCTTATCAGACTTTGTGAATCTATAACTCAAAATCACCCGCTGCTTCGGGTTGATAGATAATTTTATCTATTCTGATTTTAGTCAATCCCGCCGGAACAATCCACTCTATTTCGTCTTTTACTTTATATCCTATCAGAGCAGTTGCTATAGGGGAAAAAATAGAAATCTTATTCTCTTTTATATTTGCTTTATCAGGATATACTATTTGAAATTGTATCTGCTTGTCGTTGCTTAAAAAACTCAACTGAACAATGGAATTCATCGTTACAACATTCGAAGGGATTGCTTCGGGTTCAACTATCTGAGCAGAATTAAGTTCATTGAGTAATTTTTCTGCTTCAGTTGCATTGATTGACCTGAATTGCTTTGCATCGCTGATACACTTCTTAATCCGTGCATAATCCAGTCTGTTTACGATTAATTTTCTGCTCATTTCTATTATAAAATAAAAGTTATTGAATTGAACAAAGGTAATAAAAACAATGATTCAAAGTTTGCTGTATCCATGTTACAGACTGCTATGATCTGTTTGTTGTGCTTCCGCTTTCCTTTTTATTTCTGATTCCAGTTGCTTTAGTAGTAAAGATTCTTCTGCATCTATACGCAAACATTTCAGCCGTAAAGTATGTCCTTTTACTAATTCAATTTTTGATTTTGAAAGATGTAATAGTTTACTGAGATATTCAATAAGCCGGCGATTTGCTTTTCCGTCCACTGCAGGTGCATTCAAATGGATTATCCAGCTGTCTCCTGATTTCTCAATCTTATCCTTCCGCCGTCCGGGCTTTACTGTAACATACAATATCATGTTTGCATTACTCTAAAACAAAACCCTCTCCTGAACCGGAGAGGGTTTTGCAACCGGTTATTTATTCCTGATAATTATTCTACAATTAATTTCTGAGTGAAGGTATTAGAAGATGTTTGTAGCATAATGGTGTAAATTCCTGTGTTTTTATTATACAGGATTACATCTACTGAATTTAATCCTTCTGCTAAATCAACTGTATTGCTGAAAACTTCCTGACCCATGAGGTTGAAAATCCGCACCAATGCTTTTTCAGCAACCGGGCTTGTAAATGCAATAGCTACATTTCCGTTTGAAGGATTAGGATATACTGCAAAAGTTTCGCTGCTGAACCCATTGTCTGATCCCTCCATTCTGGTGGGTACTCCGCCTGTTGTCGTAAACTGAATGATATCGGAAGCCGTACTCCAGACACGGGGAGAAGCAGAACAAACCGTAATCACTTTAACTTCATAAGTTGTTCCGGATAACAAGCCGGTTAAGATGGCACGGCTAACTTTTTTTGCTACAATGAAATGTGTCCATGGAGTGGTTCCTGCCTCTCTGTAATAAAATCTGTAACGTGTAACACATGTATCACCTGTCCAGGTAATTCTTGCCTGTGTTTTACCAACAGATTTTACTGTTACATCAGAAGGTGAAATCGGATTTTCACATGCAGGACAAGCCGGTGCGGGTGCAACAACAGTCAGCATAAAATCTTTTGCATCTCCCTGTGCTCCTGTAAATCCCCCAGCGCCACAAGCGCCTCTTTGTGTTTCTCCGTCGTATTCGCAAACTACTCGCATTCTGTGAGCGCCTAATGCAGCGTCCACAGGAATTGTGTAAGAAATAGCGCCGGTTGAAGATGTATTTTTATTTGCTATGTGAACATCTGTGATAATATTCTCTCCTGCATCATTAAAATCTCCGTCATCATTATAATCAACATAGACTCTGAAATTACAGCCGTAGCCATTAGAAGCACCGCTTCTTGCCATAGTCCAGTTGTAAGCAACTCCCTGTGTAACAGTTGCACCAAGGTCGGTAAAAACTCCCTGGTTGTACCCTGCCGCAACCGAACTTCCGTTTTTGCCCGCATCAGATGTTCCTCCTGTAAAATTAAGAGCCGGAGAGCCATCAACTGTAACATCTGTAATCCAGAAGTTGTTACCTAAATTGTTGTCATAGCCGTATTGTCCCATTCCAAAAAATACCTGAAATGCACAATAGGGCGCTGCTGTTTGGGCAGATGTCTTATCAGTAGAAACACCTGTAATAAATAATAAAGTGAGAATGAGTAAATTAATTTGTTTCATGATAAAAGTTTAAAGGTTTTTTGAACGGGTAAAGATAACCCTTGCCGCCTTAACTTCATAATAACAATGTCTTTCTTCCAGGGCTTTCGGGTCTAAACTCTAAGGAGATATTGTCTGAACTCGTCATTTCG
>CAYRJA010000109.1:0-10322 GCA_964424455.1 uncultured Bifidobacteriaceae bacterium
TTTGCCATGCGGCAAATATAATACTTTTAGACTATTTATGAAATAAAAATAGTATTACAGTTATAGTACTTCATAATGAAACGCCGAATGTTCCGATATGACAAAGTTATTTACAGTAAGCGCTTTATAATTTCTTCAATTGAAACACTTTCTGCCTCAGCTTTGTAATTGCGTACGATACGATGACGAAGAGTAGGGGCAGCAACCGCTTTCACATCTTCAATATCAGGAGAATATTTTCCGTTAATAGCTGCATTGGCTTTGGCAGCCAAAACCAGATACTGAGAAGCGCGCGGACCAGCGCCCCAACTGATGTAGTTGTTTATTTCGGATGTGGCAGCAGTGGTGTTCGGTCTTGTTTTATGAGCTAATGAAACAGCATACTCCAACACATTTTCAGCTACCGGAATTTTACGAATCAACTGCTGAAAGAAAAGAATATCGTTAGTGCCGATAATCTTGCGAAGTGTAACACTCTGATTGGAAGTAGTGCTTTTTACCATCTGAATTTCATCTTTAAAATCAAGATATTCTAAATTGATATTGAAGATAAAGCGGTCAAGCTGCGCTTCGGGCAATGGATAAGTCCCTTCCTGCTCAATTGGGTTCTGAGTGGCAAGAACAAAGAACGGAAGCTCTAATTTGTGCAGTTGTCCGCCTACTGTAACACCTCTTTCCTGCATGGCTTCCAATAAAGCAGCCTGAGTTTTTGGCGGAGTACGGTTGATTTCATCCGCAAGTACAATGTGGGCAAACAAAGGACCGCGGACAAACTGAAACTGTCTGGCATCATTCAGAATTTCAGAGCCGGTAATATCGCTCGGCATTAAATCGGGTGTAAACTGTATGCGCTTGAAGGAAAGGTCAAGTACATCTGCAATGGTTTTTACCAATAAAGTTTTTGCCAGACCGGGCACGCCAATCAGCAAGCTGTGCCCATCGCAGAAAATGGAGGTGAGAACTAACCGCACCACTTCAAGCTGACCGACAATGCTTTTGCCAATCTCAGCTTTCAGTTCTTTGTAAACAGCCGAAAGTCCATCTATCGCTTCAGCATCTGAGGAATATTTATTCATAAGTTTAGAATGTCGTTTGTTTTGGTGTTACAGTGAAGTTAGCTTATCAGTTTACAGAAAAATTTTATGCTGTATCCGGAATAATGGCAGATTATTCATTCATATCTTTTTGTATCCATTTTTTCATCTCATCGCAATTTGCAAAATCCTTATCAACCTGTATGTAGGTTTTTGAAATTTTTTCTTTAATCCAGTCTGTAACAGCTTTTGATTGTTTTTCGCTTAATGCAGCGCCTTGAATTTTATCGTAATCATCTTTCAGATTTGCCTTGTGTGGTTGGGTTTCAGATTTGAGCATTACAATCCGGTAGCCGCTTTTTCCTTCTCTTGTTTTGAAGAATTTAGGGGAGGAAATATCACCCACTTTCATGCTGTCTGTTACAAATACTAAACTCTTATCGTATTCACCCAACTCAGGAATTTCAAACCAAGTGGCAGAGGTATTCGGGTTAATCAGCATACCGCCGCTGTTCTTTGTTGTTTCATCTTCGCTGTATTTGTTCACTGCTTCTGCAAAAGATTTTTTTTTGTCATCCAGTAATTTCTTTACGCTATCAGCACGAGTCAGCGCTCTTGATAAATCAAATGAAGTGGTTTTTGCAGTAATTAAAATATGGCGGACATTTATTCTTTCCCCTCTGCGTTCAATCAACTGAATAATATGGAATCCGTACTGCGACTCCACTACATCAGAAATCTGCCCGGGCGTTTTGAGTGAGAAGGCGGCTGCTTCAAATGCAGGATCTAATTCTCCGCGATTTACAAAACCTAATTCACCGCCTTTATCTACCGAGCCGGGATCTTCAGAATACAAACTTGCAAGCGTGGCAAAGTCTTCACCTTTATCGGCGCGGGCTTTCAGGTCTTTAATTTTCTGCCGTGCCAGTTCTTTCATTTCATTACTCACTATCGGATAGAAAATGATTTCACCTATTTCAACCTGAGCATTGTAATAGGGAAGACTGTCAGCGGGTATAGAGTTAAAATAAGCTTTTACCTCACTTGGATTTACTTTTATATTGGTGATAATACTTTGCTGCTCTTTTGATGCAAGCAGTTGTTGTTTTATTTCATTCCGGAATTCATCTTTGATTTCAATTATAGATTTTCCATAGTACTCTTCTAACTTACTTTGACCGCCTGTAATGTTTGAGAAATAGCGAATGCGTTTGTCTAATTCTCCTTCCACTTCATCATCATTAATCACCACACTGTCAATTTGTGCCTGCGCAATCAATAATTTTTGAGTAAGCAGTTGGTCAAGAATGTTGCATTTAATTTTTGCATCGAGATCCTGCTGATATTGCTGAGCGTATTGAAGGTATTGCGATTCAATGTCTGAAAGCAAAACAATTTTATCATCAACAATGCCCACCACTTTGTCCACTGTTTTCTGGGCGTTGCAGAAGTGGCTGGTTAAAACAAAACAGAACAGAATAGTAAATCTCATTTCAGATAATTTTCAAACTTACCTTTTTCCATAGCATCATTGTAAATATTGGTATGCACCTGACTGATGTAATCCAGTTTACGCTTGTTAAGAATTAAATTGACAATGTTCTTACGAACATAATTTATCGGCGCACTGCTGCCTTTTACTTTGTAATCGTCAAAAGCCACCAAGTAATTATAAGCAGAATCCTGCATCGTTTGAAAAGATTCAGTGAAAGGTGCATTCTGCATTCCATTGGATTCCAAAGGAAGAATTTTTCCAAGTTCATCAATCGAAAACCAAACACTGTCAGCTATGGAATACTTGATGGCATAACTGTTACAGAAGTTCTTCAACTTTGATTGTGAAATTTCATTTGGCTTTTTCAGCCATGCTTTTGCCGAATCTAATTTCACATGCAGCAGCTTAGGCAGCATTACATAGCGCATCTTTACTACTCCTGTTTTCAAATCAAAATTATACTTGTATTTGTTATAGTAGTCTGTAATAGTTTGTTCACTGACGGATGTATCGAGTTTCTGGCTTATCAATTCTTTTTCATAGAGGAAAATGATGAGCGATTCTTTGTAATCCTGAAGCTGCTTATCTAATTCCGGATCATTCTCGGGCAGGTTTTCTTCTGCATAATGAAGAATCAGATTATGGCGAATCCACGCATCAATGTAACTCTTCACTGCCTGTATGCTATCCTCGGGTTTTGCTGCACCCTTGCCTACTCCGGCAATATCTGACTCATACAGATATTTGTCAAATGCCTTTGCAATGGGTTCGCCCTTTTCATTCGCTTTCCATTTATAATTATTACAGGAGCAAAACAATAAAAGCAATATGGCAATATAGTGCGGCGCGTAAGGCAAAAGTTACTATTTAACTAAAGACTTCAGAACAGATTCATTGATATGAACAGGATATTTTTCACGAAGTGATTGTATCCAGCTCTTCTCTAATTTTTCCTGATAATCTGCCACTACATAGCCACGCACTTCTTCCAAAGGTTTCGGAAGCACAGGAATTACTTCTGTAACAACCGTGAGTTTTTTTGCTCCGCCTTCTCCGTCGTTAGTAGTGGATGAACCTTTTTTCCATTCCAGCCCGAGAGGGTCGGCATCAAACTGAGGTCTTCTTATGATTTCCTCAGTGATAGAGAGATTACCCGGATCTTTTTTATTAATTTTTGCTTTGATAGCATCATCCGTCATAGCTTTTGCCCGCATCTTCGTAAGTTCTGAAAGAGCAGAAGCATCTTTACAGTTATAGATTTCCACTTTTATTTTTTCATCATCTGGATAATTGCTTTTGACAGACTCGTAAAAAGTTTTTAATCCTGCTGTATCTTTTACCGCCTTGCTCCACACTTTCTGGTCAGTCAGTTCGAAAAGAAGAATACCATCTAAATATTCCTTCATCAAATCAGCAAAAGCCGGATACTGATAAGTAAGACGAAGCTCATCAAAATTCAGAACGCTGTTTTCTGCAAACTGCTGGAACATCTTGTCGAACATTGCTTCTGAACTTCCTGCGCTCATGTATTTACGCTGGTTCTTTTCAATGAAGTCAGCTAATTCCTTTTGTGTATAATTCTTCACTTCGGGACTATAAACCTTGTCGGTAAGCGTGAAAACAGTTTTGGAAAGATTCATTGCTGAATCAGGTTTCCATAAACCTTTCAGCAAAGAAGAGTCTATCCGGCTCAGTAAATCCTTTTTGCCGTCTGCATTTTCGGTGTAACCATATTGTGCTTTCGCTTTGTTTACAAAAGAAACTTTTGCAAGGTCGCCACGTGAATCCTTTTCAACCTGTTTTGTCAACTCTTCTTTTATTTCATCAAAAGAAGGAAGCGGTCTTTTGTCAATCAGTTTGATGATATGCCATCCGTATTTTGTCTGAACAGGTTTGGAATAGTCGCCGATATTTTTCAATGCAAAAGCAGCATTATCAAACTCCATCACCATTTTTCCGGTACCGAATGAAGGTAATTTTCCTCCGTCGGTAGCAGAGGTTTTATCTTCAGACTCATTCTTTGCCAATTCTTCAAAGTTTTCACCCTGCTGAAGTTTCTGGTAAACATCATCAATCTTTTGTTTGGCTTTCAATGAGTCATCGTGTGTCATTGACTTTGTCAGTTTCACAAAAATATGTTCTACCTGAATCGTGCCTCTTGAAGGACGGGCATCTGCTACCCGTACAATATGATAGCCGAACTTGGTACGGAAAGGTTTTGAAATCTGACCTGCCGGGGTGGTGTAAGCCGCATTTTCAAACGGATAAACTACCTGCATGGAAGTAATGTATCCTAAGTCGCCCTTATTTTCTTTTGCACTCGGATCGTCTGATGAGTCACGGGCAAGAGTGGCAAAGTCTTTCCCCTTTTTGAGCATATTGTAATAAGCATTTATTTTTTTCCATGCTTTTAAAGTATCTGCGGGTAGAGCATTTTGATCACACTTTACAAGAATATGACTGACGCGGACATCTTTCTTCATCCGGTCGTAAGCTTCCTGAACAAGTTTGTCTGTAACACTTTTATCCACTAAATAAGATTTAGCCAAAGTGCTGCGGTAAGAAGCTAATTCATTTTTTACTGAAGAAGCCGTATCGAGGTTCATGTCTTTGGCTTCTTTCACCTTCAACCGGAAGTTGATGTAAAGATTCAGATAATCATTCAGCGAAGCTTCGCTGAAGTCAGCTTCCTTATCTACATTATTTTTTTTGTAAACTTTAATAAACTCATCAGCAGAAACATTTTCGTTTCCGATTGAGAATAAAGGTTGCTGGGCAAATAATAAAGCAGCCGGTACAATAAGTGTCAGAAGACTTAGAATAATTCTTTTCATACTAATGAAAAATGTTTAAATGTGTTTATTTATTAATGGTCGCAAATCTATACAATTTTAGTTCCGAATTTACTTATAGCTGAAAGTTGTGGCTACCTATGTGGATAGGGTACTAAAGCGCCGGAAGGGAGGACAAGCTATATGTTGTCAACTCAAAATCCTTATATTTATTTCTAAACTAAGTTGCACTTATTAGTTGAATTAACACTGCTGTAATTTGTATTGAAATGAATTCAGTTAGTTCACAAATGCAGCAGAGTAAAATCTTATAAAATTTATTTTTACAGCGACATACTTTGGCGTTTCATGCAGTCATCTTTGCAGTATAAACCTCAAAATTTTTCTGCAATGGAAACCGTAAAACAATATACAACTGAGATAATAAATCTCACCGAAAAAGAAAGACTCGAAATAGTAGAAAAGAAAGTAGAAATTCAAAAGAAGCGACTTGAAATCAAGAAAGAGAAAATGACGATGAGCAAGATGATTCTTGAAAAGGAAAAAGAGCAGCTTGATTTAGCAGACAAGAAAGTTTCTATCCGAACAAAGCAACTTGAAAACAAAAAAGTAAAACTTGATATGGTTGATTTGCTTGCCAGCCGAGATAATGAAACAGACCGATTGCTGAATGATAAAATATTTTCACTTTTAATTTCTCTCACTGCAAAAACGATTGACGAGGAAAGAACAATTTTAGGCAGTGAGCCATTTTATACTCCTTTGCTAAATGGAAAGCAAAGGGACATTGCTTTAAATAAACTCATGGACTTAATTAACAAACTATGATAGTAGAACATAAACCATTCATTAACTCAACCCGACTGAAAGAATTCGGGCTTGAAACTTTCTTTCAAAGAACTCTTGATTGTTTAAAGGAGGAACTTCAACGGTTAAGAGATACAATTTACAATTACGACCAACACCAATACCTTTTCGCTTTAAATGAACGGGCTTGGGTTGGTGCATTCAACAACGCAGTCATCAGAGCATTTCCAGACAGTGCTGCTGCATTGCAGGAATTTAGTGTTTACAATAAAGAAGGTTTCATCGGGAGAGCTGACTTTTTAGTTTACTGGAAAAATTCAAACGGCAAACCTCTCTACTTACTTTTTGAAGCCAAGCAATATGAGGAAGTAGGCAAATCGGAAATGCTTGATGACACAGGTTCATACTTGAACACTGTAAGAGAGCAAGGACAAAAGTATTTTGATGCTGAGACAGAGTATTACAAAGACAAAACTGTTTTTATTATTCCTATTGCTTTTGGTTGGATAAGGCAACCAGGAAATCTCACAGTAGCGAAAAGTTATTTTGAGCAAGCAAATAAAAAAGATAAATCAACTGATTTCTGTTACTTGTATTTTGAAGGAGAGTTTGGTGCTTGGGTTTACGGTAATGTTCATCATGCAAAGAAATAATGAATGTCAAAACGAGGTTACATATCAAGATACTTGTTGATTCTCAAAAAGCTGAAAACAAAACCTTTCAGTTCGTTTGGGGAGCTGCAAACTTATTTTGAGAACCAAGTGGACTACTTGCAAATGCAGGATGATACATTGAATGTTGGTTTTTCAAAGCGAACATTTCAGAGAGACCTAAAAGAAATCAGAAACATTTTTGGAGTTGACATTGAATATTCAAAATCACAAAAGGGTTATTTCATTTTGCAAAACGAAATGGAGAACATGAACTTTCAAAGAATGATAGAAGCGTTTGATATGTTCAACTCATTGAATCTTGCACAGGACTTGAAACCATTTATCCATTTAGAAAAACGCAGACCGCAGGGAACGGAAAATTTATACGGACTGCTTCATGCAATCAAAAACAAATTGCAGATTAAATTTTCGTATCAAAAGTTTTGGGAAGACGAACTGAGTATTCGGACTGCAGAACCTTATGCTTTGAAAGAGTTTAAAAATCGTTGGTATGTTTTAGCAAAGGACATGACCGATGAAAGAATAAAATCTTTTGCACTTGACCGACTAACAAATCTTGACATCACCAAGAAGTTGTTTGATTATCCGAAAACTTTTGATGTTGAGGAAAATTACCGCTATTGTTTCGGAATTATTAGTCCGAATGGAATGAAGCCGGAAGAAATTATTTTATCCTTCGATTCTCATCAAGGTAAATACATCAAATCTTTACCACTGCACGATACACAGCAAATTATAACTGATGACGACAAAGAACTGAGAATAAAACTTAAACTCTGTATCACATTTGACTTTGTAATGGAACTTCTGTCGTATGGAGAAACCATGAAGGTTATCAAACCCAAATCACTCATAAAGGAAATTAAGCAATCACACGAAAGGGCAGCTAATATTTATACTTCTTGATTTCAATTGAAGAAGGGAAAAAAGTTCAACCTCAAACGCCGAAGTAGAACATCCTGCTCTTTAATTTTTAGATTTTAGCTGAATATTGAACAATCCATTCTAAAATACTGATATACATTTGCCGCTCTCTCAAAAACACCGATGAAACACGGAACCATTATTGAAAATCTGTATGTCTCTGATTTTGCAAACGAAGGCAAATCGCTTGCGCGGTTAAATGGTAAAGTAATATTTATAGAAGGAGCCGTTCCGGGTGATACAGTGGATGTGAAAGTGTTAAAAAGTAAAAAAGACTGGGCTGAAACAAAGCTTATCAGGTTAATAAAACCATCCGAGCTGCGGCGAGAACCGTTTTGCAAACATTTCGGAGTTTGCGGTGGCTGCCAATGGCAACATCTCGATTATGCTGCACAGTTAAAATTCAAACAACAGTCGGTAGTTGATTCACTTGAACGAATCGGACATATACAAATCGGTGAAGTACTGGAAATTATTGGCGGCGGAAATCAAACTCATTACAGAAACAAATTAGATTACTCTGCATCCGACCGTGCATGGCTTACATTGGAAGAGTTGAACGTAGAAGAAGTAATATATCGTCCTGCTCTTGGGTTTCATGTGCCAAGGTCTTTCACTACAGTACTTGATATTGAGCAGTGTCATCTGCAACCTGAGCCGACGAATGCAATCAGATTAACGGTAAAGAAATTTATGCTTGACAACAACCTGTCGTTTTACAATAATTACAGCAAGCATGGTTTTCTGCGCACGCTGATTGTACGCAACACTCAGGCAGGAGAAGTAATGGTAATAGTGGTAGTGGGGGAAAATGATAAATCAAGTATTGAAAAGCTGATGGAACTGCTGAAAGAAAAATTTCCTCAGATAACTTCGTTCAACTATGTTGTCAGCAAGAAAGTAAATGATACCATTTTTGATCAGCAGGTAATAACCTATCACGGGATGCCCTACATTACCGAATGGCTGGAAGATTTGCAGTTCCGCATTAGTCCTAAATCTTTTTTTCAAACCAATACACAACAAGCGCTCAATCTTTACCGTGTTACAAAAGATTTTTCGCAGTTGACAGGAGAAGAGTTGGTTTATGATCTTTACACCGGAACCGGAAGCATTGCTCTCTTTATAGCAAGACATTGTAAAAAAGTTATCGGCATTGAACAGGTAAGTGATGCTATTGCAGATGCAAAGCTGAATGCAGAATTGAACAAGATTAACAATGCTGAATTTTATACCGCTGATATCAGACATTCACTTTCAGAAAAATTCATAGAGCAAAACGGTAAACCCGATGTGGTAATTACCGATCCTCCCCGTGCGGGCATGCATCCGGATGTGGTAAAAAATCTTCTGCGAATGGAGCCGCAGCGTATTGTTTATGTAAGTTGCAATCCTGCATCGCAGGCGAGAGATTTGCAAATGCTCTCAGCAAAATACGATGTTACAAAAATTCAGCCGGTGGACATGTTCCCGCATACAGCACATATAGAAAATGTTGCTTTGTTATCTCTTGTTTAGTGGAAGAGGAGGGCGAGAGTTGTTCGACTCCTAAGAAGCCATTGGTTTGTAGCTATGATGTTTCTATGAACATACAACCTCTTCAAGATTGAGCATTCGTATTTATTTTTTGCTCACAATAAAATTGTAATCGTTCTGTCCTCGACGGATCTTCCACAGGAAACTCACCGATATTAATGTTTGATTGATAGAGGATTCAAAGATGAAACTATTCTGTAACAAAAATATGTAACGAGGAGGAAGTCAGAAAATTCCCGGATAAACTATTTTCTCAAAAAATCTTCGGGGTCAATATTTGCTTGCTTTAATATTGCTTTGAGAGTTCCTTCCGGCATATCGCCACTGTGATTAGGAATTGTTGTAAATTTTTTGGTGTGATTATTATACCAGATTTCGTGACTCCCTGCCGCCTGACGATGAAACTCAAATCCGAATTTTTTTAGCTTCTTAATAATCTCGCGGTATTTGAAGCCCCCAAGTTGTCCCATTTCAGAGTCCTACTACTAAAGGATAATTGTCGAAATCTTCTGCTATTTTCAACTGTTTTACAGTTGCTTCTTCATTTTGACTCTCTAAGAGTTTTTTGGCTACATCTCTCGCAATTTCAAGTGTTTCTGTTACAGTTCTGCCTTGTGCAACCAATCCCTGTACCTCATCGGAAGTGGCGAGAAAGAAACCTTCCGGTAATTTCTCAATATGCAGTTTAATAATTTTTTCCATAGATTGGATTTCTATCAAAGCAAAGATAGGTATTTGTAACCTAAATAAATGCCGCTGCCGCCTGACTTGTCCTGAAACAGCTTGCACTAAAAATTGGATAATCACACAAACAGAAATATTAATGCTTGCTTTTACAAACATGCGCTTCATAATACGGCAGAAAGCATGGTAATGCCGTGTTCGGTAAAGATGTATGGAAGTTTATCTGAAAAAATTTATGTAATCCAAAAAAATTAGGTTCAGTCAAATATAGAGACTCATGCTATTTAACAAGTGCTTGCTATTTGTCATAAAACCGTTGTAAATAATACCAATTTTATTTCATAAATAGTCTAAAAGTATTATATTTGCCGCATGG
>CAYRJA010000110.1:0-546 GCA_964424455.1 uncultured Bifidobacteriaceae bacterium
CACCAAGGCCGGTTTGAATCCCGAACTGCCCTTTGTTATTTGCCTTTATTCTTCGAGTGTCAACTCATAACATGCAATTCGTGAACCATCAGAATAATCGTAACCTAAATTTGGAACATCAGGACTAAACCATATTTCATTAACACCAAGATCGTTTACCGTTATTACAAACGTAGTTGCCAATAATCCTTTTTGCTCATAAAATCCATTCATTGGATATGTTATTGTAATCCATTGGCTATTTAATATAGATTTTTGCGTAACTGTCTTATTAATAAAATCAAAAGTATGGTATGAGGTTTCATGATTCGTTTGTATTATCTCACCATTAATCTCCTTGTCGTTTAAAGTGCTTTTCCACGTAAATACTTTGTCACTAAACTGATTTATATTTATCTCATTATGATTATCGTTTGGTTCTGACTGATAAAATTGTGCAGGCTGAGTTTTAACTTCTGAATTACTTTCAGTCATGTTATTAAATTCTTTGAACATTGATTGAATAAATAATAAACCAATAAAACCAAACAACCAATATTTCCAGTT
>CAYRJA010000110.1:556-5434 GCA_964424455.1 uncultured Bifidobacteriaceae bacterium
TACTTTCTTAATAGGCGGTTTTGTTGAGGAATACTCTTTTTTTAATATTTCTGCCTCTCGCAACATTTCATCTTGATAAGCTGGATTTGAATGAGGAATTCGCCACTGTCGTGGTTTCGTTTCTGTATGAATAGCATGAGGAATTTTACCCGAAACCAATAAGTCTTTTAATACATTTTTAGATGACAACGTTTTATCAATTAGCCCCTTTTTTATTAAAACATTATTAGCTGCGATTAAGGTCAGATATGGTTTTCCAGTAAAAACGCGTCAATGTACTCCTTAATATCATTCATTTTTTTAGCTTTTATTTATCTATAACTCCCAAACGTAATCAAATTTTATTGAAAAGCAATGTTAAGTTAAAATAATTTATATAATGCTTATAGTTAAATTATAAACACCTCAGAAAATTATTCTATAAAGAATATGCATTCTATTGAATACTCATTCCCCCCTTTCCGGCATTGGCGAAGTCAAAGAATCTTATCTTACCAAAAATTATTGGGACTCAACTAAAATATTGAAGTAAGTTTTTGATTCAAACACTGCTTATAAAAAGCAGAGTCTCTCAGAAGAAATTGCAGAAATTACTTCAGCAGCTCACGGGCAATCACCAGTTTTTGTATTTCGGAAGTTCCTTCTCCGATGGTGCAAAGTTTGCTGTCGCGATAAAATTTTTCTACCGGAAAATCTTTGGTATAACCATATCCTCCGAAAATCTGCACTGCCTCTGTGCTGGCATATACAGCCGTTTCAGATGCAAAGTATTTTGCATACGCTGATTGTTGTGTTACCTTCTCACCTCTGTTTTTAAGATCAGCGGCCTGCAGGGTGAGCAGCTCTGCTGCTTCAATACGGGTGGCCATGTCGGCTAACTTAAATCCTATTGCCTGAAAGCCCGCAATGGGTTGCCCAAACTGATGACGCTCTTTTGCATATTTTACAGAAGCATCAAAAGCACCTTTGGCAATACCCAATGAAAGTGCAGCAATAGATATGCGGCCTCCATCCAAAATTTTCATAGCCTGTTTAAAGCCTTCGCCTTCTTTGCCCAGCATATTTGACATTGGCACACGGCAGTCTTCAAAAACCATTTCAGCAGTTTCGCTGCAACGCATACCCAGTTTGTTTTCTTTTTTTCCGGCTTTAAATCCCGGTGTGCCACGCTCCACTACAAGAGCAGTTATACCATTTGAATCGAGCAACTCTCCTGTTCGCACCAGTACCACTGCCACATCGCCACTTTTGCCATGAGTAATCCAGTTTTTAGTTCCATTAATCACCCAGCTGTCACCATCTTTTTTGGCCACACATTGCATACGCATGGCATCGCTGCCTGTATTGGCTTCTGTAAGTCCCCATGCACCAATCCACTCTGCAGTGGCAAGTTTTGGCAACCATTTTTTCTTTTGCTCTTCATTTCCAAAAGTCATGATATGACCTGTACAAAGCGAATTGTGGGCTGCCATCGAAAGCCCTACTGCACCACATACACGTGCAACTTCTACAATAGCCGCAACATACTCGAAATAACTAAGACCCGCACCGCCATATTCCGTAGGAACGAGAATTCCCATGAGACCTGTTTCGCCCATTTTCTTCAAAACATCCACAGGAAATTCCTGCGATTCATCCCACTTCATCACATTGGGGCGGATGTGTTTCTCTGCAAAATCCTTTACGGTTTGAGCAATCAGTTGCTGGTTTTCTGTAGGTGCAAATTCCATTGGTAATAATTGTTAAAGTTTAAACTGTATTTTCAGCAGGGCGCAAAGATAAAAAATGGTTGCTGATGAAGCTATGAGAATGTCATTTTTACTGATTTACGTCAAGTAGCTTTGCATCCTCACTTATTCTGAATACTTTCGGAAAAAATTTAGAGTAAAAGTTTGATTGATGGAAGATATTATTGAAAAAGCAGAAGCACGTACAGCATCGCACATGGCAGAAACGCTCATCGGCTCTGAAATTATAAAACTCGCTGGTGAAGTAAATGAAAAAATAAAACAGGGAGCTACCGTTCACAACCTGACCATTGGTGATTACAATCCTGCAATTTTTCCGATTCCAGATGATTTAAAGAATGAAATTATCAAAGCATATCAGCAGGGGCTTACCAATTATCCTGTTGCCAACGGACAACCTGAGTTGCGGAAAGCGGTTTCGGCTTATATCAAAAAATACCAGAAGCTGGATTACAACACCAATGAAATTCTGATTTCAGGAGGTGCACGTCCGCTTATTTATGCCGTTTACAAAACCATTATTGATCCGGGAGACAAGGTGATTTTTCCCATCCCATCCTGGAATAACAACCATTACTGTCATTTATCGCAGGCAAAACCGATAGCAATAGAAACATTGCCTCAGAATAATTTTATGCCTAATGCCAATGAGATGAAAGACCATATTTCATCGGCTGCATTAGTTGCCTTATGTTCGCCACAAAACCCTACAGGAACAGTGTTCGGCAAGGAACAACTGAACGACATCTGCGAACTTATAATTACAGAAAACAAAAAACGTAAAAACAAAAAGCCTTTATACCTGATGTATGATCAGATTTATATGGCTTTGACATTTGGCAAAACACAACATGTGGATCCTGTTTCACTGCATCCTGAGTTGCGTCCTTACACCATTTATGTTGACGGATTGTCAAAAGCATTTTCGGCAACAGGCCTGCGTGTGGGTTGGGCTTTTGGTCCTGAAAAAATTATTGATAAAATGAAATCCATCCTCTCACATGTGGGAGCATGGTCGCCCAAACCTGAGCAGGTAGCCACTGCACATTTTCTGAGCAAAGAACATGTTGTAGATGATTTTCTGATTCATTACAAAAGTGAAGTAGAAAAAAGGCTGAATGCTTTTTATGACGGATTTACACAATTGAAAAAAGAAGGATTGCCCGTAAATGTTATTGATCCGCAGGCTGCTATTTATCTTACCGTGCAGTTTGATATTCTGAATAAAAAACTTCCTGATGGTAGCAGGATAAAAAATTCTGCCGACATTACTTCTTTTCTGATCAATCATGCACAGGTGGCATTGGTTCCTTTCTCAGCATTCGGAACTTCTGAAACATCCACATGGTTCAGGTTGTCGGTGGGTACGGCACGCATGCAGGATATAGAAACTATTTTCAGCGACATTCGTCAGGCATTAGCGAAGCTGACCGACTGAACGGTTTTTTGAACGGTATTGTAGAAAACTGTGAATAAACACAGAGCTGATAACGATTGCGGCTCCGAGATAAAAACCTCCGCTCAGCAATTCGTCTTCCTTGAAAAGAATAATTGCCAGCACAATACTGTAAAGCGGTTCAAGATTTACAGACAGGTTCATGGTGAATGCACTTATTTTTTTCAATGCTTCGAGAGATAAGGTAAATGCAATGGACGTGCACACCACACTCAGCAAAATGAGCCAAAGCCAGTCTATTCCTTTTGGAATTTCGAAACTGAAATGAAACATGGGCAACAGCCAGGGAAGAATCAATGAAAGAAAAACAAATCCGCTAAGCAGTTCAATAAAAGTTACGGGTGCAGGCTCATCCTGATATACAAACTTCTTATTGAGGATGGTAAACAATGCACCTAAGAATGCACTGATGAGAGCAAGGATAATTCCCAGTGCATACATTTTCTGAAAAGCAAAAATGATGTAGATCCCTACAATTACAAACAACGCAAGTACGATGTTTCCTTTGTTCAGTTTTTCTCGGAAAAACAATGGCTCGAGCAATGCAGAAAATAACGACACTGACGAAAAACAACTCAGCGCAATAGACACATTCGACTCTTTGATGGAGCCATAAAAGGTAAGCCAGTGCAGACACACCA
This sequence comes from uncultured Bifidobacteriaceae bacterium, assembly GCA_964424455.1. Taxonomy (GTDB): domain Bacteria; phylum Bacteroidota; class Bacteroidia; order Chitinophagales; family UBA10324; genus CAYRJA01. Next base: position 4,402 of record CAYRJA010000110.1, read on the forward strand.
CACAACCGGTGATGATGATGGATGCAAGTCTTTTGCGCTCCGGAAGTTTGAAACTGCGATTCCTGAGCATAAATGGAATGAGTGCCACAGCACTTATGATCATCCGGTACCAGACTATCATCACAGCATTCATGCCGATAGCTTTTCCGAAAATTCCGGTAAAGCCCCATAGCAATATGGACACATGCATTTGAATGTATGCCTTGCGCATGGCTCAGAAATGTTTTAAATACTGATATACTTTTCGGGTGGGAAGTCCCATCACATTATAAAAACATCCGTTTATTTTTTCGATGCATGTAAGTCCAAACCAATCCTGAATACCATAGGAGCCTGCTTTGTCAAAAGGTTTGTAATGATCTATGTAAAACAAAACATCTTCGCGGCTGTATTCTTTGAAATATACTTCACTTCTGTCGAAAAATATTTCTTTCTTTTCTGTTGAAGAGATGCACACACCTGTAAACACTTCATGCATTTTTCCGCAGAGCATGGTCAGCATTTCAATAGCTTCATTTCTGTCGGCAGGTTTGTTAAGCACCTTTTCATCATACACCACAATGGTATCGGCAGTTATCAGCAGTTCGTTTTCTTTCAGTTCCTGCGCAGCTGCCAGTGCTTTCTTCACAGCCAGATGCAAAACAATTTGTTCGTTTCGCATATGAGAAGGAAAAGATTCGTCAACATCAATCTTACGTACTTCCACAGGAATGTTCATCATGTCGAACAATTGTCTGCGTCTGGGTGATTGTGATGCAAGAATAATTTTTCGTTGTTGCAATCCGGGAATCATATTTTATTGAAGTGTGCAAAGTAAAACAATTTGCATGCGATAGCGTTTTGGGTATTGCCGAAGGCGGGGCGTTTCAGCACTACTATTGATTTGAAAAATTAAAGTTGAATATAGCACAAAAATTTCATAGAAGTTCGTCACCCCCGCTTTTGGCAATACCTTGTTACCGGCTGGTGTTCTGTCTATCCGCTCTCGCAAACCATTGTTCCTGTTGAGTTTCACCGTCATCTGTGTCGTGTT
>CAYRJA010000110.1:5444-6631 GCA_964424455.1 uncultured Bifidobacteriaceae bacterium
TTCAGAAGGGAAGGAGATTTTTTTTAATTCAATTTTGTCTTGGGGTGGAGAAAAAAATACTCTCTTAAAAGCTTTGGTTGCAGCGTTGGCTTTAGCGGCTTTTAAGAGTGTATTATTTTGTGGGTGGGCTTCTTTCATGCGGTCAAACTTTCGTTGATTTTATTTCCAGCTTCATTTACGATTATATCCAATAAGTTCTGCACTGGTGTGTCTTTAATTCCAATTGCATGACGAATTTGATTGTAACCCTGATTAAGATTCATTTCTCTTTCAAGTGCTTCAATTGAATTATCAGAAAGTTTTTTTCGCTTCACGAAAAAGCAAAGAGGGTTTGTCAAAACCCAAGAGCCGTCAAGTTTCTTAAATGCACTTAGTTTTTCTTTCAGTAGGATTTTATAAACCCATTTCTCGCCATCAGATGCCGTTTCAGGTAAATAAATAAATGTTTCTGGAGCCTCTTTAATTGAAACCAAACATTTGTAATCAAGCTTTCTTAATTCTCTCAGAGTAGTGATAACTGCAACCAATTCTTGTTTATAAATGGGGGAATCAAGGTTGTCATGGGAAAGCGGATTCAGAAGTAAATCTTTATGCTCTTTGATTTTCTTGAAAGGTGAAAAATCGCTGTCAAATTTCAAGTAGTGAGTTTTAAAATTCTCTATCAAAGTATCAAGTTGCAAATGCCTTGTCGGTTCTTCATCCTTAATCTCAACTGTCTTGTTGTATGGTAAAAGGTGTTTGAGCAATCTTTCAGTTTCTTTTCGCAAGTAGTTTGCACTTGCAGGGTAGTCAAACTCTTTCAAATATTTTTCTGCTTGGTCAAGGTAATCTTTATTGTCAGGGATAAACGGATAAGGAATACCATTATCATATTCTGCATGATATACTTCTTTCACAATCCATTCATCAGAACATTTATCCAACTCTATTCTTTTTTTCATCAGATTGAAAAATGCCCTGTCATGTGTCATCATGATGATTTGATATTTCTTGAACTTCGTGATGATAAGTTCAAGCACAATATCTCTGTTGCTCATGTCCAAACTAATCAGCAAATCATCAAGCACCAAAATTTTCGGTGCAACTTCAATATACTTTTCATCAAGCATTGCAAAGCGAAGCGAAAGTGCAATCGTGGTTAGTCGTGCTTCATTCAAAAAAGATTGAGGTCTTAGAATGTCGGCTTT
>CAYRJA010000110.1:6641-9858 GCA_964424455.1 uncultured Bifidobacteriaceae bacterium
TTAATTTATCATGGAGATATTGAACAGTAAGTATTATTTGCGGTGGAACAGTGATGTGATTTCTTTTTGTTGTTCCGTCATTAAGGAAAGCATCATAAGTTCCATCAATGTATTCCAGTTTAAGTTTAAATGGCTGCTTAAATTCTTTCTGCACATAATCGTTTGCCGTTTCAATAATCTTGAAAAGATATTTCTTGAACTCACTGTTGAAGTTTGTGATGTTCTCCGAAAATATTTGATACTCCGGGTCATGCATTCTTGGTCTCGGATTCATTCCTGCCTTCATGTATTGCCACCAGTCGTTTGCATTTTTATTCTGAACCGTTCCGTCAATGAGTTTGTATTCCAAATCAAAGTTGATGAACATTAAAATATCTCTCTCAAAAAGTGAGAACAAATCAATTTGATGCTTGTTGCTGAAATCATACAACTTGGAGAGCAACTTGTAATTCAGAAAATCGCTTGACTGATTGCAGTTAATTACAAGCCCACCAACCTTTGTGTTTACAGTAGAATTTGAAATCAGTTTTTTTGTAACCGACTGACTTTCGTCTTCAAATTCAACAGCAATTGAACTTACAGCACTATCGGTGGCAAAACGATTTCTCAAATTTTGATTATTGCCGTGTTCAAAATATTTGTGAACCTGACGAACATCACTTTTAAAAACACTTTGCAGAAAAGTGTATAAAGCCCAGTAGATAGAACTCTTGCCGCTTCCGTTTTCTCCGTAAAGCAAAACATTTTTTCGTTCAAAGTTGATACCCACTTCTCCGTAGAAAAATTTGAAATTCTTTAAAGTGAGTTTACTGATTTTGTGCATGGCTTACTTAGCGGTTTTAATAGGCATTATCAAGTCAGCCAAACGGGTATCCATCAGTTTCAGGTTTTGGCGAATCTCATTGTCTTTCTCTCTCAGTTTTTGATAAGCACCATGAATAATTTTAATTGCTTCTTCTTTTCCTTTGCCTTCAATGCTTTTGAAATCTCTTTCAGCATATTTCATGAATGAGATTTTTGCATTCTTAAAATCTTCTTCAAAATAAAGTTCATACACCAAAGCATCTATCACTTCTTCAAACAACTGAACAATGTGGCTATTGGGAACATACTCGTTGATGGGATTTAATTCAGAAAATTTATTTAATTGAATTACATAGGTGGCTAAAATTGCAAATACCGTTTGCTTATTATTGGAAGCTAATGCAATTGGTAACTTTCCAACTGAACGGGCTTGGATTTCTGAAAATACTTTTTTGGTTGATTTGAATTTTGATTTATAGAGATAATTAATCAGCTTAGAGTTAAGCAATGCAAGCAGATATTTCAATTCAATTTCAACACCTTCCTTTTTATTTAGAACAACAATGGTATTTAGTGCGAAGTATTGCTTGTCATCGTAAGCGAAAATCAAATTCTCTGAAACTCGCCTGAACATAAGTTTCTCAGTGGATTCAAAAATGTCTTTTCGTTTACAAGAATGAATTCTTTTAAGATTAAAGTCAAGGTAAACTTTATTCCAGTGAACTGAATACTTGTTTATATTTCTCCCATCAAGAAGTTTGTAATACTTTCCTTCTTCGTTTTGGTCTTTCAACGACTTGCTCTTATCTCCCTTTAGTGCTATTGCTTGATTGATGTGGCAAAAATCACCTAATGTCAAATATTGCTTTGAAAACACTTCGTCAACTATTTCATTACTCTGAAAACTATAACTGAAATTTTCTTGATTTAAAAAGTCAATCTTATTCTTTGTCTTAATTAGCTGAGTTGATTTCAGGTCGTCTTTGTAGATGTTAATCTCATAGTTATCCTTTTTATCATTCTCAATTATCAGTGTTACATTCTCAACAACTGCATTTGCAAATGGCATATCTACATAGTTTACAATGCTCAGTAGAGTTGCGTTAATTAGTATTTGCTCTCTTGTATATTGATAATAATCTTGAGTCAGAATTGTGTTCGGAATGATGTAAGTCAAAACACCTTTATCTGAAAGCAGAAGGAAACCTCGGTGAATAAAGAAGATAAAAGTATTCAATCTGCCACCAGAGGTTCCGTATGTTTCTTTGAGATATGATTTATATGAATCAGGAACACCTTCAACTTTTGATAACTGAACATAAGGTGGATTCCCAATCACAATATCAAAATCCTTCACGCCATACATCCACAAAGGGTCAAACCAATCTACCTTGTCGTGGCTAAACGGATTCCATGAACTTATTTGATAAGCACGGCTATCTTCTTTTGCACCAAAGCTCAATTGCTGGTTAAAAATTTGTTTCTGCAATTTCAAAAAGCGTTGCTTTAATTCTTCTTTGTGGTCGCCAAAGCTTTGCAAATAATCCAAACGTATTTCCTGCAACTGCTCTAATTCACTTGTATTGTCAAACAGTCCTGTTTGGGATTTTTCTTCAGGGAGTTTCAATAGGGCATCAGCCGTAACAAATTTGAATTCAAGGTTGGGCAAGGGTTCTACACCACGGTTGGGTTTTGTTTCGTCAATGTTTTCATCTACAATCAAAGTAAGGAAGCAACGGAGTTTTGAAATCTCGGCTGCAATGGGCTGTATGTCCACACCATACAAACTGTTTTGAATGATTCCGATTTTTCGTGCATACTCCACAGTAGTTTGCTCTAACTTTTGTCTTACCTGTTTTCGCAAAATGGCGTTGTCAATTTTCTGAATCTGCTTTGCTTTCCACCATGCAGCATCCTTATCCAACTTCTGCAAAGCCATTACAATTTTTTGCAGCACACCCATCGGGAATGCACCGCTACCACATGCAGGGTCAAGAATTTTCAGTTGGTCAAGTGCCTCCAAAAATTTTTCTGTTTCATTTTTTGAGAATGAAACTTCGCTGTCAATTTTAAAGACAGGATGCAAACTTTCTTTGTCAATCTTGGTTTGGTTACTCAGGTAATGCACCAAACTTTCGGTTGCCATATAATCCACAATTTCCCGTGGCGTATAAAAACTGCCCGTTGCTTTTCGTGCCGTCTCTCCGCTGTCGGGGTCAATTTCTGCCAACAGATTTTCAAAAATTCTTCCCAGCATTTCAGGGTCAACACTCACTTCAATATCCACCACACTGTTTTCGTCAATGGTGAAATTGTATTGCTCTAAGTTTTCAAAAAAATCTTGGAACCAGTTGTCAGGAATTTTCAGAGTGTTGATGTTATCTGAAAGTCCAGTGCTGCGGTTTGGTTTGTA
>CAYRJA010000111.1:0-9580 GCA_964424455.1 uncultured Bifidobacteriaceae bacterium
GCGAAATGACGAGTTCAGACAATATCTCCTTAGAGTTTAGACCCGAAAGCCCTGCCATTTAAAACGATAAATAAAAAACAGTTAATATAATACCAGTATGTAGTTTTATTTTGTCCTTCTTTTAAACAAATTACATTTGCAAATAAAACTGAAGCCAATGAAAAAAATTATGATTGTATTCCTCACCGTTGCTTTCTCATTCAGTGTGTCAGCACAGGAGAAACTCGAACAGTATATGAAGGAGGCAAATGAAAGTATTGTAAAGAAAGATTACCGGAAAGCACAATCTGCCATGCAAAAAGCATTAACTGAAATAAATATTGTCGTAGGTAAAGAATTGCTTGCAGCACTTCCTTTGGAAATAAATGGAATGAAGGCAAGTGCAGAAAACGATACCAACGGAGGAACTGTACCGGGAATAATGAGTGTGGGTGTTACAGTAACGAGAGATTATGCAAACGAAGACAGGAGTTTATCAGTCACAATTATGTCTAATTCGCCGGCGGCAATCAGTATCAGTATGATGATAAGCAATCCGTCGCTGATGGAACAAACGGGAGAAGGACATAAGGTGGTAGAAGTAGGAAAATCTTTTGGACTGCTTTCTTACGAAGCGGAAGATAAATTAGGTGATTTACAAATCCCTATAGGCAATTCTGTTATTTCATTAAATGCCGATGAGATTAATAGTCCGGATGAAATTATCGAAATAGCCAAGAAGCTGAATATTGATAATTTGAAGAAAATACTGGGAGAACAGTAATGAAATCTCTATTGCCTTTAGCGATACTTTCATTTTTTCTATTCTCTTGTCATTTCCGGAATCCTGAAAATAAAACTGGTAATGATGGAGTAGGAACTGTTTATGGGAATCCATTCGATTACAGTCAAAATATTACAGTAACTGATTTGATTCCGATAGCAAAACGAATGTCTCTTGATACAGTGGTCAGCGGAAAGATAAAAAGCATTTGTAATAACGGAAAGTGTGTTACAGTTGCTGCGACAGACAGTATAGATTTAATCATTAAGTGGAATAAGGATTTCACTCTCGGCAACGAAACTGTCAGTAAGACTATTCTTGCTAATGGACACGCTTACAGAGATTCAACTCTGCAGAAACAATATATTTTTGAAGCAACGGGTATAGTCATTTATTAACTCTTGAGATTCTAAATCCTATTGTTATACTTAACTATTGTGCTCTGACTTATTGTCATAATTTCTCCGACATAATCTATCCATTTGCCATTATTTCGTGCTTTTTTCTCAAAATATACTGATGGCATTATCATTGACAAACAGACTTTGAAAAAATAAAAACATAATACAATGGGAAAAATAATTGGAATAGACTTGGGCACAACCAACTCCTGCGTTTCTGTAATGGAAGGAAATGACCCAGTAGTGATAGCGAATGATGAAGGTCGCAGAACTACTCCTTCAATAGTTGCCTTTCTTGCAAACGGCGAACGTAAAGTAGGAGACCCTGCAAAGCGTCAGGCAATCACTAATCCAAAAAACACAATTTCTTCAATCAAGCGTTTCATGGGTCGCCGGTACGATGAAGTGCCTTCTGAAATGAAATATATTGCGTACAATGTGGTGAAGGGCGACAACAATACAGTGCGGGTTGATATCAACGGTCGTCTATATACTCCTCAGGAGATTTCAGCAATAGTGTTACAGAAAATGAAAAAGACGGCAGAAGATTTTCTTGGGCAGGAAGTAACTGAAGCTGTAATAACTGTTCCTGCATATTTTAATGATTCGCAAAGACAGGCAACAAAAGAAGCAGGGGAAATCGCCGGGTTGAAAGTGCAGCGTATTATCAATGAACCAACGGCTGCTGCTTTGGCTTATGGTCTCGATAAAAAACATAAAGATCAGAAGATCGCTGTGTTCGACTTAGGTGGTGGAACATTTGATGTTTCCATTCTTGATTTAGGCGACGGAGTGTTTGAAGTAAAATCTACAAATGGCGACACCCATCTTGGCGGCGATGATTTTGACCAGGTATTAATTAAGTGGCTGGCTGATGAATTTAAGAAAGATGAAAACATAGATCTTACTAAAGATCCGATGGCTTTACAGCGTTTAAAAGAAGCCGCTGAGAAAGCGAAGATAGAGTTGTCAAGCTCTGCTGAAACAGAAATTAACCTGCCTTATATCACTGCAGTAGATGGAGTGCCGAAACACTTAGTAAAGAAGTTAACCCGTTCTAATTTTGAGAAACTTGTTGATCATCTGATTGAAAGAACTCTTACTCCATGTAAGCAAGCTCTTACTGATGCCGGTTACAATGCCTCTCAGATTGATGAAGTGATTTTAGTAGGGGGTTCTACAAGAATTCCGAAAGTACAGGAAGTAGTAGAGAAATTTTTTGGAAAGAAACCTTCAAAGGGAGTAAATCCGGATGAAGTGGTAGCTGTTGGCGCTGCTATTCAGGGTGGTGTATTAACAGGGCATGTAAAAGATGTGTTGTTGCTTGATGTAACACCTCTTTCTCTTGGAATTGAAACTATGGGTGGTGTTACCACTAAATTGATAGAATCCAATACAACCATTCCTACAAAGAAATCAGAAACATTTACTACAGCAGTGGATAACCAGCCGAGTGTGGAGATTCATGTGTTACAGGGAGAACGCTCCATGGCAAAGGATAATCGTACTATCGGTAAATTTATGCTGGATGGTATTCCACCCGCTCCGCGTATGGTGCCTCAGGTTGAAGTAACTTTTGATATTGATGCAAACGGCATACTGCATGTTACAGCTAAGGATAAAGGTACAGGCAAACAGCAAAGCATTCGTATAGAAGCCAGCACCGGATTGAGTAAAGAAGAGATTGAGAAAATGCGCAACGACGCAAAAGCGAATGAGGATGCTGATAAAAAAGCAAGAGAAGAAGCCGATAAGCTGAATACTGCCGACAGTAATATTTTTAACACTGAGAAACAGTTGAAAGAATACGGTGATAAAATTCCTGCTGATAAGAAAGCAACGATTGAATCTGCACTTGCTGCACTGAAGGAAGCGCATAAGAATAAAGACCTTGCAGCGATTGATAGTACACTTGCTTCATTGAACAGCGCATGGCAGGCAGCTTCGGAAGATTTATATAAAGCAACTCAGGAAGCACAGGCAAATGCAAGCGAAGCAGGTGCGCCAACTGACGGAGCTGCAGGAGCATCAGCCGGTGACACAGTTCAGGATGTGCCTTTTGAAGAAGTGAAAGACGATAAGAAGTAAGTTTTTGTCTAACAGATCAGAAAATAAGATCCTCGTTGGAAATTTTCAACGGGGATTTTTAGTTGAATAAAGGTAGGGATTTATCTACAGAATGATTTCTGTTACAGTTTTATGGAAAATTTAAATAAGCCAGTCGTTTATACCATTGGTCATTCAACCCATACCATAGAAGACTTTATTGAGATGTTGAAGGTATTTAACATTAAAACATTAGTAGATATCCGCAGCTTTCCGGGTTCAAGGAAATTTCCTCAGTTCAATAAAGAGCAATTATCTGTAACATTAAAGTCAAATGGGATTGAGTATATCCATCTTGTGAATTTAGGTGGAAGAAGGAAAGTAAAAAAAGATTCAAAGAATACACAGTGGCGCAATGCATCTTTCAGAGGTTATGCAGACTATATGGAAACAAAAGAGTTTGAGCAGGGAATAAAACAGTTACAAGATATTGCAAAGGAAAGCACAACAGCATATATGTGTGCTGAGGCTGTGTGGTGGCGATGCCACCGTTCTATGATTTCTGATTATCTGAAATCAAAAGGGTGGACTGTGTTACACATTATGGCGAAAGGAAAAGTACAAGAGCATCCTCCTCGTACTCTTCTTTTTTAGAATAGTACTTATAGTAATTCTACAGATCCCTTAGAACTGATCCCTAAGGGATTTCACTAACTCCAGGGAGAGTTACCTCTATTGAAGTTCCTTTACCTTCTTTTGAAGATATTTTTATTGTTCCATTATGAACATGGATTATTTTCTGAGTTAACGCCAATCCGAGTCCGTGACCTTTTAATTGTTTTGCATTATTGGAGCGGTAAAGGGGATCGAAAATTTTTTCTAAATCATTTTCCGGTATTCCTATACCGTTATCTTTAAAAACAATTTTATAATTATTGTAATCATCAATATTTATCAACACATCGGATTTCTTTGTGAGAGAAAACTTACAACCATTATCCATCAGATTGACAAAAGCACTTTTTAATAATTGCTCATTACCCTTAATCAGAAAAGCGCTTTCTTTTTCATTGAAACTCTCGTAATGTATCTGTATTTTATAAGCAGGATTTAGTTTGAGTATATCACCACGGGCATTCAATAATACTTCATCAATTCTGATGTTGCTGAAGTTAAGCTCAGATACATCACGGCTCACCATTGCCAGTTCCAACAATTGGTTTATCAGGTTACTCATGTTATGAATATCATCAGATAAAGACTGTAACAACGCCTTGTATTCATCTGTAGATCTGTCTTGTAACAGAGCTACGCTTATTTGTCCGGATAATGCGGTAAGTGGTGTACGCAATTCGTGAGAAGCATTTGATACAAAGTTTTTTTGTAAGTCAAACGACGAATTCAGTCGGGAAAGCATTTTATTGAAAGTAATAGCTAATTGAGCAATCTCATCTGTACCATTTCCCTCATTAACTTTTATATCGAGATTGGAAATGGAAATATTATCTACTTCGCGTACCACCTTGGATATTGGTTGGAGTGCCTGCCGGGAAAAAATCCTACCCATAATAACAATTATTATCATGCTTGTAAAAAATAGGGCAATGAGAATCAATCGCAGAAAACGAAGTTTGTTAAATCCATACTTATCATACGCAGAACAAAGTATCACATAATCCTGACTATGGATTGTTGTGGCAATTCCGATAACTTCTCTTTCTCCTTCTCTAAATTCCAGTTCCTTTTTAGCTCGTATTTTATTGAGTAAAGAGTCTGTTACAGGATATGAAAGTGTGTCAGAAATGGAGTAAATCTTCAGATTATCTTTATTATAAATATCCATTCTCTCGTTAATGAGAGAAAAAAATATGTTATGATCAATCTTATCCTGCAACTCAGTGTTTACTTCTTTTATCTCAATTAATAACTTTGAGGTATTAAGTGCGCGGTCTTTGATTCGTGAATAAAAATCCTGCTGTCTGAAACGAGCGAATAGAAAATATACGGATAAAGAGAAAATGAAAAGAACAGCCGCTACAATAAAAGCAAACTGTATTGTCAGCCGAGTACGGATTTTCATTTTATAGCTGTGTTACTCTGCCGCATCAAGTATGTAGCCCATCCCGATTCGGGTATGAATTAATTTAGGTTGGAAATTCTTATCTATTTTCTTTCTTAAAAAATTGATATATACATCAATCACATTAGAGTTAGAATCGAATGAAGTATCCCATATTTTCAGTGAAATATCTTCTCTGGATAATACTTTTCCTTTGTTATGAATGAAATACTCGAGCAATGCAAATTCTTTTGCCGTTAAATCAATTTTCTGCTCGCCGCGCTTTACTGTTTTGTTGCTGAGATTCATCTCCAGATCACATACTCTCAGAATAGGATCAGTTGTATATGGATTGGAAGCCCTGTTAATAATGGCTTTAATACGAGCGAGTAATTCAGAGAACTCAAATGGCTTTACTAAATAGTCGTCTGCTCCTGAATTAAAACCCATCACTTTATCTTCAGTTGTACCGAAAGCAGTAAGCATCAGCACAGGAACTCTCATTCCTGACTTACGCAGAGAACTACATACTTCATAACCACTCATTTTAGGGAGATTCAGATCAAGAACAACAAGATCATAGTTCTTTTCCAAAGCTAATTGTCTGCCGGCTAATCCATCGTAAGCAACATCTACATCATATTTATTTTCTTCCAAACCTTTTTTTAAAAAGGTTACCACTTTCATTTCGTCCTCTACAACTAATAATTTCATGTGATTAATTTTATAACAAACCTAATGAAAGACAAGTCTATCTGCAAATAGAAATTTTTATATAGATAAAACTTAATGTGATGCTGCAATATGGATTAATTGAGAATCTGAAACTGATATTTGATTTGATGAAACAGGGTGATGAATGAACAGTTATGTCTTTACTTTAAATCTTTCTGATAGTATTTAGCCCAACCATTGTTGATAGAGAATACGAGCTGTTTTCCTATAATCTTTTCTAACCATAAGGGAACAAAGAAATGCCTGTCAGGACGGAAATATTCGTAGTAGTGATGGTCGTTCCATGAATTAGTATCGTGAGCGTGCCTTGCTGCAAAGTTCCCACAGAAGGTTGCCCAGGGCAGCCCTACACATCCTAAAACAAAATGCATCCATGGAGATGATTTATCCTTGATTATTGAAGGCAGCAAATCTCTTGTTGAATCAATTCTGCCGGGCCAATATTGAATAAACTTCAGCCCCTTTACTTGAGGAAATCTTCTTTTAAATCCTCTTATTACTTCATCAATTATCCTTGACGAGTTTACATCATTCTTTGAAAATGTGGTTAGCATACTGCCGCCGCCAAGTAATAAACGGTTAGACCCGGTAAGCCGGAAGTAACTGTAAACAAGTGAGGAATCCCAACACTGCATTCTGTCTTCAGGAAATATGGTCTTTATCATTTCTTCGTTTAATGGTTCGCTGATAGACAGAAAAGTCTGTGCATGATAAACATTTTCAGCATAATGACTTAGAGATGGCTGCAACTTGTCTATACAAAAGATAATCTGATTAGCTGTAACAGATCCTAAGTGAGTATATGCACAGTGGTCTTTAACGGATAGTACTTCCGATGCTTCGTATATTTCAATCCCATTTTCCATTAATACCTTTTTCATACCCTGACAATAACGAAGCGCATCAATACCATAAGTTTCTTTATATCGCACAGCTCCTGAATAAGAATCAGTGCCAATGACCTTTTGTACTTCATTTTTATCATATAATGTTTGTTCAAAACCAAGAAGTCTTCTGGCTTCTATTTCTTCTTTTACCGCCTGCCATCCACTTTGCCCGATGCCCAGATACAAACTATCCTGCACTTGAAAGTCACAGCTTATCTGATGTTTTTCTATTGCAGACTTCATAATGCCAATACCGGTAGTGGGTACACTCCATAAATCTTTTGCCCTGTCTTTCCCGAACCGCCGGATTAACTGTGACAGTTCCAGTTCACTGTCAGGAGTTATAAAACCGGCGCTCTTTCCTGAAGAACTGCCGCCACAGATATTTCTTTCCAGTACCACTACTTTCAGCCCTTTCCCTATAAAATAATGTGCGGCAGCAAGCCCGGCAGCGCCGGCGCCAACAATCAAAATATCAGATTTAATATGTCCGGACAGGGTAGGACGGATGGGAGTATTTACGCCAAGTAAGGTGGTGTACCACCAGTTTTGTAAAATCATAGCTGAACGAGTTATTATTTATCCTCATTAATGAAGCAATCATTTAGAATTGACTAACAACAGCATTAAGAATCAACAGTAGTTCGGTTTCAAATGTTGCTTATTAAACAGAACGAATTTAGTAATTAGTTTATGGATAAAATATCATGATAAGATATTGAAACGTTCTCAATAGAATATAAAGAGTAGTAAAAGACAGATGTTACAGTTCTAAAATGTAAGTGAAACACCAACGGAAGGTAATACGGGTAGTTGATTCACTCTGATGTAATGAACACGATCGAAATAGAAAATGTTCTTGCGACTGTAAACATTAATCACGCTTGCATTAATCTCAAGTTTTATCAACTCACTGAAAGAGACAGTCTTTTTTATCGCTACATCTAAGCGATGATAATCAGGAAGTCGCCCGGTGTTGAGTTTTGAATCATAAATAACGCCAAGGTCGCCATTCTGAGTTGTGTAGTCAGTATTAATCCCGCTTTTAAGGAAAGAAAAGTACTCATAGAACCCTTGTGTTTTTGTAAAGGGAAATCCACTGCCCCAATTCCATCGTGTATCAAATGACCAGCTTTTATGTTTTCCAAAAGAATAACTCACTACTAAGTTTGCATTATTCCGGCGGTCAAAATATGGCGGGTAAATTTGTTGTCCATTGTTTCGGTTTACATATCCGAGAGAATATCCTGTTGTAACATAAAGACTCTTATAGTCATACTTAATTAACACATCCAGTCCGTAAGCATTTCCGGTTTCTAATTCAAAATCAGGGTCGGAAGGAAGAGTTTTATTTCTGTTCAGTGAAATCAGTTGTCCATAGTATTTGTAGTATGGCTCTACATTCAGTTCAATGCGTTTTGTAATATCGGCTTCTATTCCGAAAACGGCATGATAGGCATATTGAACATTATTTATTGCAATTTCACCATTTGTTTTTTTTAACTCAATATCAGGCGCTGTTAAAAAGCCGGTGAACAAATCAACAATGTCTTTGTCTGCTTTAGTACTGATAAAATTCTGAGAGTAAACTCCGCCTGCAAGTTTCAATCTGAGTTTATCTGTAGCATTGAATTTCATAGCAATTCTCGGTTCGGGAGAAAAAGCCGGAAGAGAGGCATAATACTGTAAGCGTAAACTAGGTTCTATTACTAACTTATGAATTACTTTCTTCCACAGTACATAGCCGGATAGTTCAGTTGTATTCTGATCTTCAGTTATATTCAGTCCAATAGGATTTACAAAAGTGAAATCAGTTTTAAATCCACTGACAACAAAGCCATATTTTACTTCACTGCTTTGCGGAAGGAAATAGGTGAAGTTAACCCCCATATCAAATCCGTTTATCCCGCTTTTTCTTGGTTTGGTGTCCAGTTCTGAAAGAGAAATTTTGTAATCAGAGTAAGACAAATAGCCATTGATTAAACTGTTTGAATTACCCGGCACCAAAACAAAACTACTTCCAATACCGAAAGTGTTCCAGTTGAATTTTGAGATATGCTGGAAGTTTACATCGTCTTTGAACCTAAAACCGAAAATGTTTAATTTACTTCCGTTGGCAGCGTTGAAAGAAACTTTCCCATAGAGGTCATTAAAGGAGTAGGGTAGTCCTGTAGAATCTATATATCTGTAAATAGATTTTGAGGTTTGATTAAGGTAAGATGATTTTCCGCTGAATATGTAAGAAATACTTGAACCGTTTTCATCCAATTTCTTTATCGGTCCTTCCAATACAACTTTCGACATAAAAGGGCTTGCTGAAATTTTACCGGCAAATTTCTTCTTATTGCCATCGCGCGTGGTTACATCTATCACTGCAGACATTCTTCCACCGTATTGGGCATTGAAGCCGGCAGTAAGCACATTAGCATTGCGGATAATATCTGTTTCAAAAACTGAAAACAGTCCAATGGAGTGGAAGGGATTGTAAATTGTCATTCCATCCAGTAAAATTTTGTTTTCAATCGGCGCTCCGCCGCGGATAAATAATTCCCCACCCTGATCGCCGGTGGACACCACACCCGGAACTACCTGTAAGTATTGCGCAATGTCTGACTCGCCGCCTACGGAAGGAATTTTCTGAATATCTTTTGCAGTAATTTTTGTAGTGGAAACCTGAGTATTAAGTTTT
>CAYRJA010000112.1:0-9487 GCA_964424455.1 uncultured Bifidobacteriaceae bacterium
CGTTTCAAAAATTACTTGTAATTCATTTTTATTTAATGTCAATACATTTTCATTGGCTCTAAAAAACAAAACGCCATCATTTCGAAGGTGAATAATTGCAAAATCAAGCACAACAGTATCTACTATTTCAATAGTATTTAACGACATGTAATTAAAAGGAAGAGTTGTTTTTTTATGTTAATTGTGTTGTTTTACTAAAAAATACACCATAAAGTTACAGCAACAATAAATAAAATACGTTTGTTATCTTCTTATTTTTGGAATCTTAAAATTTAAATTCATGAGTAAAACAAAAATTACCATAATTGGAACAGGAAACTTAGGTTCGTCATTAGTAAAAGGATTAGTAGATAGCGGAAAATACAAACCCGAACAGTTTACTTTAACTCGAAGAAATTTATTAAAGGAAAGGATGCGTTAATACTGATTGCTTTCGGACTTGTTCCCGGTATTACCTTCTGGACATCCGGAATGCATAAAGATGGATTCGGATTAGCAGCACTCGGTATCTTCCTTTATTCAATATCCAATATTCTCCAACAAGACTACCGCTTGAAAAATTTTGTTGCAGTAGTATTGTCAATTACTATTCTAGCTATTCTGCGCGGCTTCATTTCAATTATTCTTGCACCAACTATAGTTGCATTCTGCTGGACTTACGTAAAGAACAATCATACGGTATTAAAATTTGTATTGGTACAATTTCTTTATTTTGGGTCCATATATGTCGTAGGAAAGATAGTACCAGAATTCAATGCTATAGACTATTTGGTTTATATTCAACAGGAATTTCTTAATCTAAAAATTTCTCCTTCAACCATTTCACTTACACCTCTTCAACCCAATTTACTTTCTATAATATCTGTATTGCCTGAAGGATTTGCACATTGTGTATTCAGACCTTATTTGTGGGAAATCAATTCAATACTACAGTTGAGTTCTGCTTTGGAGAATGTATTTTTCATAACATTACTTGTTGTTGCAATAATTTTTCGTGAAAAGAAAAGACTGAATTATCCATTCATAATGTTCTGTATATTTTATGTTATTGGATTGTTTTCCCTTATCGGAATAATTGTTCCTAACCTGGGTGCTATCGTCCGTTACAAATGCACAGCAGAATTATTCTGGATAGTTTTTATTATTTATCTGGTGGATATTAACCGGATTAAAAATTATTTTTTTAGAAATAAGATTACAGATATAATTAAATAATATCTAAATTATTTTATAGGTATATATGATTTTATAGGGTAAATACTAAAAATAATTTGATTATTCTTTAAAAGTAATCTTGTTTTTTCTCAATTTGTAGAAAATTTATTAATAATTATTAGAACTAATGAATTCGTATTATACATTTGTGCCGTAAAAAAATAATATGCAAGCACAACGAATACAAGCCCTCAGGAGAATATCTGAAATTCAGCCGGCGGACAGCAACTATAAAGGGAAAGTAGTTTCTGAATATTATGCCACTAACGTCTTTACAGAAGAAGTAATGAAAACATTTCTTTCTCAGGAAGCTTTTGAAAGTGTAATGAATGCTATAAAACTGGGTGTAAAGATTGACCGGAAAGTGGCTGACCAGGTGGCTTCTTCGATGAAAGCATGGGCAATGTCGAAAGGAGCTACACACTACACACACTGGTTTCAGCCGCTGACAGGAACCACCGCTGAAAAGCATGACTCATTTTTTCAACAATCCACATCCGGCAAAGGAATAGAAGTGTTCAATGGCAATGCATTAGTTCAGCAGGAACCGGATGCTTCCAGTTTTCCGAGTGGCGGATTGCGAGTTACATTTGAAGCAAGAGGTTATACGGCATGGGATCCCAGTTCACCTGCATTTATTATGGATACAGGATTCGGAAAAACGCTTTGTATTCCAACAATTTTCGTTTCCTATAACGGAGAAGCGCTTGATTACAAGGCGCCTTTATTGAAATCGTTACAGGCGTTGGAAACCTCCGCCGTAGAAGTATGCCATTACTTCGACAAGAATATTACAAAAGTATCGCCTACTCTCGGATGGGAGCAAGAATATTTTTTAGTGGATGAAGGGCTATATGAAGCGCGACCGGATTTAATAGCCACCGGCAGAACATTGTTTGGTCATTCCCCGGCTAAAGGACAACAGTTGGAAGACCATTATTTCGGTTCTATTCCGGAACGTTTTCATGCTTACATGATTGATTTTGAAACCGAGTGTTACAAACTTGGCATTCCGATTAAAACCCGTCATAACGAAGTGGCACCCAGCCAGTTTGAGTGTGCCCCGTATTTTGAAGAAGTAAACATTGCCATAGACCATAATCAATTACTTATGGATTTAATGGACAGAATTGCCCGGCGTCATAAGTTACGGGTTCTGTTACACGAAAAACCATTCTCCGGTATCAATGGTTCGGGCAAACATAATAACTGGAGCATGGCAACAGATACAGGAAAGAACCTGCTCTCTCCCGGGCGCACCCCGAAAACGAATTTTATGTTCCTCACCTTTTTTGTAAACACCATTAAAGCTGTGAATGAACATGCTGATTTACTTCGTGCCAGCATTGCCTCTGCCGGGAACGATTTTCGACTGGGCGCGAATGAAGCTCCTCCTGCTATCATTAGCGTATTTATCGGAAGTTACTTAACTGAGGCGCTCAACGAAGTGGAATCGAGAGTAAAAAAAGGAAATATGGATGAGCAGGATCAACTATCATTAAAGATGGATATTCACAACAAGATACCGGATCTGCTGATGGATAATACGGACAGGAATCGCACTTCTCCCTTTGCATTTACCGGAAATAAATTTGAAGTACGTGCAGTGGGGTCGTCGGCAAATTGCAGCAACACCATGATTGTACTCAACACTATTGTAGCCAACCAGTTAAAAGAGTTCAAAAAGGAAGTTGATGGATTAATGGAGAAAGGAGAAACAAAGGATACCGCTATTCTGAATGTGTTACAGAAATATATCACCAGCAGCAAGCGGATTCTCTTTGAAGGAAATAATTATAGCAAAGAGTGGGAAACAGAAGCAAAGAAACGTGGGCTTAACAACATTAAGACGACCCCTCAGTCGCTGGATGCCTACCTTACGAAGAACTCTGTGCAGCTATTTACAGAGAACAAAATCTTTTCTGATAAAGAAATGCACGCCAGACATGAGATTGAATTGGAAAAATATACAAAGAAGGTGCAGATTGAATCGCGTCTTATTGGCGAAATTGCGCTTACTCACATTGTTCCTGCCTCTGTAAAATACCAGCAGGAACTAACTACCGCTCTCAGCGGAATGGTGGCGTTGGGTATAAAAAATAAGAGTATGGAGGCACAAAAGAAATTAGTAGAGGAAATCTCAGAACGAATTTCCGTGATTATAGAAAAGGTAGAGGCAATGACCGAAGCCCGAAAACTGGCAAATAAAATTGCTGATGCGCGGGAAAGAGCCATTGCTTACTGTGAAAAGGTAAAGCCCTTCTTTGATGAAATTCGATACCATTCCGATAAACTTGAACTTGTCGTGGACGACTCATTATGGTCGCTCCCAAAATACAGGGAGATATTATTTCTCAGATAGAAAGAGAGGAACAACTAAAAAAGTTTCTGTTTCAATAGTGTTACACTGCTGATTTTCTAACAGGATATGAAACAGTTTCACTATTGAATCAGTCAATATTAACACTGTACTCTGAGTCTTAATGTGTCATTTCTATCTTGTACTGAATCTTTCCGGTAATTCTGTGTTTTACTATGAAGTAGTTTTCTGAAAATCTAACTTTGTATCCTACGAATGAAGCACCTTTCAGCAGTCAATAAATATCTATGGAAATACCGGTGGCGTTTTGGGTTGGGAATTCTCTTTGTAGCGCTCAGTAATTTATTTGGAGTACTAAGTCCTCAGGTGGTTCGCTATGCAGTGGATATGGTACTCACTAACATTTCATTAGCCGACAGGTTTATAGATTTTAATGCTCATTCTGACCTGATAAAAAAGATTGGCGCCAGCATTCTTGTTTTCGCACTTGCCATGCTTGTTCTTGCTCTACTGCGAGGAATTTTCTTATTTTATACAAGGCAAACATTGATTGTAATGTCGAGGTTGATTGAATATGATCAGAAAAATGAAATCTATGACCATTACCAGCAAATGAATTTGAGCTTTTATAAACAAAACAACACAGGCGATTTGATGTCTCGCATTACAGAAGATGTATCTCGCGTGCGAAACTATACCGGACCGGGAATCATGTATATTATTAATACAGTAATCATGTTTGCTATGGTTGCTTATACAATGTTCAGTGTGAATGTAGAGCTTGCATTTTATACACTTCTGCCTTTGCCCGCTCTCGGACTTTCTATTTATTTTATCAATAATATTATTCAAAATAAAAGTGAGTTGATTCAACAACAACTCTCCACACTAAATACGGTTGCACAAGAATCTTTTTCGGGTATCCGAATAATCAAATCATTTGTACAAGAAAAATTTACTCTACGGTTTTTTGAAAATGAATGTGAGAGCTATAAAGAAAAACAACTGAATCTTGCGAGGGTTGAATCTATTTTCTTTCCTACTATTTTATTGTTAGTCGGACTGAGCACTGTGTTTGTTATTTTTATTGGCGGCAACAAAGTAATCTCCGGAGAAATCAGTCCGGGAAATATTGCCGAGTTCGTTATGTTCATTAATATGCTTACCTGGCCTATTGCTTCGGTCGGATGGATAACTGCTCAGGTTCAGCGTGGCGCTGCTTCTCAAAAAAGAATTAATGAATTTCTTGCCATCAAGCCTGCTATCACATCTGTTACAACTGATGCTATTCCACTGAAGGGTGATATCGAGTTTCGCAATGTTTCATTCACCTACGATAACACAGGTATTCAGGCGTTGAATAATGTTTCCTTTAAATTAAAGAAGGGGCAAAGGCTTGCTATAGTTGGCGCTACCGGATCAGGGAAAACCAGTATCGGTCAGTTAATCACCCGTATGTATGATGTTACATCCGGAGAAGTACTGATTGATGAAAAAAACATAATGGATTTTAATCTGTCTTCTCTCCGAAAACAAATTGGTTATGTACCTCAGGATGTTTTTCTTTTTTCGGATACCATTGCCAATAATATTTCTTTCGGCTCAGAAGGAAAATCATTCAGTGAAGTAGAAGCAGCGGCAAGGTATGCTTCAATAGAAAGTGAAATCAAAACACTGAGTTCAGGGTTTGAAACCATGGTTGGTGAGCGCGGTGTTACACTTTCCGGAGGACAAAAACAACGCATTTCCATAGCGCGCGCCTTAATCAAAAACCCAAATATTGTGTTGTTTGATGATTGTCTTTCCGCAGTGGATGCCAAAACTGAAAACAATATTCTTAAATACCTGAATGAGGTTTTGAAAGAAAAGACTGCCATTATTATCACCCACAGGATTTTTACACTGCTTTCATTAGATAAGATTATTGTGCTGGATGATGGTAAAATCATTGAGGAGGGAACGCATGAGGAACTAATGAATCTGAAGGGTGAATACTATAACACATATCAACTTCAAAAAATAGAAGAAAAAAAAGCCGTTGTATAATGAGGTAATTATCGAAAAAAGATATATTTGCCAAAGAACTAACTAATGATTTCTTGTTTTAACGATTCAATTAGAATCTAAAAATTTAAACTGTGGACGAAAATAAAAACAACAATTTCAAAAAAGAGGAACCGGTGTATTCGCTGAAACACAAAGCCGGAAAGAGAAGAACTTATTTTTTTGATGTACGCGAAAACAAAAACAGCGATTATTACATCACTATAACTGAAAGTAAGAAACGCGAAGACGGAACTTATGCAAGACATAAAATCTATCTTTACAAAGAAGATGTCAACAAGTTTATGGAACATCTGGGCAAAGCGGTGAATCATGTGAAGACAGAACTTATGCCCAACTACGACTTTGATGAATTTGCCCGCCGTCAGGAAGAGTATGAACGCCAGCGTGCAGAAGAAAATAAAAACAACGAGAATTCGGGATCAGGTAATGTTGATTCTTCAGCAACATCATCCGGTAATACCGGTTCATCATCTGCAAGCGATACGCCTCCTGCACATCCTGCGAGTGATGAAGATTTAAAGTGGTAATTTCATTTTCAAAGAAATAAAGCCGTTCCGAATTACAGGAACGGCTTTTTTGTTTATGGCTATACTCTATATTTGCCCGCTTCAAAAAACAAGATTCATTTATGGCTCTTCAGTGTGGCATTGTAGGATTACCGAATGTAGGCAAGTCCACTTTATTTAATGCATTATCAAATGCAAAAGCACAGGCAGCAAATTTCCCCTTTTGTACTATTGAACCGAATGTCGGTGTTATTACAGTTCCTGATACACGACTTAATGAAATTGCCAAATTGGTAAACCCTAAAAAGATTGTACCTACTACTGTTGAAATTGTTGACATAGCCGGATTGGTAAAAGGCGCCAGCAAAGGAGAAGGATTAGGCAATCAGTTCTTGGGAAATATTCGTAGTACAGATGCTATCATTCACGTTGTCCGTTGTTTTGATGATGATAATGTTATACATGTTGACGGAAGTGTAAACCCTGTTCGCGACAAAGAGATTATAGACACAGAGCTTCAGTTGAAAGACCTTGAAGCCATTGAGAAGAAAATGGTGAAAGTAGAGCGTGCTGCCAAAACCGGCGACAAGGATGCCAAACGTGCACAGGAAGTGTTGGAGATATATAAAAAGCATTTGGAAAGCGGCAAGTCAGCAAGAAGTGTTACAGTTTCTGCCGAAGACAAAAAACATATTGAGGATGCATATCTGCTCACAGATAAACCTGTCCTGTATGTCTGTAATGTAGATGAAGGTTCTGTTACAAAAGAAAACAAGCATGTAGAAGCGCTGCGTGAAGCAGTAAAAGATGAGAGAGCTGAAATACTTATAATCTCCGCAGCAATAGAAGCAGATATTGCCCAATTAGATAGTTACGATGATCGGATAGCTTTTCTTAATGATTTAGGATTAAGCGAACCGGGCGTAAACAAATTAATCAAGTCTGCCTATCACTTGTTGAATCTGCTGACTTACATCACAGCAGGCGTGCAGGAAGTACGTGCATGGACAATTCACAATGGAGATACAGCGCCTAAAGCAGCCGGAGTGATTCACACTGATTTTGAAAAGGGATTTATCCGGGCTGAAGTAATCGCTTATGATGATTTCATAAAGTATGGAAGTGAGGCTGCCTGCCGTACTGCAGGAAAGTTAAGGGTGGAGGGAAAAGAATATGTAGTAAAAGATGGAGATGTTATGCACTTTCTGTTTAATGTTTAATGCCTGTCCGATTGTGAAGAATAATTCCGAAACAATACTTTTGTTAAAAAAATAGCCGTGATTAAAAAAATCGCTTCTTTACTTCTGATAATTACTATTACTTCTACTATGTTCTCTTGCAAGAAGAATTATGTGTGCTCTTGCAGCTATACAGACAGCACTAATGTTACACATGAATTTCCCAATGTCATTATTTATCAGACTAATCAAAAAGCTAAAGATGAGTGCTCTAACAGGCAAAATGTTTTCTATCAATATCCCTTTACTACCTGCGTACTTAAATAACATTAATATCCGACAGGAACTATCCGATGAAATCATTACTGAGTAAAATATTCAGTTCATTTATTCGCATATTGGTTGGAGCAGTGTTTTTGTACTCTGCATATACCAAACTTTTTCCGGTAGAATATTTTGAATACACTTTTGTTGACCTTGGTTTTGCCAATTGGTACTCTGCTCCTTTTCTTGCACGGATTCTTATCGGTATAGAAGCGTTTACAGGGTTAGTTCTCCTTTTTCAAATCAGGATAAAAAGATTTTCCATTCCACTCGCTGCGGTCTTACTTATTATTTTTTGCGTTCATCTTGCAGGACAAATAATTATTAATGGCAATGAAGGAAATTGCGGATGTTTTGGCAACCAGTTAATGATGACTCCGCTTCAAGCGCTGATAAAAAATATAGTGTTGCTGGTGTTACTGTTTATTGCTTATCGTCTTTATTCTGAAAATGATGGACTGCAATTACCGAAATGGCTCATTACTGTAACAGCGCTTTTGACTTTATCTGTTCCTTTTATTCTGAATCCCGTTGACCTTTCTGTTTCCGTTAGGCATGATGATAAGGCGCTAAATTATCCGCTTGATGTACATTGGCTCTACGAGAATCCAAACGATAAATCGCCTGAAGTTAATCTTGAAAAAGGTAAACATATTATAGCATTTTTCAGTGTGGAATGTTCGCATTGCAAACTTGCGGCATATAAACTTCATGTAATGTATAAACGGAATTCTTCTTTACCCATAATAATGGTTCTGAACGGCGATAAAAGTGAATTGCCGGTATTCTTCAATGAAACAAAGTCTGAAAATATTCCTTATGTTCTTTTCAAAGGTCAGGACTATTTAAAGATGAGTGGACCTACTCTGCCTGCTATCTATTGGATAAAAGATGGTATTGTAGTTAACAAAATTAATTATATGCAACTTAGCCAGGAGGAGATTGAGAAGTGGTTGTCAGAGAAATAATATCATATCTATTATTGTAACTATGGGTTTATTATATTTACAGCCCTTGTAAAAGCAAAATCAATTTTTCAATAAGATTAAGAGTAGTTCTTATTAAAACCTATTTAGTAGAAAATAATTTTTCAAAACATTAAAAATCTAAACATAATGGAAACAATCTCAAGACACATCAAAAAGACATTGACAGTTCTATTAGTAGTATCGCTTTTTGCATCCTGTAGTAAAACAGGTCCGGAAGGACCAGTAGGTCCAGCAGGGGCACAAGGACCTGCCGGTACTGCGGAGAAGTAGGACCAAAAGGGAAAACAGGGGCACAGGGACCTATGGGTAATGCAAATGTTTGGTCCACTGGTTGGAAAACCTATAGTAACAGTGAGTGGGCTACAGGATACGGTGCAGGAGATATCAATCTTGGTTACTCTAGTGATTTAGGTGGTTATTATACTTATCTCTATTCTGTAAAGGATAGCATAGATAAAGGTGGAGTGGTGCTTGTATATGGAAAAGTACCCAGCACAGATAGTTCAGGTACGGTATGTCTGTTACCATTTAAGAAACCTGTTTCGGGTGGAGGTAAAAGTGGTACAGTCGAATTTCGCTTTGGCTATAATAATAATCCGAAGTATGCAGAATGGCTCCTGGGTTGTGCAGTATTAATTAGCGGTACATGGGATGAGAATTATATAAAAAACACTTTTCTGCCTAAAGTACAATTTTGTTCTATTTTCATCAATGCGTCAAATTTGAGAACCTCATCGCCTGCTCCCGATTACTCTGATTATCATGCGGTATGCAAGTATTATGGATTACAGGAATAAAAGAGCCAAGCAGTTTCAATGTGCGGTAATGTGTTTTTAAACCCAAATTATTCAATAGAACCACCAATCCTAATGACGGTCATTAGAAATG
>CAYRJA010000113.1:0-9133 GCA_964424455.1 uncultured Bifidobacteriaceae bacterium
ATTTCTAATGACCGTCATTAGGATTGGTGGTTCTATTGAATAATTTGGGTTTATTTGTCCTGTTCATTCCATCTTTTCCTCTGCCAATGTACTAAAGGTATGGGATAATCATTTATATTTCCCTCTTCATAAAACCGCGCGGATGAATGTTTATAGTCCGATGCCCTTTCTACGAAATGCCATCTTGGGTGAATTGGGTTATTGTGCATATAGGTTAACTTCTGCTGAATAAAATAATCGTTGTAACACCTCTTTATATCAAATGAATCTTCAAACACGCGATGCCGTTGATTTTTCTTCTTGTCTCGCTCTGTGATTCCTTTTTTCATTTCAAGTAATGTCTCATTTCTGCCTGATTGCTCATACCGTTCTACTATATCGTAAGCCATAAATCGTTTTAGATTCCCAACGAGGTTTTTCAGCTTCCCGTTTTCTTCTTTATGATAGTTAAGCAAATGAATATGGTTGGGCATAATCACATAGCCGCAAATCGTTTCTCCTTTCTTGATGAAATTATTCAGGTGTTTGTAAACGCTGTCGTACATTTTCAATTCTTCATACATGCTCATCCATTTGTAACAGGTGAAAGTGATGAAGTAAAAACCATTCGTGTTTTCTATTTCGGTTTTGGTGGACACAGTGGCAAGATAAAAGTTACTGTGTTACTATTTCAACGCGGGGTTCGCGAAAAGCGTAACCCCGCTGGGACAAAAATAATCGTTGTAACACCTCTTTATATCAAATGAATCTTCAAACACGCGATGCCGTTGATTTTTCTTCTTGTCTCGCTCTGTGATTCCTTTTTTCATTTCAAGTAATGTCTCATTTCTGCCTGATTGCTCATACCGTTCTACTATATCGTAAGCCATAAATCGTTTTAGATTCCCAACGAGGTTTTTCAGCTTCCCGTTTTCTTCTTTATGATAGTTAAGCAAAT
Organism: uncultured Bifidobacteriaceae bacterium; assembly: GCA_964424455.1. Lineage (GTDB taxonomy): Bacteria > Bacteroidota > Bacteroidia > Chitinophagales > UBA10324 > CAYRJA01. The sequence goes on from CAYRJA010000113.1 coordinate 938, forward strand.
GAATATGGTTGGGCATAATCACATAGCCGCAAATCGTTTCTCCTTTCTTGATGAAATTATTCAGGTGTTTGTAAACGCTGTCGTACATTTTCAATTCTTCATACATGCTCATCCATTTGTAACAGGTGAAAGTGATGAAGTAAAAACCATTCGTGTTTTCTATTTCGGTTTTGGTGGACACAGTGGCAAGATAAAAGTTACTGTGTTACTATTTCAACGCGGGGTTCGCGAAAAGCGTAACCCCGCTGGAACAAAGTATCTGATTTAGCAGCAGACAAAAGAAGGTTTGCGTTCACATTTATTGTTTCATTATCTTAATATTCTGCTTGCACTTCCCATTACTGATACTCAAAATATAATTTCCTGCCGTTAAAGCAGAAGAAAATTGCAATACATCCTTATGCTCTCCTTGCATTCTTGTTTCATTTGATATAAATGTTTGGACTTGCCTGCCAAGCATATCATATAATACTATGCTGAGTTTTTCATCCTTAGTAAGTTTATATTGTAACATTGCTTCTGAATGAATAGGATTAGGATAAATAAGAAACGGACAATTTTCATTGCGAAAATCAAGAAGCCCAAGATTTAGCCCTGAAAGAAAACGCAACACTACCATTCCATGATGATCTGACCAACCTGCTGCTACTATTCTTCCGTCGGATTGAAAAGTAACAGATGAAAAACTATTATCATCCGTATTGTCAATTTTTGTTATTACATATCCGTTTACACCAAAACTACTATCAAGTGAACCATCTTTATTATAGCGAATCAATACAAAATCTCTTGGATTATAATAGCCAAAATCACCAGCTAAAATAATTTTCTCATCTGTCTGTAAACAAATAGAATTGATTTGACTAAATGCCCATTTTGATTCAATCGTTTCAACTTTACCTTTATTCCCAAAACCACTGTCTATAGAGCCATCCGCGTTATAACGAATAAATCGAATAAAAGAATTCGTATCGGTGCTTATCCAGACATTGTTGGCTATAATTAGCTTCCCGTCGCGTTGTATAGCAATACCCAAAGCACCACCATCTTCTATCTGAGTTCCATTACTGACGCACCCGGGAAGAAAGCAGGTAATTACTTTGCCACCAATGCCAAAGCTATTATCTAACGTGCCATCTGAATTAAAACGGGCGATTATTGGGAACCCCTCATTATCATTATTAGAATTCCATCCTGCCGTTCCGCCACAAACAATTATCTTTCCATCTTGCTGAATAGCAATATCTCCGGGTCCGCAGGATCGGGCGCCAAAATCCAAAGTTACTTTTCCTCCAGTACCAAAAGTATTATCTAAAGTGCCATCCGTATTGTACCGAACGATACCAATTTTTGTTGTTGCATGACCTTGCGAAATTAAATTCACTACCTGTCCAATCTGAATAATTTGCTGGTTTTTTTGAACAGCAATTTTATATCCCATAAAGATATTTCCGTCATCATTAAAATAGGTAAATACAGTACCTGTGCCATTAAAAGATTTATCTATTGTTCCGTCTGTATTGAATCGGGTTAAGGAATAAACCACGGTATGCGTATCAGGGTCACGGCAATCACCGCTTACTAATATTTTACCATCTTCCTGAAGCGCAATATATCCTCCTTCATTTACGCCAGCTCCAATATGCTGATAAACTTTGCCACTATTTCCAAAGCTTTTATCAATAGCCCCGTTTGTATTATACCTCACAATTACAAAGCCGTCAGATGAATTTAAATCACCTAATCCGCCGATTACAATTTTATTATCCTTTTGAATTACTACTGTATTAGCATCGGTATAGCCTTGAAAAGCAAATTCGCCAATACCGGAAAAGTTAAAACTGCTATCTATTGTACCTGCTTGAGAAAAAGCATTGAAAAAATTCCCACTAAACAATAAGAATAAAAAAAATCCAAATTGAGTCCTCATGTAATGCTTATTTTAGGGATGAATAACCGGAACTAATTTTCGTTGAATTACATCATTGCTTCTTAAATCCAATACTTCCATCATAATCATGCCTTGGGGAAGGTTATTAATTTCGATTTTCTGCTGCTCAATCAAGTAATAATTTGAAATTGCTGTTCCATCCATGAATTTCAAAGTTACTGATATTTCTGAAGGAAAATTATTTTTGATGAATAAATTCCCTCCCGATGGTGATGGGTAAATTTCAACAGCATTGTCAATTATTTGAATTGAACTACTATTAGGTTTGTCTTCTAACCTGAAGCAATAATCCGGTACTGATGTAGTACCGGACAAACCGGCTTCAGGTGATTCGTAGCAACTCGTTACAAATTTAACTTTCACATTGTATGATGGACTTGAATAAAGAAAAGTGTAACATTCAATCCTTCAAAATTTTCACCGCTTGTGTGCTCTTTCCGTTACTAATACTTAAAATATAATTACCTGTTGTTAAAATAGAAGAAAACTGTAACACCTCTTTATGCTCTCCCTGTGTTCTTGTTTCGTTGGTAACAAATGTTTGCGCTTGCCTGCCGAGCATATCATATAAAACTATACTGAGTTTTTCATCTTGTAGAAGAGTGTACTGTAGCACTGCCTGTGCTCCGATTGGATTAGGATAAATAAGTATAGGATTTTCTTTTAAAGATAAATCTATTACCCCAACATTTAAACCAGAAAGAAAACGGAGTACAACCATACCATGTTTATTTGAAGAACCTGCGGCTACTATTTTTCCATCAGACTGCATCGCAACTGAAAGAAAACTGTTATTATCAGTGCTATCGATTTTTTTTATTACATATCCGTTTGTACCAAAGCTACTGTCAAGAGACCCGTTAATGTTATAGCGGGTTAAAAAGAAATCATAAGGATTTCCTCCACCCCATTCTCCAGCTATTATAATTTTTCCATCTTGCTGGAGGCAGGTTGAGTAAATATTAGCTCCTCCCAATGGCTGAATAGTTTCAACTTTACCATTATTCCCAAAAGTGCTATCAAGAGAACCATTGGAATTATAACGAGCAAAACGAAGGAAAGAATTAGCAGTATCTGAACTTATCCAAACATTTCCAATCAAAATAATTTTTTTATCAGGCTGAATAGTTAAAGCACCTGCTCCACCTGTTTCAAAATATTTTCCGGAAATACATCCAGGAAGAAAACAGGTAATTACTTTTCCGTTGTTACCAAAACTTTCGTCAAGGGTACCGTCAATATTAAATCTTGCCATCGCAAAAAATGATTCATTGATATTGTTTAAATTCCATCCTTGAGTTGCTCCACAAACAACAATTTTTCCATCGCTTTGTATAGTAATGTCTCTTAGCCAAGATAACGACGAAGCAAAATCAACAATTACCTTTCCTTTATCACCAAAACTACTATCAATGATTCCATTTGAATTGTAACGAACTATCCCGCCTTTAGTTGGATTTGTTCCAGAACTATAAATATTACCAATTTGAATAATCTTTTGGTCATTCTGAACGGTAACACTACCGCCCTGAAAAAAATCACCTTCAAGTGTAAATAGACTGAAGACTGTTCCCATTCCATTAAAAGTTTTGTCCAATGTTCCATCACTATTGAAGCGAGATAAAGAATAAGCAAGATAATGGGTATCAGGGTCATAACAATCACCTGCTATCAATATTTTGCCATCTTTTTGCAACGCAATATATCCGCCTTCATCTGTACCATATCCAATGTGCTGATACATCTTTCCCTCAGTGCCAAAACCATTATCTAAACTACCGTCAATGTTATATCTTACTAAAGCAAAAGAGGTAGAGACATTAGTCGGATTATAGGTTCCACCAATTACTATTTTACCATCTACTTGAATTGCTAATGAAATTGCTCCTGAACCCTCGAAAGAAAAAGTTCCTATACCATTCAAGTTAAAGCTACTATCAGGAGTTCCGGGTTGTGAAAAGATTTTAGGGCAAACCCCTATGAAAAATAAGCAAAAAAAAAGTCCAAAAATATTTTTCATCAAATTCCATTTTACGGTCTAATGATTGGAACTAATTTACGCTCAATTATTCTATTGCTTCTTAAGTCTAAAATTTCAATCATAATCATACCCTGATCAAGATTATTAATTTCGATTTTTTGTTCTTTGTTCAAGTTATAATTTGAAATAACTACTCCGTTTATGAATTTCAAAGTTACAGATATTTTAGACGAAAGATTATTTTCAATGAATAAATTCCCACCAGACGGGGATGGGTAAATTTTAACAGCTTTGTCAATTGTTTGAATCGAACTGCTGTCAGATTTGTCTTCTAACCTGAAGCAATAATCCGGTACCGAGGTAGTGCCGGATAAACCGGCTTCGGGCGATTCATAACAACTCATTACATACTTGACTTTTACATTATAGGAAGGATATAAGTAAAGAATGTTATTACTTATACTGCCGTCGTAATCATCTCCTTCATCAAAACTCCATGTTGCTCCTCCATCATAGCTCCAATAATATCCCAATGCATTGGGAACAGCATCTACCCAAAAGTGGTAATAATCACAATAGCGGGATAAATGAATTGTTGGTGCAGAAGGAGAAAAATCGCCCTGAATGGTTGCGGGACTTGAATATGTTACATTTCCTGAGCGGCAACCATTATTTATGGCTTGGACATAAATGGGACCATAATGTGATGATGAACTTGGATTAGTGGAAGTATAGCAAGAACTTCCAAAGTTTGCCCAAGTAAAACCATCATAAAATTTATAATCATCAGCATTTTCAACAAGAGGATTTACGCAAATCTTGTAGTAGCAATCAGCCAACTCTTCAAAATCCCAAGTAGGTGTAGAAAGAGATAAAGGAGAAAGGGCACCACTAATAACTATCGGAATAACATGCATTACTTTCTTACCACGCGGAGGTGTTACAGTGAGTGTAATATTATAACTGCCGGAAGTAAGACCATGAAAATAACATTTGCTTCCATGCTCAGCAGATATGTCCCATGTAATATTATTAGGATCTATAACCAAATCTGAACTTGATGATGTCCAGTTGTAAGATGCACCCTGAATGTATTGTGTTTCGATATGATAACCGTAAGTTGCTGAATTCGATGCTGGAAATTCAGAAGGAGAATATGGAAGCCCCCAATTATTGCCACAGCAATTATTTTCACAATCATCATTTACAAAGTAATAGTTAAATAAATCTTCTTCCTTTTGCCAGACTTGCAAATATTTTATTTCAAAATCTCGTCTAAAGTTACCCCCTTCTTTTGTTCCAACATTGACATTTTTAAGATTGTGAGTCGGATCTGGGTTCCATCCAAGTGAATTCCTCTCCCGCAGGGTTAATCCTGAGCGCGGTTTTAAAGCAAGGCAGGATAACCTTGCGGTTAAGGAGTAACACTACTCATTGCAAGAGCTAAAATAGTGTTTCCTGTTGATTACCATACTCGTATTGATTACCGCAGGGTTATTCCCCAAAGCAAAAAGGCATCGCGGGAATTAACCCTGCGGGGGAGGAAGATTTTGCACATAAAATGCTGTGTTATAAACATTATCAAATAATAATCCGGCATAACCTCAGATTCTTTGGAGCAAGTTGTCAGTCAAAGAAATAAAGTAAACATGATATATGTTCATTAGAAAGACAGCTTAGGAAGTGTTACAGTAAAGTGGGTGTTACAGTATTGAATATCAATAGATGGACTCGAACATAAAAAGAAAAACCATAACCAAACTGCTCCTTCTTTTTATCTCTACATCCTGGTATCTTTCCTTTTACTCCAATCTATTTTCCCCTTTCTTTGAAATAAAGAAAAACAATAAAGACATATTCATTCGGACGAACTGATAACTGAACCAGTTTTTTATTTTTACAAATACACTTCGTTTACTTATTGTCTGAGGAGTTATTGCCCTGCAATCATCTTCTAATACTTCGTTCAGGTATTTACTGAATATAGAACCAAAGTCTTTAGAAAAAATGTCTGCATTCAATTCAATACTTGAATATTTGCTGAGATGATTAAGATTATATGAACCAATGGTCACCCACTCATCATCTACCATCATCGCCTTGCCATGCAGTATTGATGGATGATATTCAAACACCTGTACTTTCAGGTGCAATAACCAGCCATACAGAAAGTGATGAGCATTTTTTATGAACGGCACATCTGATTTTTCCGACAGTATTATTTTTATCTGAACGCCCCGCTGAGATGCTTTCCTCAATACCCTGCGAAATGTAACACCCGGAAGAAAATAAGCGGCAACTATGGTAATAGAATGTTCGGCATTGCGTATAGCTGTTTTGTAACTCAGTCTGATTTGGTTTTTACTTCTTGCCCAATCATTTTGCCGGATTCTGATGAGTTGTTTTTCGTTTGTTGTCTGTTGCTTAATTTTTTGTTTGTCTTTCTTTTGTATGGTAAATTTCTTTCTTCCGATTTTGTTACAAATCATTGACAGATGTTTGCAGATATTTCCTTCAAGCATTACAGCAAAATCAAACCATGCCTGTTCTTTATCCGTGCCCTTGTATTTATCGGCTATATTAATTCCTCCTACTAATGCCTTTTTCTCATCCACAACCACTACCTTATGATGCAAGCGCCTGCCTACCTGAAAGCCCTTTGATGAAACGACTGGAGAAAATTTCCTGAAGTAAATATTATTCTCATTCATCAGCCGGATAAATTCATTTCTAAGCCCTGAAGAACCAAAACTATCCACCACCAGAAATATTTTAACTCCTCTTCCTGCCGCACGAATAAGGGCTTGTGTTACAGTTTTTCCGGTTTCATCCTCTTCAAAAATATAAGTCTGAAACTGTATTTCTTCCTTTGCCTCATCAATCAGTTTTTCCAGCACGGTAAAATATTCTTTTCCGCACTTCACCAAATTGGCTTGACTGTCGCTACGATATGTTGTAAGCTGATAAGGAGAAATATTCATTCATCAATATTATGCAATCGAAACATTTTCCTGCAAAAGCAACGGAAGATTCTTGAACCGCAACATAATTTGTGCAACCGTCAGTACATCGCGCTGACAATATTCAACGATTCGTTTCAGGTTTTTTTCCTGCCAGTACACCCGTGCAACATCTTTACCATCAATATCATTTTTGGGAGAATCAATATTGAGAAGCGCTGCCAATAATTTTAACGAAGTATAATGTTTATAGTCTCCAAAGCGCCAAAGTTGCATGGTGTCGGCAAAGTTCACTTCATAGGGTTTCTTACCTGACAGGTCAAGGATTTTTGGAAGAGGCAATTGATGAATCAACAGACGGCGGCACAAATACGGAACATCAAATTCCTTGATATTGTGTCCACAGAATTTATACTTGTCCAGTTTGTAATAGGTGTTCAGCAGTTGAGAAAATTCTTTGAGAATTTTCTTCTCATCGTCACCTGAAAAAGATTTGATGCGAAATTTTAACGACTCTCCTTTTTTCCTTTTCACAAAAATACCTATGGATATACAAATGATTTTTCCAAACTCGGCATAGATAGCTGCATGGTTAAAATAATGTTGTTCATCTGTTTCTCCTTCTTCTCTGAGTCGTGCGGCTTTTGAAGCATACATCTCCCTGAAGTTTTCAGTCAATTCTCCATGAGTGGAATACTGCGGAACAGTTTCTATATCAATACAGATTAAGTTTTCAAGCAGAATATTGTCTAACATATCTTTCCGGTTTAGAATAGAAAGATAAAGAAGTTCTGTCCTTAAACAAATTCATATAGATTATACCGGTACAGGATTAATCATTTAACCTGTAAACTTATTTTAGGACGATACACCTTAACATTCAGAAAAATTATTCCTCTCCCGCAGGGTTAATCCTGAGCGCGGATTTGAAAGCAAGGATAACCTTGCGGTCAAGGTAGTAACACTACTCATTGCAAGAGCTAAAATAGTGTTTCCTGTTGATTACCATACTCGTATTGATTACCGCAGGGTTATTCCCCAAAGCAAAAAGGCATCGCGGGAATTAACCCTGCGGGGGAGGAAGTTTAATGGTCGTTGCCAACCTACTTAACATTTTTGCAGCAGAGCAATTCAGTTTCTCCATCATCATCTATCCACTCTATATGTTTCTGTGCGGTTCAATAATACTCGCCTTAACATTCAGAAAAATTATTCCTCTCCCGCAGGGTTAATCCTGAGCGCGGGTTTGAAAGCAAGGCAGGATAACCTTGCGGTTAAGGAGTAACACTACTCATTGCAAGAGC